>NZ_CP078013.2:4984444-5295972 GCF_024112395.2 Pseudomonas pergaminensis | reverse complement strand
CTGGGAAATCGGGTTATTCGAGGTGTTCGGGCTTGACCGGATCGCCTGCCTTCACATCCAGTTGATGCCGCACATCCTCGAACATCAAGTCGTACTGCTTGTGCATCGAGCCGTTCAACACGGCAATCTTCGGCATGCCGTATTTCTGCGCGATGTTCATCGCATGCCGGGCAAAGTCGAACGCCTGGTCCTTGGGCAGGAAAAACTCCTCCTTCAGGTCCTTGCCCTGCACCGAGCCATGCAGCTTGAACAGCATCCCCTTGCCTTCCTTGGGATCCTGGCTGACTTCGTAGTCGATGCACAGGTTGTAGCTGTAGTCATCCTTGTTCAGCGCGTGACGTTCAACGTGCAGGTGACCCGGTTCAAAGGTGGCCATAGGCGTATCTCCTCTACTTCACAGATAGGTGATGCCAGGTGTTGCCGTGCTGATGCGTGTGCCGGCGCTGCCCTGGACGATGGCTTCGATGTCCGAGAGTGAACCGATGACGGCGGTTTTGCCAGTCTGGCGGGCGAACTCGCAGGCGGCCTGGACCTTGGGACCCATGGAACCGGCGGCGAAGCCGAGTCTTTCGATGTCGTCGGGGTGGGCCTGGCCGATGGCTTTCTGGGTGGGTTTACCGTAGTCGATAAACGCCGCGTTGACGTCGGTGGCGATTACCAGCAAATCGGCTTTCAATTGTGATGCCAGCAGCGACGAACACAGGTCTTTGTCGATCACCGCTTCAATGCCGCGCAGCTTGCCGTCCTCGCCGTACATCGTCGGAATGCCGCCGCCGCCGGCACAAATCACGATACTGCCTTTGTCCAGCAGCCACGTGATCGGGCGAATTTCAAAGATGCGTTTGGGCCGTGGGCTGGCGACCACGCGGCGGTACTTGTCGCCATCCGGGGCAATCGCCCAGCCTTTTTCGGCGGCGAGTTTTTCCGCTTCGGCTTTGGAGTACACCGGGCCGATGGGCTTGGTCGGGTTCTGGAAGGCCGGGTCCTTGGCATCCACTTCGACTTGGGTGAGCAGGGTGGCGAACGGCACTTCGAAGTCCAGCAGGTTGCCCAGTTCCTGTTCGATGATGTAGCCGATCATGCCTTCGGTCTCGGCGCCGAGCACGTCCAGCGGGTACGGCGACACCTGGGTGTAGGCCGCCGCCTGCAACGACAGCAGGCCGACTTGCGGACCATTACCGTGAGCGATCACCAGCTCGTTGCCGGCATGGATCTTGGCGATCTGTTCGGTGGCGATACGGATATTGGCGCGTTGGTTGTCCGCCGTCATGGGTTCACCACGGCGGAGCAGGGCGTTGCCGCCCAGGGCTACGACGATGCGCATACAGAATGTCCTTCTGAAAGTTCTGATGAAGGAACGCGGTCAATGTGGGAACTGGCTTGCCTGCGATAGCATCACTGCAGCCTTCTTGAAAGACCGAGGTGCCCGCATCGCGGGCAAGCCCGGCTCCCACATTTGTCCTCATTGCCAACTAGAGGTTTAGATATCTGCGAGTGCCGACACCAGAATCGCCTTGATGGTATGCATGCGGTTCTCCGCCTGCTCAAACGCAATGTTGGCCGGCGACTCGAACACGTCCTCGGTCACTTCCACGCCGTTTGCCAGGTTCGGATAACGCGCGGCGATGTCCTTGCCCACCTTGGTTTCGCTGTTGTGAAACGCCGGCAGGCAGTGCATGAACTTCACGCGCGGGTTGCCCGAGGCTTTCATCATCTTGGCGTTGACTTGGTACGGCAGCAGTTGCTCGATGCGCTCGTCCCACGCTTCCACTGGCTCGCCCATGGACACCCAGATATCGGTGTGGATGAAGTCCACGCCTTTCACCGCTTCCTTCGGGTCTTCGGTGATGGTGATACGCGCGCCGCTTTCTTCGGCAAATCCCTGGCATTGCTTGATGAAATCTTCGTGCGGCCACAGGGCTTTCGGCGCGCCGATGCGCACGTCCATGCCCAGCTTGGCGCCGATCATCAGCAGCGAGTTGCCCATGTTGTAGCGCGCGTCACCCAGGTAGGCGTAGCTGATGTCATGCAGCGGTTTGTCGCTGTGCTCGCGCATGGTCAGGGTGTCGGCGATCATTTGGGTCGGGTGGAATTCGGCGGTGAGGCCGTTGAACACCGGCACGCCGGCGAACTTGGCCAGCTCTTCGACGATTTCCTGCTCGAAGCCACGGTACTCGATGGCGTCGAACATCCGGCCCAATACGCGGGCGGTGTCTTTCATGCTTTCCTTGTGGCCGATCTGCGACGACACCGGGTCGATGTAGGTGACGTGGGCACCCTGGTCATGGGCCGCGACTTCAAACGCGCAGCGGGTGCGAGTCGAGGTTTTTTCGAAGATCAGTGCGATGTTCTTGCCCTTCAGGTGCGGACGCTCGGTGCCGGTGTACTTGGCGCGCTTGAGGTCGCGGGACAGGTCCAGCAGGTAGTGCAGCTCGCGGGTGGTGTGGTGCATCAGCGACAGCAGGCTGCGGTTGCGCATGTTGAAAGCCATGATGGATCTCCTTCTGTTTAGGTTATCCCCCTGGCCGACGCTTTATGGGCGACGGCCAAGGCCTGGAAATTAATAGTCGATAGGGTCGCGGATGATCGGGCAGGTCATGCAGTGGCCGCCGCCACGGCCCCGGCCGAGTTCGCCGGCGCTGATGGTGATGACTTCCACCCCGGCCTTGCGTAGCAGGGTGTTGGTGTAGGTGTTGCGGTCGTAACCGATCACCACGCCAGGCTCCACCGCCACCACGTTGTTGCCGTCGTCCCACTGCTCGCGCTCGGCGGCGAAGCTGTTGCCGCCGGTCTCGACCACACGCAGCGCCTTGAGGTTGAGGGCCGCGGCGACGGTTTCGAGGAAGTTGGTTTTCTCGCGCTGGATGTCGATGCCGTGTGGCTTGCTCTCATCCGGACGCAGGGTGAACGGCACGATTTGGTTGACCACTTCGGGGAAGATGGTGACCAGGTCGCGGTCGCAGAAGCTGAATACGGTGTCCAGGTGCATCGCCGCGCGGGATTTCGGCAGGCCGGCCACGATGACTTTCTCCACCGCCTTGTTCTTGAACAGGTTGCGCGCCAGTTGGCCGATGGCCTGGTGCGACGAGCGCTCACCCATGCCGATCAACACCACACCGTTACCGATTGGCATGACGTCGCCGCCTTCCAGTGTGGAAGCGCCGTGTTCCTGATCCGGGTCGCCGTACCAGATCTGGAAGTCGGCGTTGGTGAACTCGGGGTGGAATTTGTAGATGGCCGAGGCCAGCAGGGTTTCCTGGCGTCGCGCCGGCCAGTACATCGGGTTGAGCGTCACGCCGCCGTAGATCCAGCAGGTGGTGTCGCGGGTGAACTGGGTGTTGGGCAGCGGCGGCAGGATGAAACTGGCGTGGCCGAGGAAGTCGCGGAACATCTCGATGGTCTTGCCACCGAAGCTGCTCGGCAGGTCATCGGCCGACACGCCACCGATCAGGAATTCGCTGATTTTGCGCGGCTCCAGGCTGCGCAGCCACGAGCTCACTTCATCGACCAGGCCCAGGCCCACGGTGTTGGCGGTGATCTTGCGCTCCAGGATCCAGTCCAGCGCTTCGGGGATGGCAACGATGTCGGTCAGCAGGTTGTGCATTTCCAGCACATCAATGTCCCGCTCGCGCATCTTGGTGACGAAGTCGAAATGGTCGCGCTTGGCCTGGGCCACCCACAGCACATCATCGAACAGCAGTTCATCGCAGTTGTTGGGGGTCAGCCGCTGGTGGGCCAAGCCTGGGGAGCACACCATGACTTTGCGCAGTTTGCCGGCTTCGGAATGTACGCCGTACTTCACTTTTTCCGTGATCATTACAGATCCTCCAGTGAACAAAAGATTCAGGTGTTACAGGGTCAGGAAGCCGTCGTAGAGCCCATAGGCCGCCACCAGGGCGCCAATGACCACTGCGGCGAAAATCAGCTTCTCGACGTGGGTGAAAATCGGTTTGCCCAGTTCATGCTTGGCCTTGGCGAACAGGATTACGCCGGGGGCATACAGCAGGGCGGACAACAGCAGGTATTTGACGCCGCCTGCATACAGCAGCCAGATCGCGTAGATCAGCGCGATAGCGCCGATGAACAGGTCTTTCTTGCGCTCGCGCAGGGCGTTTTCGTAGGTCTCGCCGCGCACGGCCAGCAGTAATGCGTAAGCCGCCGACCACAGGTAAGGCACCAGGATCATCGAGGTGGCGAGGTAGATCAGCGACAGGTAGGTGCTGGCGGAAAACAGCGTGATCACCAGGAATATCTGCACCATGGCGTTGGTCAGCCACAGGGCGTTGGCCGGCACATGGTTGGCGTTCTCCTTGCGCAGGAACTCCGGCATGGTGTGGTCCTTGGCGGCGGCGAACATGATCTCCGCACACAGCAGCACCCACGACAGCAGCGCCCCCAGCAGCGAGATGATCAAGCCGACGCTGATCAGCACCGCACCCCAGTGGCCCACCACATGTTCCAGCACGGCGGCCATCGATGGGTTTTGCAGCTTGGCCAGTTCCGGTTGGGTCATGATGCCCAGGGACAGCACGTTCACCAGCATCAGGAACAACAGCACGGTGATAAAGCCGATTACCGTGGCCTTGCCCACGTCGGAGCGTTTTTCTGCGCGGGAGGAGAAGATGCTCGCGCCTTCGATGCCGATGAACACCCACACGGTGACCAGCATCATGTTGCGCACCTGGTTCATCACGCTGCCCAGGTCGGGATTTTTCACGCCCCAGATGTCAGCGGTGAAGATGTCCAGCTTGAACGCGAACAGGGCGATCAACACAAACAGCACCAGCGGCACCACTTTGGCGACGGTGGTCACCAGGTTGATGAATGCCGCTTCCTTGATGCCGCGCAGCACCAGGAAATGCACGGCCCACAGCAGCACCGACGCACCGATCACCGCAGCAGGGGTATTGCCTTCGCCAAAGATCGGGAAAAAGTAACCGAGGGTGCTGAACAGCAACACGAAATAACCCACGTTGCCCAGCCAGGCGCTGATCCAGTAGCCCCAAGCTGAAGAGAAGCCCATGTAGTCGCCGAAGCCGGCCTTGGCGTAGGCATACACGCCGCCGTCGAGGTCGGGCTTGCGGTTGGCGAGGGTCTGGAACACAAACGCGAGGGTCAACATGCCGATGGCGGTAATCACCCAACCAATCAGCACGGCGCCGACATCGGCACTGGCGGCCATATTTTGCGGCAGTGAGAAGATCCCGCCGCCAATCATTGAGCCGACGACAAGTGCAACCAGTGCGCCCAGTCGAAGTTTTCCGGGAGATTCAGACATCGCATAACTCCAATGCAGGAGAAGAGAGACCACAGAATAAATCCGTGCGCTAATCAAACAGCTGACTCAGATCACTTCATTGGCACATTCCATTGTGAATTAATGACTTAGGGTGCAAAGCCGTGGGCAATAGTTTTCCGCGCAAAGGGGCTTTCCAGAGCGATCCCTGCGGTATTGGTTAATCATTTAGTGCTACGTGTGGACGTTTTAAGCTAGTCCGTTTTTCCGAATGTGCAAACTTTTCATAGAGGCGACAATAAGTAGCCAATACACGACAAGGTAGTCGCCGTATTTAAATTCTAAATAAGCCTCAACCCTATAAACTGTCATGCCCTTGGGTTATTAACGCCGTGTTTTATTGCGGTCTCTAATAAACGCTACACTCGCTGGGTTAATTAGTTGAGTGCACAGTTGTCAGCTAAAACGATTTATTCATTCAGGAGTGTTCATGTCCCAACCCGCCCAGAAACTTCGGCTCAGTGCCCTGATCGCCCTGGTAGTGGGGTCGATGATCGGCGGGGGGATTTTCTCGTTACCGCAGAATATGGCCGCACGCGCCGAGGTGGGCGCCGTGCTGATCGGCTGGGCGATCACCGCCGTGGGTATGTTGACCCTGGCCTTCGTGTTCCAGACCCTGGCCAACCGCAAGCCTGAATTGGACTCGGGCGTGTACGCCTATGCCAAGGCAGGCTTCGGCGACTACATGGGCTTCTCGTCGGCCTGGGGTTACTGGATCAGCGCCTGGATGGGCAACGTGGGTTACTTCGTGTTGCTGTTCAGCACCCTCGGTTATTTTTTTCCGATATTCGGTCAGGGCAACACGCCGGTGGCCATCGGCTGCGCGTCCTTGCTGCTGTGGGCTGTGCATTTTCTGGTGTTGCGTGGGATCAAGGAGGCCGCGTTTATCAATCAGATCACCACCGTGGCCAAGATCGTGCCGCTGCTGATGTTTATCGTAATTGCCAGCGTGGCATTCAAGGCCGAAATCTTCACCCGTGATATCTGGGGCGCGGGCAACCCGACTATCGGCAGCGTGGTGGACCAGGTGCGCAACATGATGCTCGTCACCGTGTTTGTGTTTATCGGCATCGAGGGCGCCAGCGTGTACTCGGCGCGCGCCGAGAAACGCTCGGACGTGGGCCGCGCCACGGTCATCGGTTTTTTGGGCGTGCTGGCACTGCTGGTGCTGGTGAATGTGTTGTCCCTGGGGATCATGAGCCAGCCGGAACTCGCGCACTTGCAGAACCCGTCCCTGGCAGGTGTGCTCGAACACATCGTCGGCCCCTGGGGCGCGATGGCGATCAGCATCGGCCTGGCGGTCTCGCTGCTCGGCGCCTTGCTGTCCTGGGCGTTGCTCTGCGCGGAAATCCTCTACGCCACGGCCCAGGACAAGACCATGCCGGCGTTTTTGAAAAAGGAAAACGCCAACCAGGTGCCGGTTAACGCGTTATGGCTGACCAATGTAATGATCCAGGTCTTCCTGGTGATCACGCTGTTTTCCCACAGCACCTACACCACCCTGATCTACCTCGCCTCCTCGATGATCCTGGTGCCGTACCTGTGGTCGGCGGCCTATGCGGTGTTGTTGAGCGGGCGCGGCGAAACCTACCAGGGCGCCCACGGCCAGCGCATGAAGGACTTGCTGGTGGGCCTGATTGCCCTCGGCTATGCGGTGTGGCTGCTCTACGCTGGCGGCTTGAAGTACCTGCTGCTGTCGGCGCTGCTGTATGCACCTGGCGTGATCCTGTTTGCCTTGGCCAAGCGCGAGCAGGACCAGCCCTTGTTTACCCACATGGAAAAAGGCATTTTCAGCTGCGTGATCGCCGGCGCGGGGCTGGCGGCGTATGGGTTGTACAGCGGGGTGTTGTCGCTGTGAGACTGGCGTATCAGCCGCCCTACGACTGAGCGGCAATGGTGGGGTTTCTGTCGGCGCGGGCGATCGGCGGGATGGAGACGGTCGAGGCGGGGGTGTACCGGCGCAGTATCAGCCTCGGCGGGCAGCACGGCTGGATCAGCGTGGCAATGGGGGGTGGCGATTGGCTAGACGTGGAGGTGGGTTTTCCAGACCCGGCGGCATTGCCTGAGATCGAACGGCGCTTGCGCACGATGTTCGATCTGGATGCCCAGCCCCAGTTGATCAACCCGCAACTGGCGACGGACCCATTGATGGCGCAACTGGTCGCAGCGCGTCCGGGCTTGCGTGTGCCGGGCACCTGGGATGGCCTGGAGCTGGCGATTCGCGCGGTGCTCGGCCAGCAAATCACCGTGGTGGCCGCGATTCGTCTGGCGGGTAAGTTGGTGGCGCAATACGGTCAGCCGTTGGCAACGCCGCATGCCGGTATCACCCATGTGTTCCCCGCCGCCGAGGTGTTGGCAGCGGCGGACCTGGCGACGCTGGGCATGCCCAAGGCGCGTGGGCGGACCTTGTCGGGTGTGGCCCAGGCGTTGCTGGATGATCCTCGATTGTTCGAACCCCAGGCCAGCCTAAAGGCCGGTGTGGCGCGGTTGGTGGCGTTGCCCGGCATTGGCGACTGGACCGCGCAGTACATCGCCATGCGTCAGATGCGCGAGGTGGATGCGTTTGCGTCGGGGGATATCGGGTTGATCAATGCCCTGGCGGCGTTGGAAGGTGGGCCGGTTTCGGCGCGGCAGTTGTTGGCGCGGGCTGAGGCTTGGCGCCCGCTCCGGGCGTATGCGGCGCAGCATTTGTGGACGTCGTTGCAGCGGGCGGATTGATAGTGCCTGTATTGGCCTCTTCGCGAGCAAGCCCGCTCCCACATTTTGACCGAGTACCTCCATGGAATGCGGTCGAATGTGGGAGCGGGCTTGCTCGCGAATGCGGACTCAAGGTCACCACTGAGGCCGGTGTGAACCCAATTCCCCAGCCGGCAAATCCCACTGCAACGGCGTGCCGCTGATAGCGACCGGTGGCAACAATCGATGTGCCGGGCCCCAGGCTGTCTGCTCCGCCAACAGGCCTTGATCTGCTGGCTCTTCGGCGCGCAACGCTGGCTGCTCCGGCACTTGTCCCGCCTCTACCAGCAACTTCGCCGTGCGCGCCAGCGACAACCGTGCCGAACCGCCGCGCCCCGACTTCAAGCGTTCGCTCAAGGCCTGAATCGCACTGGCCGCCATCAAATACCCGGTCGCGTGATCCAGCGCCTGCAACGGCAGGGGCACCGGTTTGTCCGTCTGTTTCCAGGCCATGCCAGCGGCGGCGATTCCGCTGCTCATCTGCACCAGGCTGTCGAAACCCCGGCGATTACGCCATGGGCCGCTCCAGCCGTAGGCGTTGAGGCTCACATCGATCAGGCCGGGGGCAATGGCTTGCAGGGCGCTGGCGGTGTAGCCCAATTGCTCCAGGGCGTCGGCGCGGTAGCCGTGGAACAGGATGTCGGCGTCCTTGAGCAGGTTTTCGAAAACCTGCCGGCCCTCGGGGCTCTTCAAGTCCAGGCGGGCGCAGCGTTTGCCCAGGGTCATTTCTGGCACTACGCCCGGCTCGTTCCAGTTGGGGGAGTCGATGCGCAGCACGTCGGCGCCCAGGCCCGCGAGAAAGCGACTGGCCACGGGACCGGCCAGCACGCGGGTCAGGTCCAGTACCTTGATGCCCGCCAGCGGCCGCGCCACCGAGCCGAGCCAGGGTTTAACGGAGGTGGTTTCATTGGTCTGGCGCTGCACCAGCGCCTCGGCATTCACTGCCAGCCCTTGGGGATGCGACTGCCATGCCTGCCACGAACGCATCTGCGCCGCGCAACCACCCTCGTCGACAATCGCTTGCTCCAACTCGGCAGCTTTCCATTTGGCCACATTGGCGGCCATCTCGCTGCGGTCGGCGGCTTTGCCCAGCACCCGCTCGGCAGCGGCGCGGTGATGGGGCGCGTTGGTGTGCAGGCGAATCCAGCCATCGGCGCTGGCGTAGTCACCTGCCACCGGGTCCCACAGCGGTGGAACGTCCCAGCCTACCGGACGAATCGAGGAGGAGAACCAGAAGGACGCGAGCCGCCGGTCCACGCTGACGCCAGGCAGGCGCCCGGTCTGTTGCTGGATCAACTGGGCCACGGCCTGGCCGGCGGCACCGAGGCTGGCGGCGGCCAGGTCGGTGACAGCGAAGGTCGAGGGCAGGGCGCCGGCTTCGGTATAGGTCAGTGGCGTGTGCGGTAGATCGAGTGCGGCTTGGATGGGGGTCAGCAGGTCAGTCATCAAAGGCCCTCCGTAAGAGAAGGGCCACTATAGAAGATCCTCAGGCCGGTGTGGCAACCCCAGGTTCCAACGGCAGGTCGATGCTGGCGACAAAGCCGCCGTCGGAATGGTTGGCGAGGATCAGGCTGCCGCCATGGCGTTCGGCGGCGCGACGCGCAATCGCCAGCCCTAGCCCATGGCCTTGTGCGGTCTGGCCGGGGGCGCGGTAGAAGGGTTCGCCCAACTGGCTCAAGTGCTCGGCGTCAACGCCTGGGCCGTGGTCGCGCACGCTGATGAGAATGCGCTCGCCCTGGCGCTGGGCCTGTAGCTCAATTGCCCGACCCTGTGGGTTGAAACGCTGGGCGTTGCGCAGCAGGTTATCCACAGCGCGCTCGATCATGGTCGGCCAGCCCTTGAGGTGCAGGTCGCCTTCGGCGCTCAGTTGCACCACCTGGTCCGGCGCGCTGAGTTGGGCGTCCTTTTGCAAGGTTTTGAGCAGAGGGTAGAGGTCGATCTCTTCGGCGCTGGCATTGTCGGCATCGACGCGGGCCAGTACCAGGATCTCGCTGATCAACGCCTCCAGGCGATCACACTCACGGGTCAGACGCGGCCAGAGTTTTTCTCGTTCTTCGGGGCTGGCGCGTTCGGCCAGGGCCAGGGCGATCCGCAGGCGTGCCAAGGGCGAGCGCAGTTCGTGGGAGACATCGCGCAGCAACTGGCGCTGGCTGCCGATCAGGCTTTGCAGGCGGGCGCCCATGCGGTTGAAGTCGGTAGCCAGCACGCCGAATTCATCGCGGCGGTTGGCCAGGCGCGCCAGGCTGTTTTGCTGATAGGTGGCCTGGCCAAGGTCATGCACCGCACCACGCAAACGGCTGAGGGGCCGGGTGATGGACAGTGTCACCAGCAGGCTGAACAGGGTCAGCACCACCAGCGCAATCGCCAACGCGCTCAACGGCCACAAAAGGCTGCTGCGGTGCCAGGCGTCGAGTTCCGGGTGCGGGATGCGGTAGATCAGCAGGTAGGTGTCGCCGGTCTTTTCGCTGGTGTACTCGGCGGTCAGGCGACGCCAGGGCAGATGGCCGTCCTGGCTGTCGTTCTGGCGCGCCTCGAAGGCGGCGGCGCGGCGCGGGAAGGTGCCGCGAACCACCGGATCGCCGCTTTCATTCAGCACTTGCACGTCGATGTGGTACTGGCGTTTGCGCTGTTGCAGCAAGTCCTGGGCAGCATCCTCACCCTGGGCTTCGTAGAGTTGGGTCCACTCTTCGGCCAGGTTATTAAGGCCGGGGTGGCGGCTGAGAATCCAGGCATCTTGATTGAGCATGTGCCCAAGCAGAATCGACAACCCGGCAACCAAGGCGATGGCCAGCCAGAAGCTGGCCAGGATGCGCCAGAACAATGAACGCACAGGAAACCCTCAAACAGGAAAAGCCCAGCGGCGCGAGCCACTGGGCTGGGAGTGTTAACGCGTGGGCATTATTGCGCTTTTTGCGGCTGTTGCGCTTTCCAGGCCTGGAATTCCTTCCATTCGGCGCGGCGCTGTTCTTGCTTCTTGACGATCTCGTCGAATTTCTTCTGTTGATCGGGTTTCAGCACGGCGCGGATGTCAGCCTGGGTTTTCTGCTTGCCGGCGGCGATTTCGTCCTGCATGGCTTTCTGGTCAGCGGCTGGCAGTTTGTCCAGGTACTTTTTGACCAGGTCCTTGCGAGCATGCCATTGGTCGCCCATCAGTTTGCCGATCTGCTCACGCTGTTCCTTGCTCAGGTCCAGTTGGCTGAACGGGCCACCTTTGCCACGCGGACCGTGTTCACCGCCGTGGCCCGGGCCACCCATCATGTGGCCTTCGGGGCCGCCCATCGGGCCTGGGCCTTCAGGCATTGCCGCCATGGCAACGGTTGGCAGGGCAGCGGCGAACATCAAAGCGATAAGGGTCTTGCGCATGGTGATTCTCCTGTCTCTATTCCGGTGAGTCCGGATGTGAGTAGATTACGGAGATCAAGGTCAGCGGCGGTCAGGTGTGGGTAAAGCTTGGGTAAAGACGATTTTGAAGCGAACTGACAAAACTCACACCGCTGGGTATTTCACCTGTGGACGCTGGCTTGCCTGCGATGCAGACGACTCGGTATCACTGGCGCACCGAGTGGAGCCCATCGCAGGCAAGCCAGCTCCCACAGAGGATCAGTGCAGCGCTTATAGGCTGTAGTAGTAGCCCCGGCTGCGCAGCGCCACGATCCGTGGCCGGCCATCCGGGTGCGGGCCGATCTTTTTGCGCAGGTTGCTCACATGCATGTCCAGGCTGCGATCGTAAAGGGTCAGCTTGCGGCCCAGGGCAATCTGCGCCAGTTCCTGTTTGTCCAGCGGTTCGCCGGGCTGGCGCAGCAAGGCTTCGAGCAGGCGGCTTTCAGAGACGGTGAGGGCGAACTCCTGCTCGTCGATGCTGACCACGCCGCGCACCGGGCTGAAGCACAGGTCGCCCAGTTCCAACTGGGTAGACACGGCGGCCGGGTGGCTGCGGCGCAGCACGGCGCGCAGGCGGGCGGTGAGTTCGCGTGGGTCGCAGGGCTTGGCCAGGTAGTCGTCGGCGCCCAGTTCCAGGCCGAGGATGCGGTCCAGCGGTTCGCCACGGGCCGAGAGCATCAGCACCGGCAGTTCCGGGTGCTCATTGCGCAATTGCTTGAGCAACTCAAGGCCACTGCCGTCGGGCAGCATCACGTCGAGCACCACCGCGGCTGGGGCGCTGTCGGCCAAGGCTTTGCGGGCGCTCAAGCCGTCATGGCAGGCGCGGACCTGGAAACCTTCCTGGCTCAACCAGCTGGTCAGTAGCTCGCAGAGCTCTTGGTCATCATCTATCAGTAACAGCTCGCTCATGACTCACTCAATTTAGCCATTGTCGACGGCGACGGTGCCCACCGCTGGCGAAGATCCCGCACAGCAGGGCGATCAGTGCGACGGCCCCGCCGGTGACGAACCACTGTTGTTGCTCGGTCAGCCATCGGGTCAAGGCACCGCCTTGTGTCTCTTTGAGTTGCTGTGCCAGGCGTTGGTTCTCTTGGCGAAGGCGACTCAATTGGGCGCTTTCGCGGGCAGCATCCGCACTTTGCAGTTGCTTGCTCAGTTCTTCACGCTGGCGTTCGCTTTCTTTCAAACGTTGCTGCAACTCGGTGATCTGGGCGCCGGCACTCAAGGACAGGGGCGTGGAACTGCCGGTGTTCGAGGTTTCTTCAGCGTGGGCCGTAGCCCCGATCATTACCACTGCCAACAGACACAACTGACGTAAGCGCATCGGAACTCCTGATTCCACACGAATATTCAGAACGTTGTCGGCAGGTTACCGAGAATAATGAGCAATTAGCAGTACGCCGAACCGATTAGGTTCGGCGCGGCCGGAATCAAGGCAGGACTTGCTTGAACGGCTTGATCACGACGTCGGCGTAAACGCCCGCCGCAACATAAGGATCAGCCTTGGCCCAGGCCTGGGCGTCGGCCAGGGAGGCGAACTCGGCAACGATCAGGCTACCGGTGAAACCGGCATCGCCCGGATCATTGCTGTCCACGGCCGGGTGCGGGCCGGCCAGCACGATACGGCCTTCGGCTTGCAACTGCTTGAGGCGCTCGACATGGGCCGGGCGCACGCTCAGGCGTTTTTCCAGCGAGTTGGCAACGTCGGTGGCAATGATGGCGTAGAGCATGTCAGTCCTCGGTTTTAGGCGTGGTAGGGGCGGCGTCATGCAGGTGGCGCGACAGGTAGATACCTTGGCCGACCAGGAATAACACGGTCATGGCCAGGCTGCCGAACACTTTGAAGTCGACCCAGTAGTCCTGGAAGGTAAAGGCCACGAACAGGTTGGCCGCGCCGCAGAACAGGAAGAACACGATCCAGGCTACGTTCAAGCGTGTCCACACCGGGTCCGGCAGGGTCAGCGCATGGCCCATGATCCGTTTGATCAGCAGGCGATCACCGATGAAGTGGCTGCCGATAAAGACCAGGGCGAACAGCCAGTTCACTACTGGCGCTTTCCATTTGAGGAAGGTTTCGCTATGGAAGGCCAGGGTCAGGCCGCCGAATACCAGGCAGGCGACCAGGGTCAGCCATTGGCTTTTTTCCAGCTTGCGCTGGGAGATGAAGATGGCGCCGTAGACGACGATGGAGCTGATGATCAGTACGGCGGTGGCGCTGTAGATGCCTCCGAACGACAGCTCGTGACCGGCGATTTCGATGACCCTGGGGTCGAGTTTGGTAACGATGAAAAACAGCAACAGCGGGATGAAGTCGATGAATTGTTTCACAGTAAGAGCCAGAAGCTGGATGTGGCGGCATAATAACAAACATCCTTGGTAGCGAAAGCGCCAGCTGACTTGAGGTTACACATCCCCGTGAACGTTGATTTGCACTGCCACAGCACGGCCTCCGACGGCGCCTTGGCGCCTGCGGTACTGGTTGCGCGTGCGTTTGAAAAAGGCGTGCGAGTCTTGTCGTTGACCGACCACGACACCCTCGAAGGTCTCGACGAGGCCCGGGTCGCGGCCCACAGTCTAGGCATGCACCTGGTCAACGGCGTGGAATTGTCCTGCACCTGGGGCGGCGCCACCATTCATGTGCTCGGCTATGGTTTCGATCAGCAAGCCGCGCCTTTGGTCGCGGCCATCGCCCAATTGCACGATGGCCGCTGGCTGCGGTCCGAAGAAATAAGCCGCAAGCTCAGCCTTAAAGGCATGCCTGGCGCCCTCGAAGGCGCCCGCGCCATCCAGCAGGAACTGGGCGACAGTGGTAATGCGCCGGCTCGGCCGCACTTTGCCGACTGGATGGTGCGCGAAGGTTTCGTCAAAGACCGCGCCGAGGCTTTCCGCAAATGGCTGGGCGCCGGCAAGTTGGGGGATGTGAAGCAACACTGGCCGACCCTGGAAGACACCGTCGAGACCTTGCGAGCCTCCGGCGCCTGGGTGAGCCTGGCCCACCCCTGGCATTATGATTTCACCCGCAGCAAGCGCCGCAAGCTGATTGCCGACTATATTGGAGCGGGCGGCCACGCAATTGAAGTGGTCAACGGGCATCAACCCGCCGAACAGGTCGGCAGCCTGGCGATTCTTGCTCGCGAATTTGGTCTGCTGGTCAGCGCCGGCAGTGATTTTCATGGCCCAGGCGGCTGGTCCGAGATCGGCGAATACCGCGCGGTCCCGGAAGATTTGCCGCTCTTGTGGGGGCGATTCAAGCATGACCCCATTATTGCCACCGTCTGAACAGGTAGAGCACGTGAGTCAATTCTTCCAGATTCATCCGGAAAACCCCCAGGCGCGCCTGATCAAACAGGCCGTCGAGATCATTCGCGCCGGCGGCGTGGTCATCTACCCAACGGATTCGTCCTACGCCATTGGTTGCCAGATTGGTGATAAGGGCGCGGTCGAGCGTGTACGACGCCTGCGCCAGTTGGACGACAAGCACAACTTTGCGCTGATCTGCAGCGACCTGTCCCAACTCGGGCTGTTCGCCAAGGTCGACACCGGCACCTTCCGCCTGCTCAAGGCCCACACGCCAGGGCCCTACACCTTTATTCTCAACGCCACCCGCGAAGTGCCGCGCCTGCTGCTGCACCCCAAGAAGCGCACCATCGGCCTGCGAGTCCCGGAGCATCCTATTGCTCTGGCGCTGCTCGAAGAGCTGGGTGAGCCGTTGATGAGCGTGTCGCTGATCATGCCGGGTGAGGATGAGCCTCTGTATGACCCCTACGAAATGCGCCGCCTGCTGGAAAAGCACGTCGACCTGATCATCGACGGTGGCTACGGCGGCAACAAAGCCTCCACCGTGATCAACCTGGCCGACGGCGAACCCGAAGTGATCCGCGTGGGTTGCGGCGACCCGGCGCCGTTCATGGTCGAGGCCTGAATGTCGGCCGTGGAAACCGTCGACAGCCAGGCGGGCGCCCAGCAGGAACTGCCGTTTGCCATGGTGTATGGCCAGGCGGTCATGGAAATGCCCCTGGACCTGTACATCCCGCCGGACGCCCTCGAAGTCTTCCTTGAAGCCTTCGAAGGCCCGCTGGACTTGCTGCTCTACCTGATTCGCAAGCAGAACATCAACATCCTCGACATCCCGGTGGCGGAAATCACCCGCCAGTACATGGGCTATGTCGAGCTGATGCAGTCGGTGCGCCTGGAACTGGCCGCCGAGTACCTGGTGATGGCCGCCATGCTCGCCGAGATCAAGTCGCGCATGCTGCTGCCGCGCTCGGAGACAGTGGAAGCCGAAGAAGACGACCCGCGCGCCGAACTGATCCGCCGCCTGCAAGAGTACGAACGCTTCAAGGCCGCCGCCGAAGGCATCGACGGCTTGAGCCGCGTGGGCCGCGATGTGGTGGTGCCCAAGCTCGACGCCCCCGAGGCCCGTGCGCGCAAACTGTTGCCGGACGTGAGCCTGGAAGAATTGCTGATGTCCATGGCCGAGGTGCTGCGCCGGGGCGATATGTTTGAAAGCCACCAGGTCAGCCGTGAAGCACTGTCCACACGCGAGCGCATGAGCGACGTGCTGGAACGCCTCAAGGGCGGTGGGTTCGTGCCGTTCGTCGAGCTGTTCACCGCCGAAGAAGGGCGCCTGGGGGTGGTGGTGACCTTTATGGCAGTCCTTGAGCTGGTCAAGGAATCGTTGGTCGAGCTGGTCCAGAATGAGCCTTTTGCGGCTATCCACGTGCGGGCGCGAGCCGAATAAAGAGCTGAATCAATGAATCTGACTGAACCCCGCGAACTGGCGCCGCTGCTCGAAGCCTTCCTACTGGCCTCGGGTAAACCGCAATCCCTGGAGCGCCTGTTCGAACTCTTTGAAGAGGCCGAGCGGCCCGAGCCGCCGGTGTTCAAGAAGGCGCTGGAGATCCTGCGCAAATCCTGCGAGGGTCGCGCCTTTGAACTGCGCGAAGTGGCGTCGGGTTATCGCCTGCAGATCCGTGAGAAATTTTCCCCGTGGGTTGGCCGCTTGTGGGAAGAGCGCCCGCAGCGGTATTCGCGGGCGATGCTGGAGACCATGGCGCTGATCGCCTATCGCCAGCCGATCACCCGGGGCGAGATCGAAGACGTACGGGGCGTGGCGGTCAACAGCCACATCGTCAAGACCCTGCTGGAGCGCGAGTGGATCCGTATCGTCGGCTACCGCGACGTGCCCGGCAAACCGGCGATGTTCGCCACCACCAAGGTGTTCCTCGACCACTTTAACCTGAAGAACCTCGACGACCTGCCGCCGCTGGCCGAACTGCGCGAGATGGAGGCCGAGCCGGTGCTCGACTTCGACGACGCCCCGGTGCCCGCGAGCCTGCAGGAATTGGCCGACGCCAGCGCCGAGCCGGAAGAGCCCAAGGACGAGACCAGTTTCCATACGCTGTTGCTGGAACTGGACGACATGGAACAGGGCATCAAGACCGACTTCGACGACCTGCTGCGTGACGGCGTCGCCGAACCTGAAACTCAACCGAACGTTGAGGCTGAGCTTGAAGTCGAAGCAGAACCTGAGCCAGAGGAAGACATCCTTGGCGTTGCTGAGGCCCGCGAAAAACTCCTCGCCGCCGTCGCCGCTCTCGAACAACCGCCTTTGAGCGACGAAGAAGACGAAGCCCGGGCCCTGGCCGAAGCCATCGAAGCCGAGCGCCGCCAGTTCGAAGACTGACGCAATACACCTGTGGGAGCGGGCTTGCTCGCGAATGCGGTGAGTCAGTCGATGTATGTGTCAACTGATACGCCGCATTCGCGAGCAAGCCCGCTCCCACATTTGATCTCCATTGTCTGGGAGAAACCATGAGCTCTACCAAAGACCCGTGCATCAGCGTCTGCAAATTCAGCGATGACATCTGCGTCGGCTGTGGCCGCAGCAAGCGTGAGATCCGCGCTTGGAAGAAACTCGACAAAGCCGACAAGCGCAGCGTCCTGGCCGAAGCCGAGCTGCGATTGCTGGCCCTGGGCGCCACCGGTCGGCGGAAAAGCAAATGACTTGGCGCTTATCGACTAGTCTGTGATGCGCAACGCGCGTCATGCGCGTATGATTCGCGACCCTTTGCCGAGCTATTCGGCCAAAGACCCGCTTTCAACACTCTTCAGGCCACGCCTGAATCGACCCACCGGGAGGTGCTTAAGATGAACGACAAAGACCAGAACGACAGCCAGGAAATCGGCCCAGCAGGCGAAAAACTGCAAAAGGTGCTGGCGCGTATCGGCGTGGGCTCGCGCCGCGACGTCGAAGCCTGGATCACCCAGAAGCGCATCAAGGTCAACGGCGTCGAGGCCACCCTCGGCCAGCGCGTCGACCTGCACGATGCAATCACCATCGATGGCAAGGTCATCAAGCGTGAAGAGGCCGCCGAATCGGTGCGCCGCGTGATCATGTACAACAAGCCCGATGGCGAGATCTGCACCCGTGACGACCCGGAAGGCCGTCCGACCGTGTTCGACAAGATGCCTAAGCCGAAGGAAGGCCGCTGGATCAACATCGGCCGGCTCGACATCAACACCACCGGCCTGCTGATGTTCACCACCGACGGTGAGCTGGCCAACCGCCTGATGCACCCGTCCTACGAGATGGACCGCGAGTACGCCGTGCGTGTACGTGGTGAAGTCGATGATGAGATGATCGAGCGCCTGAAGGCTGGCGTGGTGCTGGAAGACGGCCCGGCCAAGTTCACCGACATCAAGCAAGCGCCTGGTGGTGAAGGTTTCAACCACTGGTACCACTGCGTGGTAATGGAAGGCCGTAACCGTGAAGTACGTCGCCTGTGGGAATCCCAGGGCCTGGTGGTCAGCCGCCTGAAGCGCGTGCGTTTCGGTCCGGTGTTCCTCAACTCCGACCTGCCGATGGGCCGCTGGCGCGAAATGAGCCAGTACGAAGTCGACATTCTCAGCGCCGAAGTCGGCCTGACGCCCGTCGCTATGCCGCAGATGAACGCCAAGAGCAAAGACAAGCTTGAGCGTATGCAGCGTAAATCGTCGCGCCCTGTGGCTCGCACCGAACGGGTTGCCCGCACCCTGCGCCCTGCGCTGAATGCACCGGCGACCGGCGGTCGTATTTCCCGTGAACCGCAGATTGAAGGTGAGCGTCGCCCAACCGCGCCGTCGCGCCAGGAAGGCGAGCGTGCGCCACGTGCGCCGCGTCCTGCTCCGTCGGGTGGTCGCAGCAATCGGGGTGAAGCCGATCGCCCAGCGGACAACGCCAGCACCAAGCGTCCAGCCAAGCCAGCAGCGAACAAACGCCCTGGCCCGAAATTGGTCGCGGACGAGCCGTCGGGCAAGCGCCGTGGCGCCCCGGCCGGTTCGGGTCAGCGTCCGGGTTTTGGTCGCAAGAAGCCGCAGTGATGCGCTAAACGCTGCACAAAAACGCCAACCCTCGGGTTGGCGTTTTTTTTGCCTTGGCACACGTGTCGGGATCTCGTTTGCTGAGTGATCAGTGCCCTGTATTGGGTAACCCGCTACCACCGGCTTTCAAGAAGGGCGCACTAGATTGTGGGCTCCTTTCACGTGTGGCCCGAGGTTACAGACATGGACATCCGCATCAATCACCGCTTTATGACCCGCGAACAGAAAGATACGTTGGTCGAGGCCATCCTGGTGTTGAAAAACGACGTCGACAGCGTACTGCGTCCTGGACGTCAAAACCGCTATGACGATTATGTGCAAGTGCACCACAGCGCTATGGGCGGTCCCGGGGCTTTCATGCCAATGCCGCATCGCTCTCCACTATTTTTCCCTTGGCACCGCGTATTTTTGCGCCAATTTGAGCAGGACTTGCAACGCGCCGTTGGCGACATGACGCTTACCCTACCGTTTTGGGACTGGTCGATGGATGGCCCAAGCAATCCGTTCACGCCTAGCTTTTTGGGCGGTAACGGTGACAGCGCTCAAAATCAGCGCGTTACTTCAGGTCCATTCGCCTTTAAGGGCGAGCGTTTTAAGATTCGCCTGTGGGATATGGAATTGGGCGATGCGGGGCTGCGCCGCGAGTTGGGCACAGAACCTGGCGCGCACTTGCCAGACTCCGACCAGGTGCTGATGGCCTTGTCCAAGACCCCCTATGGACCAGGTCCGGACACTTGGTCAAATTTTTGCGAAGGCGTGCTGCATGATCCCGTGCACCGGTGGGTGGGCGGGAACATGTCCATGCCAACTTCGCCCAACGATCCGGTATTTTTCCTGCACCATTGTTATCTTGACCTGCTGTGGGAGCGCTGGAAACGCCAGCACCCTACGTCTAAACCGTATCTGCCGGTATCGGGTGTGCCCGATTTAGACCTGCGGGCTACGCTGGTTTTCCACGCGCAGTCCGATATTGCGCCTTGGCCAGGTAATTGGACTGTGGAACAGGTGATCAATTCTGAAGATCTGGACTACACCTATGGTCTATTTACCTCGAAAACCATACTTCCCTGTGCGCCAGCACCGGTCTGCCAGGCACCCCTGCCAGATGCCTGATCCTATTTGAGATCAGCCTGCGCCCGCAAACGAGCGGGCCAGCGACAGCGGTGCCTTAGCCGGCTGGGGCATCGCTATCTGCAGCAGCCCAAGCGTTGGACCCGCATCATTTTCACGCCACTGATCAGAACGCAAAAGTCCCATCAAACACCGGCTTGTCGTCGAGCGCCAACACCCCGCTGGCAAAGATCAAATCCAGGTGATGGCTGCCTTTCTGCCCGCCCCCCAGGCCCAGGTGCAACCCACAATGGCGCTCCTCAAACCCGGCATTGCGCGCATACAGGTCCTTCACGCCTTCATTGGTGCCAATCCCCAGTTCTTCCACACGCCGGTTCGACGGGTTGGCGTTCAGGTACTTATTGAAGTCGTCCGCCAGCCCCGGCACGTCGCTGGCCACGCTGCAGACGGTCGAGTTCTCGATCCACAGTTCCAGCGGTGACGCCAGCACGCCATATTTACGCGCGAATGGGATGGTGCTGAGAAAGGTGCCGACAAACCTCACCTGGCCATTGATGGCTTCGCTGTGGGTGGCGATCTCGCCTGGGGCCAGGTCGTGGTTGCCGATGCCGTTGATGTTGGTCCACTTCTTGATGCTGCTCATCGGCGCTTCCAGGCGTGAGCCATGCTTGTCGGTAAAGCTCAACACCTGGGCCTGGGACATGCGCCGGATCAGCGTGGCATTGAGGTCGGCAATGCGCTGGGGTTCGACGCTGAAGGTGTCGTAGAAGTAGTCACCGTAATCTTTGAACAGCAGGGACTTTTTCCAGTGCTCAGCCATCACGCCTTGCAGGGCGCGGATAAAGTCCGGGCCTTCGGCGCGTGGGTTGGGCAAGGTCGAGGAATCGTAGAGAAACAGGTACAGGTCGCAGGCTTCGATGGCCTCGGCCAGGGTGTCGCTGGCAGCCAGGTCCAGGCGCTGTAGTTGGAAGTTGAAACGGGCGGCGCTGCTGTGGGTGATCGCCTGCGCGATGGCGTCGTAGCGCTCGGTATGGCCCAGCAACACGGTGGGGCGGCTCAGACCGTTGAGGGCCGGGTGGTGCGCGAGGTAGTAGAGAAAGTGTTCGACGGCGCGGGCCTTGTCCATGACGTACTTCCTTCTGTGCCTTGGGTAAGGGGGCAGGTGCCGTGCACGGCACCTGCCGAATGCCTGCCGGTTATTAGAATGGCCACATCGCGGTGCCGAATGGCACAACGGCATCGGCTTGCATCATTTCAACGGCGGCCTCATGGGTCGGCGCTTCAAACCAATCGTCGAGTTGCAGTTCGGTTTCCAGGTCGTTTTCCAGTGCTTGCATGGTGTATCTCCTAGAGGACGTTGTTTGAGAACGGCTTGCCAACGGGCTTCGCTGGCAAGTGGGAAGAACCTAGGAGAGAGTGTTTGAAAATGCAAAATTTTTATTGACACGGTTTCATTTGGATATTTTGTTCTGTTTTTTGGCGTTGGCCGTTTCTTGAATAAATTCAGGGAGCTGGCGCGACTAATCTTTCGGAAATTTCCTACCGCCAATTTTTATCGAGATCACGGCTGTAACGTTAATTTTCCGTGCTGTAACGATTAATTTACGAGTAAATGGCCACTTTATTGGTCGAACAGGCCCTGTAAGGATTACCTGACAGATCGTCGCACACGTCTTTCTAGGGCGCCCCCAAGCTGTCGAGCGGTGTACAATCCGCCGCGTTTTACTGTGACCCCCTTGCGTAACCACGCAAAAGGCCAAGACCTCGGGGTTTACCCACCCTGATCACTCCGCCTGGCCACGAGCCGGACGGGTTCGATTTCGTCACAGATAAAAACAAACAGGTGACGCATGACCGTAAGAAAGACGCTGTACTCCTGGTGCCTGCGCTGGGGTTTGAGCAGCGCTGCTTGAGTCGGTAATTCAAGGCAGCAACCTGCAGTCAACATCCTCAAACCTTGCGTGAGACCCTTTTCATGAGTGGACCCCATTCCTCTTCAGGCGAGCTGAAACGCGGCCTGAAAAATCGGCATATCCAGTTGATCGCCCTCGGTGGCGCCATCGGCACCGGCCTGTTCCTCGGCTCCGCCGGGGTGCTCAAGTCCGCCGGCCCGTCAATGATCCTGGGCTATGCCATCTGCGGCTTCATTGCCTTCATGATCATGCGCCAGCTCGGCGAAATGATCGTCGAAGAGCCGGTCGCCGGTTCCTTCAGCCACTTTGCCCACAAGTACTGGGGCGGTTTCGCCGGCTTCCTGTCGGGCTGGAACTGCTGGATCCTGTACATCCTGGTGGGCATGTCGGAGCTGACCGCTGTCGGCAAATACGTGCACTACTGGTGGCCGGAGATCCCGACCTGGGTCTCGGCGGCGGCGTTCTTCGTGCTGATCAACCTGATCAACCTGGCCAACGTCAAAGTCTTCGGTGAGGCCGAGTTCTGGTTTGCCATCATCAAGGTGGTGGCTATCGTCGGCATGATTGCCCTGGGCAGCTACCTGCTGGTCAGCGGCAGCGGCGGGCCGCAGGCGTCGGTGAGCAACCTGTGGGACCACGGTGGTTTCTTCCCCCACGGCGTCGGCGGATTGGTGATGGCCATGGCGATCATCATGTTCTCCTTCGGCGGCCTGGAGATGCTCGGCTTCACCGCAGCCGAAGCCGACCAGCCACGCACCGTGATCCCGAAAGCGATCAACCAGGTGATCTACCGCATCCTGATCTTCTACATCGGCGCGCTCGTCGTGCTGCTGTCGTTGACGCCGTGGGACAGCCTGCTGGCAACCCTCAACGCTTCCGGCGACGCCTACAGCGGCAGCCCGTTTGTGCAGGTGTTCTCGATGCTCGGCAGCAACACCGCCGCGCACATCCTCAACTTTGTGGTGCTGACGGCGGCGCTGTCGGTGTACAACAGCGGTACCTACTGCAACAGCCGCATGCTGCTGGGCATGGCCGAGCAGGGCGATGCGCCCAAGGCCCTGGCGAAGATCGACAAGCGTGGCGTGCCCGTGCGTTCCATCCTCGCCTCGGCGGCCATCACCCTGGTTGCCGTGCTGATGAACTACCTGATCCCGCAACACGCGCTGGAACTGCTGATGTCCCTGGTCGTGGCCACGCTGGTGATCAACTGGGCGATGATCAGCTTCTCTCACTTCAAGTTCCGCCAGCACATGAACCGCACGGGCCAGGTGCCGTTGTTCAAGGCGCTGTGGTACCCGTACGGCAACTACGTGTGCTTGGCGTTCGTGGTGTTTATCCTGGTGATCATGCTGATGATCCCGGGAATCCAGGTGTCGGTGTATGCGATCCCGGTGTGGGTGGCGTTCATGTGGGTGTGTTACGGCATCAAGAACAAGCGCGGTGCGCAGCGAGCCTTGGAGGTGGCTGCTCCAGCAGGGAAGTGAGGCGTGCCTGAGATAAACCAAACCCGGCCTTGCGCCGGGTTTGTTGTTTCAGGAATGGGCGCGCGCATTCGCGTATCCTTGGTTGCCCCTACAGAGGATCCCGCTGCCCATGCTGGTGATTTCCAACAACGTCCACCTGCCCGATGCCGAGATCGAGCTGACCGCCATTCGCGCCCAGGGTGCGGGTGGGCAGAACGTCAACAAGGTGTCGAGTGCGGTGCACCTGCGCTTTGATATCCCGGCGTCGTCGCTGCCCGAGTTTTATAAGGAGCGGTTGCTGGCGCTGCGTGACAGTCGTATCACCAGCGAGGGCGTGCTGGTGCTCAAGGCCCAGCAATATCGAACCCAGGAGCAGAACCGCGCGGATGCGCTGGAGCGACTGGTGGAGTTGATCCTCAGCGCCACCAAGGTGGAGAAGAAGCGCCGCCCGACCAAGCCGACCCTGGGCTCGAAAAAGCGTCGCCTCGAATCCAAGACCAAACGCGGCAGTATCAAGGCCGGGCGCGGCAAGGTCGACTTCTAGTCGCCGCGTGCTTCGCGGGCCTTGGGGGCCTGGCGGTACAGGTACAGGCTCAGCAGCAACCCACCGAGTGCGGCGAGGGCGGCGAACAGGAAGATCGAGGCAAAGCCGAAGCCTGCCGCCACGGCCCCGGCGAGTGGGCCGGTGATGCCCAGCGACAGGTCGATGAACAGCGAGTAGGCCCCCACCGCCGAGCCCCGGCTGGAGGCTGGCACCAAGTTGACGGCTTCGACGCCCAGGGCCGGAAACACCAGGGAAAAGCCGAACCCGCTCAACGCCGCACCGGCCAGGGCCAAGTTTGCGTCCGGTGCCAGCCACAGCAACAGCAGGCCGAGGATCTCCACCGACAGGCAGGCAATCGCCACGCGAAACCCGCCGATACGGTTGATCAGATTACCGAACAGCAGCCGCGCACCGATAAAACTGGCGCCGAACAGGCTTAGGGCCCACACCGCGTTGTCCCAATGCTGGGTGGTGTAGTACAGGGTAATGAACGTGGCGATGGTGCCAAAGCCAATGGACCCCAGCGCCAGTGCGCAACCGTGGGGCAGTACCCGGCCCAGCACATTCATGAAGGGCAGGCGCACACCGGCAACAATCGGCGCGGCGACCTTGTTCCACGCCAGCAGCAGGCCGACGACCGCCAGCAGGATGATGCTGACGCCCATGCTCCACAGCCCGAAATTTCTCACCAGCAATACGCCCAACGGTGCGCCGACGGCCAGCGCGCCATAGCTGGCGATGCCGTTCCAGGAGATGACCTTGGCGGTATTCGCCGCACCGACCCGGCCGATGCCCCAACCGATGGCGCCCGAGCCCACCAGGCTTTCGGCGCTGCCCAGCACCAGGCGGCCGATCAGCAGGCTACCCAAGCTCAACGCGGGCAGGCTCGAGAACCACGCCGCGAACAGCATGAACACACCGCTCAGGCCACACCCGACCAAACCGATCAGCACGGCGCGCTTGCTGCCCAGGTTATCGATGATTTTGCCCGCATAGGGGCGGCTCAGCAGGGTGGCCAGGTATTGCACGCTGATCACCAGGCCGGCAATGACCGCGCCGTAGCCCAGCTCACTGTGGACATAGCCCGGCAACACGGCCAGGGGAATGCCGATATTCAGGTAGCCGATGAAGGTGAACAACACGATGGAAACAACTTGCAGCGTGACCGCCATGGGGCGCTGGGTATCTGGCATGGGGAGAGGTCCACTGTCGCAGCAGGTAAAGATAGGCTGCTAATGATACCGGCGCTTTGGCCGGGCCGTGCGGCTAAAACTAAAAAAACGGTCGATCAACAGCGCATCAGGGCTGTGTGGGGGCGAGCAACCGGGTGGTCACCAGGGCGGCCAAGGCATTTTCCTGGGTGCCGAAGCGCTTGAGCAGAGCGGCTTGTTTGTCTGGGCCAAGGCGGTTCCACACCTCGACCATCTGCAGGGTAGCGTCGAGTACGGCAGCGTCCGGGTTGTCGGGGAGGGTATCGGTCATGGTGGGCGTCTCGATGGATTCAGGCAGTGTGGAAAGCGCTCAAAGTTGCGCTTTCCACACGGTCTGGTACGGCGTCAGTCCTGGCTTTCGCTGTCGACTGGTTTGGCTTCTTTGGCCTCAGGCTGTTTGTCGCTGGCCTGCTGCGGTGTTGGCTGCTCTGTAGGGTGCAGGCTTGGGAAGGGGAGATTAGGTATCTCGTGCATCGTCGTCGCTCCTCGCAAGGTCTGTTTTTTCAATCGCAGGTGATTCCGCGCTCTCAAAAAGCCTTGGCAGGATACAGCACTGCAAATGACAAAAAGATTTTTATGTCGGCAGATGGATGAACTTTCATCGTTTAAACGGTCGTTTGGCTAGAAGGGTACCTTGCCCAGGATCATGTCGCGGTACATCACGAAATCCCCCAACAGGCTGTAGAACGGGTGTTGAAAGGTCGCTGGGCGGTTCTTTTCGAAGAAGAAGTGGCCGATCCAGGCAAAGCTGTAACCGGCAATCGGCAAGGCGATCAACAGGAGAAGCGAACCTCTGCCGATGGCATAGGCCAAAATGCCGATCACCAGCGTGGTGCCGATAAAATGCAGGCGCCGGCAAGTGCTGTTGGCGTGCTCGGCCAGGTAATAGGGGTAGAACTCAGCAAAGCTATTGAATCGCTTGACGTTTTCCACGGTGAACGGCCCTTTGATTGTTATGCCGCCCAACAGATGTTCGGCGGGGAGCTTATTTGAGTCTAGAGTGATCAGTGGTAACAGCCAGTGACAATAGATGCCACTTTAGTATCCTTGGCTTCCTGGCTGCCGTTTGAGCCTGCTTTTTTAAGAAGACGCCATGAGCGAACGAACAACTTCTGCAAGCTGGGCGATGGGGATAGTCAAGGCATTGGAAATGGACGGCCTGGATTGCCGCGCCTTGTTCAAGCAACTCGGCCTCGACTACGCCGCCCTGAATGACCCTGATGCGCGGTTCCCGCAAGACTCCATGACCCGTCTATGGCAACGGGCGGTGGAGGTGTCGGGCAACCCGGCGATCGGCCTGAACATGGGCAAAGTGGTGCGCCCGGCGTCGTTCCATGTGGCCGGCTACGCGCTGATGTCCAGCAATACCCTCGCCGAAGGCTTTATGCGCCTGGTGCGCTACCAGCGGATCATCGCCGAAAGTGCCGACCTGAGTTTCCGATTGGTCCCCGAAGGTTATGCGCTGATTCTGACGGTGCACGGTGATCATCTGCCCCCCACCCGCCAAAGTGCCGAAGCCTCGCTGGCCAGCGCTCTGGCCCTGTGTGGCTGGCTGACCGGCCGTACCCTGCAGCCGCGCAAGGTGGTGTTGCAAGGTGAGCAACCGGCGGACCTGGCGCCCTATAAACAAGCCTTCCATGCGCCGCTGGAATTCAACGCGCCCTATGACGCGCTGATTTTCGAACAGGCGGACATGGACGCGCCATTGCCCACGGCCAATGAGGCCATGGCCCTGCTGCATGATCGGTTTGCCGGTGAATACCTGGCGCGTTTCTCGGAAAGCCGCGTGACCCACAAGGCGCGCCAAGTGTTGTGTCGCCTGCTGCCCCAGGGCGAGCCCAAGCGTGAGGTGGTGGCCCAGACGTTGCACCTGTCCCAGCGCACCTTGCAACGGCGTCTGCAGGAAGAGGGCACTAGCTTCCAGACCTTGCTCGACGACACCCGCCGTGAACTGGCCGAGCAGTACCTGGCGCAGCCGAGCATGACGCTGCTGGAGATCGCCTACCTGCTGGGCTTTGCCGACCCGAGTAACTTCTTTCGCGCGTTTCGTCGTTGGTTCGATGCCACGCCCGGCGAATACCGGGCGCGGTTGCTGGAAGCGCCGGCTGTCAGTGACGCCAAAACGCCGGAATGCACAGCACAAAGACTGTGATGATCTCCAGTCGGCCCAGCAGCATGCCGAGCGACAGAATCCATTTGGCCGCATCCGGCAGGCTGGCGAAGTTGCCCGCCGGGCCGATGGTTTCCCCCAATCCGGGGCCGACACCGGACACGGTGCTGGCGGCGCCGGTCAAGGCGGTCATCCAGTCCAGGCCCAGCAGCGACAGGGCCAGGGCGATGGCGCAAATGGTGATGGCGAAGAAAAACGAAAACGTCAGGATCGAACGCACGATTTCTTCATCGAGACGGTGACCGTTGTACTTCTGCTTGATCACCGCGCGCGGGTGAATCAGCTGGTTCAAGTTGGCCTTGAGCAGGATATAGGCGACCTGGAACCGGAAGATCTTGATGCCGCCCGCCGTTGAACCCGAACAGCCACCGATAAAGCCCAGGTAGAAGAACAGCATCAGTGAGAAGTTGCCCCACAGGCTGTAGTCGCCCAATGCAAAACCTGTGGTGGTCACCACCGATGTGACGTTCAGCGCCACATGGCGCAGGGCGTCCAGCCAGTGCAGGTTGGTGGTCCACCAGTACCAGGTGCCGAGTACCAGCCAGGTCACCAGCAACAGACCGAGCAGGCCTTGCACCTGCTGATCCTTGATCAGCGCCCGACGATTGCCGCGCAACGTGGCCACATACAGGGTGAACGGCAGGCTGCCGAGGATCATCACCACCACCGCCACCCAGTGCACGGCGGGCTGTTTCCAGTGCGCCAGGGATTCATCCGAAGTAGAGAACCCGCCGGTGGAGATCGCCGACATCGCGTGGTTGATCGCATCGAACAGGCCCATGCCGGCCCACCAGAACGCCAGGCTGCCGAGGATGGTAATCCCCACGTAGGCCGCCACGATCAGCCGCGCCACCATGTGGGAGCGGGGCATGACCTTTTCCGAGCGGTCGGAGGATTCGGTCTGGAACAGGCGCATGCCACCGATACGCAGCAGTGGCAGGATCGCCACCGCCATGCCGATAAAGCCAATGCCCCCCAGCCAGTGCAGCAGCGAACGCCACATCAGGATGCCCGGCGACATGGTGTCCAGGCCACTCAACACCGTGGAACCGGTGGCGGTGATGCCGGACATGCTTTCGAAGAACGAGTCGGTGTAGCTGATGTGCTGGGTCAGCAGGAATGGCAGCGCGGCGAAGATGCACACCACCACCCAGCTTGTCACGGTCAGCAGGTACATGTCCCGCGGGCGCAGGTGCACATGCTCGGGACGGCCGGGAATCACCAGGGCCAGGCCCGCGAGGAAGGTGATCATGCTGGCCCACAGGAACGAGGGCAGGTCGCTGGTGCGTTCGAAGATCACCAGGGTGGCCATAGGCACGACCATGGCGATCGCGAGAGTGATCAGGAAGATGCCGATGATGAAACCGATGATACGTAAGGTCGGCAACGCCATGAAGTGAGCTCGGGTGTTGAGGGTGGCGCCATTCTACCTGCGGTGCAGGTCTTGTAAACCGGAGCGTCCGCGGCGACACGGTTCAAATGTGGGAGCAGGCTTGCCCGCGAAGGCGGCCTAACAGCCGACCACAATCTAACTGTCACCCCGCAATTCAAAAATGTGGGAGCTGGCTTGCCTGCGAAGACGGCCTAACAGCCGACCACTCTCTAACTGCTGCCCCACGATCCAAATGTGGGAGCTGGCTTGCCTGCGAAGGCGGCCTGACAGCCGACCACAATCTAACTGTCCCCCCACGATCCAAATGTGGGAGCTGGCTTGCCTGCGAAGGCGGCCTGACAACCGACCACTCTCCAACTGTTGCCCCGCGATCCAAATGTGGGAGCTGGCTTGCCTGCGAAAGCGGCCTGACAGCCGACCAGGATATTGGATCAGACCAGGTACATATCCGTTATTTAGGTAACGGCTGCTAATGGTTCCGCCCTTACGGCGGCTCACTTTTGAAAAGCGCAAAAGTAAGCAAAACGCTCTTGCCCCAACACTCGGCACCTCGCCTAGGCTCGGTGTGCCCGTAATCCGACAGGTATTTGGGGGGCCGCCGCCACGCGCCATCCATGGCGCGGGGCGGCTAAACCGGCATCCCTGCCGGTTTACCCCCCAAATCCCTGTCGAATTCCGGCCAGCGTGTTTGACGGGGCGCCTAAGATCAAAAGCAAAGCGCGGCGGCCTTAAAGCCGACCGGGTTTTTGCTGTCGATCCCGTTCCCATGTGGCTGGCTTGCCAGCTCCCACAGGGGAGCGGCGTGGCCAGATACGCGGTATAAAAAAGGCGACCCGAAGGCCGCCTTTTTCAACACCGTACTGATCAGAACTCGTGATCAGCGTTATCCGGGTTCAGGTCGCTGATGCCCAGCTTGCCTGCGGCCGCTTCGATCGAACCGGTCTGCTTGACCAGTGCGGCGATGGCGTCGCGTACGATCTGGTTGCCCGCATCGTTGCCGGCAGCGATCAGTTGGTCGTAGTGCTCACCCTTGTTGGCGTGGTCAACCATGACTTGGATCTTCGCTTCAGTCGCCGCCAGGTCCGCTTTCAATGCGGTATCGGCAGCCGGGTCGGCCTTGGCCACCAAGGACGACAGGCTGGCGCCGGTCAGCTTGGTGCCATCGACGCGGGTGTACTCGCCCAGGTAGACGTTGCGGATGCCCTTGGCGTCGTAGAAGTGCGAGTAGTGGGTGTTGTCGCTGAAGCAGTCTTGTTCGTCTTCCGGCGAGTTGGCTTCCAGGGAAACCTTCATGCGTTCACCGGCCAGCTCGCCCAGGGACAGGCTGCCCATGCCGAACAGCATTTTGCGCAGGCCGTCGGTGGCAGGTTCTGCCTCGAGGGTGGCGCGGTAGTTGTCTTCGACGTTGGGTTTCCAGTTGCCGACCATTTCTTCCAGGTCGCTGACCAACAGTTGGGTCACGGCGCTCAGGTACGCACGGCGACGCTCGTTGTGGCCGCCCGTGGCGCCGTCGCCGGTCAGGTAGTCCGACGCTGGACGGTTGCCGGCGCCCGGGCCGGTGCCGTTCAGGTCCTGGCCCCACAGCAGGAATTCGATGGCGTGGTAACCGGTGGCGACGTTGGCCTCGGAACCGCCCAGCTCATTGAGGCTGGCGAGTTTTTCCGGGGTGATGTCCTTCACGTCGACCTTGTCTTCGCCGACCTGGATCTCGGTGTTGGCGATGATGTTGGCGGTGGCGCCTGGGTTACCCAGGGCGTGTTCGTAGGACTTGTCGACGTAGTCGATCAGGCCTTCGTCCAGCGGCCATGCGTTCACCTGGCCTTCCCAGTCGTCGATGATGGTGTTGCCGAAGCGGAACACTTCGCTCTGCAGGTACGGGACGCGGGCAGCGATCCAGGCAGTGCGCGCGGCTTTCAGGGTTTCGTCGTTCGGCTTGGCGAGGAACGCGTCGATCGCGGTTTGCAGGGTTTTCGCGGTGGACTCGGCATCGCTGTAGACCGCAAACACCATGTCCGCGTAATGCGCGACCACGGCCTTGGCGGCCGCTTCGTCGACCTGGCCGGCAGGGGTGGCAGCCGCTGGAGCGGTAGTGCTGGCGGCCGGGGTCGGCGCCTGGGGCGCTGCGGCCTTGTCTTTACCTTCGCCGCAACCGGCGAGAGAAATGGCAATGGCCAGCAGACTGGCGGTGGCCAGGGGCATACGAATCATGGCGAACATCCTGCTTCGGTTGTTGATAGGGCGCGCGGGGGAGCGCAAAAACTGCGACATAATGCGAAAGATTTGCATTTTGTGTAAAGGGTTATACGCGGGAAATATTCAGTATCGGTTTGCGGTGTCAGAGAATCGCTGCGTTATTCCGCTCGGACTGCTTCAAAAACGCCGCCAGCTCCCGAGCCGGCAAGGGTTTGCTGTAGTGATAGCCCTGACCTTCATGGCAGCCTTCGGAGATGATGTAGGCCTCCTGTTCAGCGGTTTCCACACCTTCGGCGATCACCTGCATGCCCAGGCTTTTGCCCAGTTGGATGATCGCGCGCACGATGGTGGCATCGTCGTCATCGTCCAGCAGGTCCTGGACGAAACTCTTGTCGATCTTGATCTTGTCCAGGGGCAGGCTTTTCAGGTAACTGAGGGATGAGTAGCCGGTGCCGAAGTCATCGATGGCAATCAACGCACCGGAACGGCGCAGGCTCAGCAAGTGCTGGGCGGCGGTGCTGATGTCTTCCATCAGGCCGGTCTCGGTGACTTCCAGTTCCAGGCTGCGCGGCGGTAGGCGGTAGATCTGCATCAGGTTGTTGACCACCCGTGGCAACTCGGTGTGATGCAACTGCACGGTGGACAGGTTGACGGCCATGCGCAACTCGGTGAAGCCCAAGTCGTGCCATTCGCGCAGTTGCCGGCAAGCCTGGTCCAGCACCCATTCGCCAATCGCAATGATGGTGCCATTCTGCTCGGCCAGCGGGATAAACAGGTCCGGCGGCACCAAGCCATGTTCCGGGTGCTGCCAACGGATGAGCGCTTCCACGCCGACCACGTGGTGGTCGCGGTAGCTGATCTGCGGTTGGTACACCAGGTGGAATTGATCGCGGGCGAGGGCGTCGCGCAGGTCTTTCTCCAGCTCGCGGCGGCGGCGCATTTCGCTGTCGACGCTGGCGATATAGAACTGATAGCGGTTGCGCGACCGGGTCTTGGCCAGGGTCATGGTCTGTTCGGCTTTTTGCAGCAGCTTTTCGGTGCTGTCGCCGTCTTCCGGGAACAGGGTGATGCCGATAGTGGCGCGCAGGCGGATGCCTTCATGGTCGAGGGGGAACTCCGCCTCCAGGTCATCGAGGATACTTTGCGCCAGCTCGGCGGCCTCGTAGGGCTGCTCGATATCGGCCTGTACCAAGGCGAACTGATCGCCGCCCAGCCGGGCCAGTGCGCCAAGGCGGCCGCTGTGGGCGCGCAGGCGGTCGGCCAGGGCCAGCAGCAGTTTGTCGCCAGCCTGGTAGGTGAACTGCTCGTTGACGCTTTTGAAGTCATCCAGCCCCACGCACAGCACGGCCACGCGTCGCTGCCGACGACCGGCGTCGATGAGGATCTTGTCCAGTTGCTCCTGCAGTTTCTGGCGGTTCGGCAATCCGGTCAGGAAGTCATACTGGGCCATGCGCAGCAGGCTGCTTTCTGCCTCGTGGCGCAGGTGGGTATTACGTTCGATGGATTCGAGCAATTGGTTGGCGGTATTGATCCACAGCCCCAACTCGTTGCGTTCGTGACCCTTGATCTGAGGGATCTTGTGCTCGCTGGGCCTGTCGGGGTTGATCGAGGTAAGGTGCTCGATAATCCGTGACAGCGGCTTGGTCAGCAGCCAGTGATAGACCAGGTACAGCACCAGGCCCATGGCCAGGGCGCGCAGCACCCCGGAAATAAAAATGATCACTGAATTGACGATAAAACCCTGGCCGTACGTGGCGGTGTCGAGGGTGATACTCAGGTCGCCGTAGTACTCGCTGTAAGGGCCTTTACCCACCAAGGCAGTAGTGAAGGTGCGTTCCTGGCCAAGAATCAGGTCGGTCAACCAGCGGCTGGGGGCTTGCTGCAAGGCACGGCTTTTCTCCGCCAGCATGGTCTCGTTGGGGTGGCCGATGGACGCCATGCGCACGGCGTCGTCCTGGAACAGGCCCTCAATGACTTGCATGCCCATCTCGCGGTCGAGGCTATAGACGGCCTGGGTCGAGGGGTCGCGAAACATGTCGAGAATGCGCTGCGCATCGCCGGCCACAGCCTGTCGCGTCTTATAGGCATCGAAAACGATCTGCGCCACGCTCAGCGCCACGCCCACGATCAATGCCGACAGCAACACAACCCGTAGCAACTTCACCGACAAGCTGTTCTTGAGTTCCAGCTTCAAAGGGGCATTCCTTGTCTCATGCGGGTGGCCTTCAATATGCCATGAGTATTGGCAATCTGGGCATGGCAGTCAAAGGAACATTGGGGCAGGGGCAGGTTTGATGCGGACAGGGGCGGTCTAAAAGGAGCAGGCCCTGCGATAGGCAGGGCGGATTGGCATCCGCCTGCCCAAAAAACAACAGGTACTTAGGTTACATGAGGGGGCAGACGGTTATGCGGACTTAGACAGCTCATAGGAAATCTTTGTATCGATGGACTTTGCGAACTCGATTTTCTTCTGCTCGCTCTGATCGTTGCTGTCTTCTTCGGCAAATAGCTTCTTCGCGGCGGCATCCGCGAAGGGCTGGATGAGCGGGGTGATCGCTTTGGTGATCTCTCCAGCGGCCTTGGCGAGGTCGCCAACGATGGGCAGTGCTGCGAGTGCTCCAATAGTCATGGTTATTTCTCCGACAGGGGTGAGTGGCGAATTCCTCTCCCTATCTGGGTGGCGACGTCACGTGGCTCGGTTCCATCACCCACAAAAAAGCCCGGCGAATGCCGGGCTCTTTTTACTGCAAGCAGTGCTTAGGCAGTGAAGGTCTTGCCTTCGAACTGCTCAGCCACGAACTTCCAGTTGACCAGGTTCCAGAACGCTTCCACATACTTTGGACGCACGTTGCGGTAGTCGATGTAGTAGGCGTGTTCCCACACGTCGCAGGTCAGCAGCGGGGTGTCGCCGCTGGTCAGCGGGTTGCCGGCGCCGATGGTGCTGGCCAGGGCCAGGGAGCCGTCAGCCTTTTTCACCAGCCAGCCCCAACCGGAACCGAAGGTGCCGACGGACGTCTTGGTGAACTCTTCCTTGAACTTGTCGAACGAACCGAACGAAGCGTTGATGGCTTCAGCCAGTGCGCCGGTCGGTTGGCCGCCGGCGTTTGGCGCCAGGCAGTTCCAGTAGAAGGTGTGGTTCCAGACCTGAGCGGCGTTGTTGAAGATACCGCCCGAAGAGGATTTGACGATCTCTTCCAGGGTCTTGCCTTCGAACTCGGTGCCTGGCACCAGGTTGTTCAGGTTCACGACATAGGTGTTGTGGTGCTTGTCGTGGTGGTATTCCAAGGTTTCCTTGGAAATGTGCGGCTGCAGGGCATCGTGTGCGTAGGGCAGCGGCGGCAATTCGAAAGCCATGATGATTCTCCTAATCAGGTCAGTTGCGGTGAGCGCAAGGCCGATCACGGGCGGCCAAACAAGCGCCGGGGAGTTTGTACTCTTTGCGGCGCAGGGTCCGGATCATAGCACCGGGGGTGCGGCAAAACCACGCAACAACTGTGTGGGATAGAGGTTCCAGAGCGTTTTGGAATATTCCTCAGGCACTGATCAATTGATAGGCCACGCTGAACATCATCACTGCCACCAATAGGTCCAGCAGGCGCCACGTGGCGGGGCGTGCCAGCCAGGGTGCCAGCCACGCCGCACCGAGTGCCAGGGTTGAGAACCACAGCAGTGAAGCGCTGGCCGCACCGGCCACATAGGCGCCCGGCTCGGTCTGCTGGGCACCGAGGGAGCCAATCAGCAGCACGGTGTCCAGATAAACGTGGGGGTTGAGCAATGTGACGGCCAACGCGCTCAGCATGACCGCGCGCAGCGAGCGCACCTTTAGATGGTCTGCCTGGTCCAGGCTCTGTTTCGAACAGGCCCGGCGCAGCGCACAAGCGCCGTACCAGATCAGGAACGCCGCACCGCCCCAGCGCGCAACCGCCAGCAGTATCGGGCTTTGCGCCAGCACCGTCGCCAGGCCAAACACCCCGGCGGCCACCAGCAGGGCATCACACACCACGCACAGCGCCGCCACGGGTAAATGATGTTCACGGCGCAGGCTTTGCGCGAGGACAAAGGCATTCTGGGTGCCGATGGCCATGATCAAGCCCAGGGCGACCAGCAGCCCGTTCACATAACTCTGCCACATAGGGGTTACTCCGCGTTCGCTGCCAGTTGTTGCAACACCTGCATGGCCCGCTCGGCATCGGCACGGCCGACGAACAGGTGATCGTGGTAGTAGCCGGCAATCACGTTGCAACTGATGCCGGCCTTGCCCAGCGCGCTGGCGAAGGCGGCGGTCAGGCCCACGGCTTCCAGGGCCGAGTGCACATTCAAAGTGATCCACGCGGCGACGTAGTCAAAGGCCAGCCCGGCCTGTTGCGCCTGCTGGCGTTCGACGATCAAGGTCAGGCCTTCCTGCTCGCGGAAGCTGCCGATCACCTCGCACCCGGCCGGGATCTGGTGATCGGGCAGGGTGCAGAACACGTAGTCACCTTCATTAAGGTGGGGGCTCATGCTGTGTAGCAGGGTTGCCAGGGCGGTTTCGCCAGCCATGGGGAGGTTCCTTTAATAAAGAGAGAAGCGATGCTGGCTATTCTCAGGGTGCAGGCTGTATAAGAAAAACCAATATTGCTGATCGCTCATTAGAGAAACTGATGTTCGACTATAAATTGCTCTCGGCCCTGGCGGCGGTGGTGGAACAGGCGGGCTTCGAGCGCGCCGCTCAAGTGCTGGGGTTGTCGCAGTCGGCGATCTCCCAGCGCATCAAGCTGTTGGAAGCGCGCATCGGCCAACCGGTATTGGTGCGGGCCACGCCGCCGACGCCCACCGATATTGGCCGTCGTCTGCTCAACCATGTGCAGCAGGTGCGCTTGCTGGAACGTGACCTGCAAAGCCAGGTGCCCGCGCTGGACGAGGAGGGCATGCCCGAACGCCTGCGCATCGCGTTGAACGCCGACAGCCTCGCCACCTGGTGGGCCGAGGCCGTCAGCGACTTTTGCGCCGAGCAGCATCTGCTGCTGGATCTGGTCGTCGAGGACCAGACCGTGGGCCTCAAACGCATGCGTGCCGGCGAGGTAGCCGCCTGTATCTGCGCCAGCGAGCGCCCGGTGGCGGGCGCGCGCAGCCTGTTGCTGGGTGCCATGCGCTATCGCGCGCTGGCCAGCCCGGCCTTTATCGCCCGGCACTTCCCGGATGGCGTGCGCGCCGATCAACTGGCGCGCACGCCGGCTTTGGTGTTCGGCCCGGACGATTTCCTGCAACACCGCTACCTGGCTTCACTCGGGGTGGACGGCGGTTTCGAGCACCATTTATGCCCATCGTCCGAAGGCTTTATCCGCCTGACCGAAGCCGGCCTTGGCTGGGGGCTGGTGCCGGAATTGCAGGTACGCGACCAACTGGAAAAGGGCATATTGGTCGAGTTATTGCCAGATAAGCCCATCGATGTACCGTTGTACTGGCATCATTGGCGCAGTGGCGGGCAATTGCTGGGCTTGTTGACCGACCACCTGGCCCAGGCGTGTGGCCAATGGTTGGTGCCGTTGGAGTGATGGCGTGCGTCAAGGCAACAGCGATGAAAAACGAAAGAACACGGGGTAATACATGAAGATTCTGGTCACCGGCGCAAGCGGCTTCATTGGTGGACGCTTTGCGCGTTTCGCCTTGGAGCAGGGCCTGGACGTGCGGGTCAACGGGCGACGTGCCGAAGGTGTGGAGCATCTGGTCAGGCGCGGCGCCGAGTTTATCCAGGGTGATTTGAATGACGCTGACCTGGTGCGCGACCTGTGCCGCGATGTCGAGGCCGTGGTGCATTGCGCCGGCGCCGTCGGGCTATGGGGCAAGTACCAGGACTTTCATCAAGGCAACGTGCTGGTGACCGAGAACGTTGTGGAAGCCTGCCTCAAGGAGCGTGTCGGCCGGTTGGTGCACCTGTCGTCGCCGTCGATCTATTTTGACGGCCGCGACCACCTGGGCCTGACCGAAGAACAAGTACCCAAGCGTTTCAAGCATCCCTATGCCGCCACCAAGTACCTGGCCGAGCAGAAGGTGTTTGGTGCCCAGGAGTTCGGCCTCGAAGTGTTGGCCCTGCGCCCGCGCTTCGTGACTGGCGCCGGCGACATGAGCATCTTCCCGCGCCTGCTGAAAATGCAACGCAAGAACCGCCTGGCCATTGTTGGCGACGGCCTGAACAAAGTCGATTTCACCAGCGTGCACAACCTCAACGAAGCGCTGCTCAGCAGCCTGCTCGCCACGGGCTCGGCGCTGGGCAAGGCCTACAACATCAGCAACGGTACGCCTGTGCCGGTGTGGGACGTGGTCAACTACGTGATGCGCCAGATGGAGCTGCCGCAGGTGACGCGGTATCGGTCCTACGGTTTGTCCTACAGCGTGGCGGCGGTCAACGAAGCCTTTTGCGCGATGTGGCCCGGCCGCCCGGAACCGGCGTTGTCGCGCCTGGGCATGCAGGTTATGAACAAAGATTTCACCCTCGACATCAGCCGTGCCAGGCATTATCTGGACTACGAGCCTAAAGTCAGCCTGTGGACCGCCCTCGACGAGTTCTGCAGTTGGTGGAAAGCCCAGGATCCGGGGTTCAAGTAAGCACACAAGAGGCAACACTTCGGGAACCGAATTTGGCATTCCAGGTCGATCAGTGCGCCGGGAACGCGGTTTATACTCCCGTCGCTCGCCCCTTCACCGATTCAGGGTTGATTCATGCGTAATGATGCTAAAGACGACTTCGACAACGTTCCCAGCCTGCGGGCGGATGTCGGGGATGACGATGATTTCGAACCTTCTCCCGCCACCTCGGTGCGTTCGCGCACAACCAAGTTGGTCAAGGTCAAGAGCGCCAGCACCGGCCCATTGTGGGCCTTGATCGGCGCGCTGCTGATCGCCTTTGCGGGCCTGGCCTGGTGGAGCTTCCAGCAGATTTCCCTGATGGGCCAGCAGTTGGTTGCCACCCAGGAAAGCTTTGCGCGCATCAGCGAAGAAGCGGCGGGGCGCCTGCAGGATATTTCCGGCAAGGTGGTGGCCAGTGAAGCCAGCGTCAACAATGGCAGCGAAGCGTTGAAATTGCAGATCAAGCAACTCGAAAGCCAATTGCTGGAGCAGGGCAAGCAGCAAATCGGCGTGGCCGGCCAGGCCACCGAGCTGGACAAGCGCCTGGCTCAGATGACCGCCAGTACCACTGAGCTGTCCAACGCCAACAGCAAATTGCAAGGCCAGGTCCAGGCGTTGACCGATGCCGTGGCGACCCTCAAGGCGGCGCAAGGTGATGCCGGCAAGCGCGATACCGAGATCAAGGAACTGACCGCTGACGTGGCCGCCTTGAAGAAACAGGGCAACCCGAGCGCGGCCATTGCCCGTATCGAGCAGGACCTTGTGGTACTCAAGAGCGCCCAGGACAACCAGCCGGCCAACAGTGATGCGCCTACCAACAAAGAGTTTGACGTGTTCCGCATCCAGACCACGCGCAACATCACCACGTTGCAGAGCCAGGTGCAGACCCTCAACCAACAGCTCAACGCGCCGGCGAAGATCACCCCACTCGGCCAATAAGGGCGCTGACAGAAATGTCACCATCTGGTGACATTTCCCATCCCCTTCGTTACTTGCCCCCACCTCGCCCTTGTTTAGACTCCGGTCATCCCACAAAAAATAATAAGGGCCACCCATGACCACGCAACCACTGCCTGCCAGCAGTTGGCTGAACGCGCCTGCCCATCACGCCTGGCTCGCCGCCGAAGGCCAGCGCCTGCTGGCATTTGCCAAGGCTTCTCGACTGCCCGATGGCTTTGGCAACCTGGACGATAAAGGCCAGTTGCCCGCCGACGCCCACGCCGAAACCATGAACACCGCCCGCATGACCCACAGCTTCGCCATGGCGCATGCCTTGGGCTTGCCGGGGTATGCCGACCTGGTAGCGCACGGTGTGGCCGCCCTGAGTGGCCCATTGCGTGACAGTGAGCACGGTGGTTGGTTCGCCGCACCCCACGCCCTCGATGGCAACCGTGGCAAAGCTGCCTACCTGCACGCCTTCGTTGCCTTGGCCGCCAGCTCTGCGGTGGTAGCCGGCGCTCCTGGTGCGCAAAACCTGCTCAATGACGCCATCCATATCATCGACCAGTTTTTCTGGAGCGAAGAGGAGGGCGTGATGCTCGAGTCCTTTGCCCAGGACTGGAGCGGCGTCGAGGCTTATCGCGGCGCCAACAGCAACATGCATGCCACCGAAGCCTTTCTTGCCCTGGCCGATGTAACGGGTGACACCCGCTGGCTGGACCGCGCGCTGCGTATCGTCGAGCGTGTGATCCACACCCATGCCGCCGGCAACCAGTTCATGGTGATCGAGCATTTCGACGTTCATTGGCAACCCTTGCTCGGCTACAACGAAGACAACCCCGCCGACGGCTTTCGCCCGTACGGCATCACTCCCGGCCACGGCTTCGAATGGGCGCGACTGCTGCTGCACCTGGAAGCTGCGCGCCTGCAAGCCGGGCTGGCGACGCCCGAGTGGCTGGTGGGCGACGCCAAGGGCTTGTTCGCCAGCGCTTGTGAATACGCCTGGTCCGTGGATGGTGCCCCCGGCATCGTCTACACCCTGGACTGGAACCACCGCCCGGTCGTGCGCGAGCGCCTGCACTGGACCCATGCCGAAGCCAGCGCCGCTGCCCAGGCCTTGCTCAAGCGCACCGGCGAGTTGCACTACGAGACCTGGTACCGGCGGTTCTGGGAGTTTTGCGAAACCCACTTTATCGACCGCACCCACGGCAGTTGGCACCACGAACTCAGCCCGCACAATCAACCGAGCAGCAACATCTGGGGCGGCAAGCCGGACCTGTACCATGCCTGGCAAGCGGTGGTGCTGCCTGCACTGCCCTTGGCACCCAGCATGTGCAGTGCCATCGGGGTTGGGCGTTATGTCACCAGCTGGTGACATTTGTGCATCCCTTTGTTACCTGCGCCTCAAAAATCCATGTTTAAACTCCGTGCAGCGCAAGCCTTAGACTTGCATGCATAACAACAAGAAAAGGTACTCAGATGAACGCGATTAATCGCCTCGCCGTTGCTATTTCCATTGCCTCGTTGTTTCCCCTCAGTGCATTTGCCGCCGACTCGAAAGGGACGGTTGAAGTTGTGCATTGGTGGACCTCGGGTGGTGAGAAGGCGGCTGTAGATGTCCTGAAGGCCCAAGTTGAGAAAGATGGCTTCGTCTGGAAAGACGGCGCCGTCGCAGGTGGCGGTGGCGCCACCGCCATGACCGTGCTGAAAAGCCGCGCGGTCGCCGGTAACCCGCCAGGTGTTGCCCAGATCAAAGGCCCCGACATTCAGGAATGGGCGTCCACTGGCCTGCTCGACACCGACGTGCTCAAAGACGTCGCCAAAGAAGAGAAGTGGGACTCCCTGCTCGACAAGAAAGTCTCCGATACCGTGAAGTACGACGGTGACTACGTCGCCGTACCGGTCAACATCCACCGCGTGAACTGGCTGTGGATCAACCCGGAAGTCTTCAAGAAAGCCGGTATCACCAAGAACCCGACCACCCTCGAAGAATTCTACGCAGCCGGCGACAAGCTGAAAGCCGCAGGCTTCATTCCGCTCGCCCACGGTGGCCAGCCTTGGCAGGACAGCACTGTGTTTGAAGCGGTGGTGTTGTCGGTGATGGGTGCCGACGGCTACAAGAAAGCCCTGGTCGACCTGGATAACGGCGCACTGACCGGTCCGGAAATGGTCAAGGCCCTGACCGAGCTGAAGAAAGTCGCGACCTACATGGACGTCGACGGCAAAGGCCAGGACTGGAACCTCGAAGCGGGCAAGGTCATCAATGGCAAGGCCGGCATGCAGATCATGGGTGACTGGGCCAAGTCCGAATGGACCGCTGCCAAGAAAGTCGCCGGCAAAGACTACGAGTGTGTAGCTTTCCCGGGCACCGACAAAGCCTTCACCTACAACATCGACTCCCTGGCGGTGTTCAAGCAGAAAGACAAAGGCACTGCTGCGGGTCAGCAGGACATCGCCAAAGTCGTGCTGGGTGAAAACTTCCAGAAAGTGTTCAGCATCAACAAGGGCTCGATCCCTGTGCGTAACGACATGCTGAACAAAATGGACTCCTACGGCTTCGACTCCTGCGCCCAGACCGCTGCCAAGGACTTCCTGGCAGACGCCAAGACCGGCGGCCTGCAGCCAAGCATGGCGCACAACATGGCGACCACGCTGGCAGTGCAAGGTGCGTTCTTTGATGTCGTGACCAACTACATCAACGACCCGAAAGCCGACCCGGCCGACACCGCCAAGAAACTTGGCGCTGCGATCAAATCGGCCAAGTAACGTCTGGTAACGGCTTTTTGTAGGAGCCGGGCTTGTGTGGGAGCGGGCTTGCTCGCGAAGGCATCACCGCGGTGTAACGGTTACACCGCGCCGCCTGCTTCGCGAGCAAGCCCGCTCCCACACAAAGCCAGCGTCACAAGGTTTATTGGCTGGTCCTTTTTCCCTGTATTGGATTTTCCCATGAGTTCTGTTGCTGTGTTCAGCAAAGCCTCGCCGTTCGATGCACTGCAGCGCTGGCTACCCAAACTGGTGCTGGCGCCCAGCATGTTCATCGTGTTGGTGGGCTTCTACGGCTACATCCTGTGGACGTTTGTACTCTCGTTCACCAATTCCACGTTCCTGCCAAGCTACAAATGGGCGGGCCTTGCGCAATACGCGCGGTTGTTCGACAACGACCGCTGGTGGGTAGCGAGCAAGAACCTGGCCGTGTTTGGCGGGATGTTCATCGGCATCACGCTAGTGATTGGCGTGACCCTGGCGATCTTCCTCGACCAGAAGATCCGCCGCGAAGGCTTTATCCGCACCATTTATCTGTACCCGATGGCGCTCTCGATGATCGTCACCGGTACCGCCTGGAAATGGCTGCTCAACCCGGGCATGGGCCTGGACAAACTCCTGCGTGATTGGGGCTGGGAAGGCTTCCGTCTCGACTGGCTGATCGACCCGGACCGCGTGGTCTACTGCCTGGTGATCGCCGCTGTCTGGCAAGCCTCCGGCTTCATCATGGCGATGTTCCTCGCGGGCCTGCGCGGTGTCGATCAATCGATCGTGCGTGCCGCGCAGATCGACGGTGCGAGTCTGCCGCGCATTTACTGGAGCGTGGTGCTGCCAAGCCTGCGTCCGGTGTTCTTCAGTGCGGTGATGATCCTGGCGCACATTGCGATCAAGAGCTTCGACCTGGTGGCGGCGATGACGGCTGGCGGCCCCGGCTACTCGTCCGACCTGCCGGCGATGTTCATGTACTCGTTCACCTTCAGCCGTGGCCAGATGGGCATGGGTTCGGCCAGTGCCATCCTGATGCTCGGTGCGATCCTCGCTATCATCGTGCCTTACCTCTATTCCGAGCTGAGGACCAAACGTAATGACTAGTCTCGCCTCCAAATCACCTATCAGCCTGAGTCGCATCGCGATCTACGCGGTGCTGATCCTTGCCGTGCTGCTGTACCTGGTGCCGCTGGTGGTGATGCTGCTGACCAGCTTCAAGACCCCGGAAGACATCAGCACCGGCAACCTGCTGAGCTGGCCGACCGTGGTCTCCGGCATCGGCTGGGTCAAGGCCTGGGCCACCGTGGATGGCTACTTCTGGAACTCGATCAAGATCACCGTTCCAGCCGTACTGATCTCCACCGCCATCGGTGCATTGAACGGTTATGTGCTGTCGTTCTGGCGCTTCAAAGGCTCGCAGCTGTTTTTCGGCCTGCTGTTGTTTGGCTGCTTCCTGCCGTTCCAGACCGTGCTGCTGCCGGCGTCGTTCACCCTCGGCAAGATGGGCCTGGCCAGCACCACCACCGGCCTGGTGTTTGTGCACGTGGTCTACGGGCTGGCGTTTACCACGCTGTTCTTCCGTAACTACTACGTGAGCATTCCGGATGCGCTGATCAAGGCCGCGCGTTTGGACGGTGCGGGATTCTTCACCATCTTCCGTCAGATCATTCTGCCGATGTCGACCCCGATCATCATGGTCTGCCTGATCTGGCAGTTCACCCAGATCTGGAACGACTTCCTGTTCGGTGTGGTGTTCTCCAGTGGCGACTCCCAGCCCATCACGGTGGCGCTGAACAACCTGGTCAACACCAGCACCGGGGCCAAGGAATATAACGTGGATATGGCGGCGGCGATGATCGCCGGGCTGCCGACCCTGCTGGTCTATGTGATCGCAGGCAAGTATTTCGTGCGCGGCCTCACGGCCGGCGCGGTCAAGGGGTAATCATGGCTACGCTTGAACTTCGCAATGTAAACAAGACCTATGGCGCCGGCCTGCCCGACACCTTGAAGAACATCGATCTGTCGATCAAGGAAGGCGAATTCCTGATCCTGGTCGGCCCTTCGGGGTGCGGTAAATCCACGCTGATGAACTGCATCGCCGGCCTTGAGACCATCACCGGCGGCGCGATCATGATCGGCGACCAGGACGTGAGTGGCATGAGCCCCAAGGACCGTGACATCGCCATGGTGTTCCAGTCCTACGCGCTGTACCCGACCATGAGCGTGCGCGAGAACATCGAGTTCGGCCTCAAGATCCGCAAGATGCCCCAGGCCGATATCGACGCCGAAGTGGCACGCGTGGCCAAGCTGCTGCAGATCGAACACCTGCTCAATCGCAAGCCGGGCCAGCTCTCCGGCGGCCAGCAACAGCGCGTGGCCATGGGCCGTGCCCTGGCGCGTCGGCCGAAGATCTACCTGTTCGACGAACCGCTGTCCAACCTCGACGCCAAGCTGCGCGTCGAGATGCGCACCGAAATGAAACTGATGCACCAGCGCCTCAAGACCACCACGGTCTACGTGACCCACGACCAGATCGAAGCGATGACCCTGGGCGACAAGGTAGCGGTGATGAAGGACGGCATCATCCAGCAGTTCGGCACCCCAAAAGAGATCTACAACAACCCGGCCAACCAGTTCGTGGCGAGCTTCATTGGTTCGCCACCGATGAACTTCGTGCCCCTGCGCCTGCAACGCAAGGACGGTCGCCTGGTGGCCCTGCTCGACAGCGGCCAGGCCCGTTGCGAGCTGGCGCTGAACACCACAGACGCCGGCCTGGAAGACCGCGACGTGATCCTCGGCTTGCGTCCGGAGCAAATCATGCTGGCGGTGGGCGAGGCCAACAGTGCCTCAAGCATTCGTGCCGAAGTCCAGGTGACCGAGCCGACTGGCCCGGACACCCTGGTGTTCGTGCAGCTCAATGACACCAAGGTCTGCTGCCGCCTGGCACCCGACGTGGCTCCGCAGGTGGGCGAGACCCTGACCCTGCAATTCGATCCTTCCAAGGTACTGCTGTTCGACGCCAACACCGGCGAGCGACTGGGCACTGTGCAGTCACAGCCTGTCCCTGTGGGAGCCGGGCTTGCCCGCGATGGCATCACTGCGTTGTAACTGAAGGACCGAGTTGCCTGCATCGCGGGCAAGCCCGGCTCCCACAGAAGCAGATAAGTTGTTGTTTTAGATAAAAAAAGTAAACCGCGTTAGATAAAAACAGTTTAATAACAATAAAGACGAGGATGTAGGGATGAAAAAGCAACACAACAACACTCGGCTGATCTGCCAACTGTCAGCTGCAGCAGCCCTGGTATTGTCCGCCAATGCGATGGCAGACGATGCATTCAGCTCCAGTTCCAAGTGGATGACGGGCGATTGGGGTGGCGAGCGTACCAAGCTGATCGAGCAAGGTATCGACATCAAGGCTGACTACGTTGGGGAGATGGGCTACAACGCCCATGGCGGCTACAACGACGACAAGACCGGTCGCTACTCTGACCAGTTCGGTCTCGGTGTGGCACTGGACCTGCAAAAGCTGTGGGGCTGGGATAACACCCAGGCCAAGATCCAGTTGACCAACCGTAATGGCCAAAACATCTCCAACGACCGTATCGGCGACCCGCGTGCCGGCACCTTGAGCTCGTCTCAAGAGGTCTACGGTCGTGGCCATATGGTGCGTCTGACCCAGTTCTGGATTCAGCACCAGATGTTCGACAACAAGCTGGACGTGAAACTCGGTTACTTCGGCGAAGGCGAAGACTTCAACACCTTCCCATGCGACTTCCAGAACCTGTCGTTCTGCGGCTCGCAAGTGGGTAACTACGTCAACACCTGGTACAACTGGCCCGTTAGCCAGGCCGCGATCCGCGTGAAGTACAACATCACGCCAGAGCTGTACGCGCAGATCGGTGCGTACAACCAGAACCCTTCGCAGCTGGAGCACGGCAACGGCTTCAAACTCAGCGGCAGCGGCACCAAGGGCACCGTGATTCCGGTGGAATTGGTCTGGTCGCCGAAGGTCAACAGCCTGCCGGGCGAATACCGTGTGGGTTACTACAAGAGCGCGGCTGATGCCTCTGACGTCCGTGAAGACATCAACGGCAACGATGCGGCTACCACTGGCGCGGCTTACCGTACCCGCAGCAGCAAGAAAGGCTACTGGTTCGTTGCCCAACAGCAACTCACCACGCATAACGGCGACGCTTCCCGCGGCCTGAACATCGCAGCCAACGCCACCTTCCACGACAAGGAAACCAACCTGGTCGACAACTACCAGTCGATCATGCTGGTGTACAAAGGCCCATTCGACGCGCGTCCAAAAGACGACATCGGTATTGGCGTGGCTCGCCTGCACGTGAATGATGACGTGAAGAAAAACTCTGAACTGCTCAACGCCGCCAATGGCGTGAGCGACTATGACAACCCGCTGTACACGCCGATTCGCGAGACCGAGTACAACGTCGAACTCAACTACGGCATCAAGGTGACCAACTGGCTGACCGTGCGTCCTAACCTGCAATACGTCGTCCAGCCTGGCGGCGTGGACAAAGTCGACAACGCGTTGGTAGCCGGCCTGAAAATCCAGTCTACGTTCTAACGCTGTTGCGATAAGCTCCTCCTCTCTGTGCGCATTTTGCGGGTAGCCATGGCTACCCGCTTTTTTGTGTGGGAGCTGGCTTGACTGCGATGGCATCACTTTGGTTTATCTGAAGCACCGAGTTGCCTGCATCGCAGGCAAGCCAGCGCCTACAAAGAATTTCAGGACCGGGCACATGCATGAGCAACCGCTGCAACGCTTTTTCAAATCCCTGCGCGAGCGACCGGTGTTCGCCTGGGAGCGCTTTCAGATGCGCGATGTGTTGGTGATCGACCATCCGCTGTGCCAGGCGGTGTTCAGTCGCCAGGGCGCGCAATTGCTGCACTTTCAGCCTACCGGTCAAAAGCCTTGGTTGTGGTGTGCAGCCAAGTGGCCGCAAGTCGGCGCCATCCGAGGTGGCGTGCCGGTGTGCTGGCCGTGGTATGGCCGTCACCCGAGCGAAAATGCCTGGCCTTCCCATGGCTGGGCGCGGCTGATTGACTGGAAACTGCTCGACAGCAGCACCGACGACGACGGCGTCCGCCTGCACTGGCAATTGCAACTGTGTGACTGGCAGGTCGACCTGCACGCGCACCTGGGCGAAACCCTGGAACTGCGCCTGAGCACCGAGCATCAGGATGAGCTGCCGTGCCAGTTGAGCCACGCTTTGCATGCTTACTGGCGTATTGGTCACGTCGATGAGATAGCGCTGTCTGGACTTGACGGTGCCCAGGGTTACGACCAGCTCAATCGCCAGGTTTGCCAACAGGAAGGCGAGCTAAGGGTGGAGGGCGGATGCCAGCGGGTGTTCCAGCACGAGGGTGAATTGCAGCTCAAGGACCACGCCTGGCAGCGTGAACTGTGCATCGACACCGGCGACAGCGCCGACACAGTGGTGTGGCACCCAGGCAGCCGGCCGCTGTTGGGCGTGAGCTTCAACGAGGCGTCGGGGTTTGTGTGTGTGGAGTCGGCGATGGCGGGGGCGAGCCTGGCGCCGGGGGAGAGGGCGCATCTCAGTCTGCAGGCAAGAGCGGGGGTTTAGCGTGGCATTGCGGTTGTTGTGGGCGGGCTTGTTGTGGTGAGCGGGCTTGCCCCGCGCTGGGCTGCGAAGCAGCCCCATTACAGGCGCTGTGTATGTACCTGATGTACCGAGGGGCCCGTTTTTCAGGGCGGCTTCGCCACCCAGCGCGGGGCAAGCCCGCTCACCACATACAAACTCCCTCTCACCGGCAGTGGTGTTGCAGGCTTAGTTGAACTCATCCCCCACCGGATACCGGCTGTCATTCAAGCTCTCTTTGATCTTGCGCAGATGCGGCTGGAAATCCACCCCGCGCCGCAGGGTCATGCCGGTTGCCAGCACATCCAGCACCGTCAGTTGGATAATCCGCGAGGTCATCGGCATGTAGATATCGGTGTCTTCCGGCAGCGGAATATTCAGGCTCACGGTACTGGCCTTGGCCAGCGGCGAGTTCTCGGCAGTCACGCCCAGCACTGAAGCGCCGTTCTCCCGCGCGATACGCGCCACTTCCACCAATTCACGGGTACGCCCGGTGTAGGAAATAATCACGAACAGTTCACCGGTGTGCGCCACCGAGGCGATCATGCGTTGCATCAGCACGTCCGCGTGCGCGGTCACCGCCAGGTTGAAGCGGAAGAATTTGTGCAGCGCATCCATTGCCACCGGGGCCGAAGCACCGAGGCCAAAGAAGTGGATCTGCCGCGCTTGGATCAACAGGTCCACGGCCTTGCTGATCAAGTTCGGGTCCAGGGCCTGGCAGGCGCTGTCGAGGGACGCGATGGCACTGCCAAAGATCTTCTGGGTGTAGGCCTCAGGGTTATCATCGGCCTCCACGGCGCGGCTGACATATGCCGCGCCACTGGCCAGGCTTTGCGCCAGCTGCAATTTCAGTTCAGGGTAACCGCTGACACCGAACGAACGGCAAAAACGGTTGACCGTCGGTTCACTGACCGAGGCGGCCTGGGCCAGGGCGGCGATAGAGAAGCGGGTCGCCTGCTGCGGGTTGAGCAGGATGACCTCGGCGACTTTTTTCTCGGCCTTGTTCAATTCTTCGAGGCGGTTCCGGATCTGTTCCAGAAGATTTCGCACGCGGTCCATTCAGTCTTTCCTTCGGGCGACGATGCAAATAAAAGGTGGCAACCAATCGATGAGTGGTCTTTTGCGGTGGCCTATCCTACTGAGGGTAGCTGAACACCACCACTCGGAATGCGTATTTCGGGAAAATGTTGTGGTTATTACTACATTTTTCCTTGAGTGATGCCTTGAAAAAAGGTATTTGTAGCTTAACTTGATAAAAGAACAAACATCATGCCTTCGATAACCGTAGAACCCTGCACCTTTGCCCTGTTTGGCGCCTTGGGTGATCTGGCGCTGCGCAAGTTATTTCCTGCCCTCTATCAACTCGATGGCGCCGCGCTCCTGCACGACGACACGCGCATCCTGGCCCTGGCCCGTGAAGCCGGTTCCGAGCAACAGCACCTGGCGCACATTGAAAAAGAATTGCGTAAATACGTCGGCAAGGAACTGGACGAAACCATCGCCCAGCGTTTCCTGGCGCGGCTGACCTATGTTCACGTCGACTTCATGAAAGCCGATGACTACGTGGCCCTGGCGGAAATCGCCGGCACCGAACAACGCTTGATCGCCTACTTCGCCACCCCGGCGGCGGTGTACGGCGCGATTTGCGAGAACCTGTCCAAGGTCGGCCTGGCAGAAAATACCCGCGTGGTGCTGGAAAAGCCCATCGGTTCGGACCTGGAGTCCTCGCGCAAGGTCAACGACGCCGTGGCGCAGTTCTTTCCGGAGAACCGCACCTACCGCATCGACCACTACCTGGGTAAAGAGACCGTCCAGAACCTGATCGCCCTGCGTTTCGCCAACAGCCTGTTCGAAACCCAGTGGAACCAGAACTACATCTCCCACGTGGAAATCACCGTGGCCGAGCAGGTCGGTATCGAAGGCCGTTGGGGCTATTTCGACAAGGCCGGCCAGCTGCGCGACATGATCCAGAACCACTTGCTGCAGCTGCTGTGCCTGATCGCCATGGACCCGCCGGCCGACCTGTCCGCCGACAGCATCCGCGACGAGAAGGTCAAGGTGCTCAAGGCCCTCGCGCCGATCAGCCCGGACGGCCTGACCACCCAAGTGGTGCGCGGCCAGTACATCGCTGGCTACAGCGCCGGCAAGCCTGTGCCGGGGTACCTGGAGGAAGAAAATTCCAACACCCAGAGCGACACCGAGACCTTCGTCGCCCTGCGTGCCGATATCCGTAACTGGCGTTGGGCCGGGGTGCCGTTCTACCTGCGCACCGGCAAGCGCATGCCGCAGAAGCTGTCGCAGATCGTCATTCACTTCAAGGAACCGTCCCACTACATCTTCGCTCCCGAGCAGCGCCTGCAGATCAGCAACAAACTGATCATCCGCCTGCAGCCGGACGAAGGTATTTCCTTGCGCGTGATGACCAAGGAGCAGGGCCTGGACAAGGGCATGCAACTGCGCAGCGGTCCGCTGCAACTGAATTTTTCCGACACCTATCGCAGCGCCCGGATCCCGGATGCCTACGAGCGCTTGTTGTTGGAAGTAATGCGCGGCAATCAGAACCTGTTTGTTCGCAAAGATGAAATCGAAGCCGCGTGGAAGTGGTGTGACCAGTTGATCGCCGGGTGGAAAAAATCCGGTGATGCGCCCAAGCCGTACGCGGCGGGTTCCTGGGGGCCGATGAGCTCGATTGCACTGATCACGCGGGATGGGAGGTCGTGGTATGGCGATATCTGAATTGAAACTGCCCCAGGGCGTCACTCCCCATGAGTACCGCACCCCGGTGCTGTTGGCGGAAGGGCTGGCCAATGACGTGGCCGAGCAGTTGCGCACGGCCATCAGTGCCCGTGGCGAAGCGACCCTGGTGGTATCCGGTGGCCGTAGCCCAGTGGCGTTTTTCCAGCACCTGGCCAAGCAGGGCCTGGATTGGTCCAAGGTCACCATCACCCTGGCCGACGAGCGTTGGGTGCCGGTGGAACACGCCGACAGCAATGCAGGCTTGTTGAAGCAGCACCTGCTGCAAGGCCCGGCGGCCAAGGCCAGGTTCTTGAGCCTGTACAGCGCTGCCGCCAACCTCGAAGACGCTGCCGAGCAGGCTGACCGCCTGCTGGCCGAATTGCCAGCCATTGATGTGCTGGTTCTGGGCATGGGGGATGACGGCCACACCGCATCGCTGTTTCCCAACAGTCCGAACCTGAGCCAGGCCCTGCAGGCCGACGGTACCCGCCGTTGCTGGCCGATGCTGGCGCCGACCGTGCCCCACCAGCGCCTGACCATGAGTCGCGCATTGCTGGCCACGGCGAACTACACCGTGCTGTCGATTTCCGGCAGTTCGAAATTGACCACCTTGAGCGCCGCGCTGGCCAGTGACGATGTTGCTGCCATGCCGATCCGCGCGTTTTTGCAACCTACTTTAGAGATTTACTGGTGCCCATGAGCCAAGGATCAGCCGCTATGAAAAGCCCTCAACCGACCGTGTCCATGGCGGATAAAGTTGCCCTGATCGACAGTCTCTGCGCCAAGGCGCGGATCCTGCCGGTGATCACCATCGCCCGCGAACAGGACATCCTGCCGCTGGCCGATGCCCTGGCAGCCGGTGGTTTGACCGCATTGGAAGTGACCCTGCGTTCCGAGTTCGGCCTCAAGGCCATTCAGGTACTGCGCGAGCAACGGCCTGAACTGTGCACCGGTGCCGGCACCGTGCTCGACCGCCACATGCTTGAAGCGGCCGAAGTGGCTGGCTCGCAATTTATCGTCACCCCTGGCATTACCCGCGACCTGCTGGAAGCCTCGGTGCACAGCCCCATCCCACTGCTGCCAGGCATCAGCAATGCCTCGGGCATCATGGAAGGCTATGGCCTGGGCTACCGCCGCTTCAAGCTGTTCCCGGCCGAAGTCAGCGGTGGCGTGGCTGCAATCAAGGCCCTCGGCGGCCCGTTCGGCGAGGTGAAGTTCTGCCCGACCGGTGGCGTGGGCCCGGCCAACATCAAAAACTACATGGCGTTGAAAAACGTGATGTGCGTGGGCGGTAGCTGGATGCTCGACCCGGAATGGGTCAAGAACGGCGACTGGGCCCGCATCCAGGAAGTCACTGCGCAGGCGCTGGCACTGCTGGATTGATCTACTTTTACTGAATCGTTGTTGCTGTGCTTAACGGCATTTTTGCGGTGCACTTGGTCGGTGTACCGCTTTTTTTTGCCCGCTGAAAAGTGCACTACAACCTGTAGGAGCCCGGCTTGCCGGCGATGGCGCCATCGAGGTAGGTGCAAGTCTTGCGGGCCTGATCGCCGGCAAGCCGGGCTCCTACAAGGTATGGGTGTTCAGTTCGGTAATGGCTTTAACCAAGGCATTGATATCCGTTGCTGACGTCACCAACCCCGGCGTCACCCGGATACAGGTACCAAACGACGCTCCTTCGCGCGTCGTGGTGAACAAGTTGTAGTCCTTGAGCAAACGCTCCGTCATCACCTGCTGATCGCGCCCTATAAACTTGAACGCCGTAATTCCGCAATAAAGGCGCGGATCGTCCGGCGTCAGCACTTCGATCCCAGGCAGGGCCCGTACCTGGCTGACCCACAAGTCCCGCAAGTAATTCACTCGCGCGCCCTTGGCCGCCGCGCCGCCCAGTTGCAGATGTTCTTCAAGCACTAGGGGCAAGGTCATCAGTGCCGGAAAATTCGGCGTGCTGTAGGGCGTACGTGCGCGAACGTCGGTGGCGGGGTAGTGGAACTCTCCCATGTCCGGATCAATGTCTGCCAGACGTTCCGGGGCGATGTACAGAAAGCCCAACGTCAGCGGGGCGCCAATCCATTTGTGCAGGTTGAAACCGGCAAACTGGATCCCCAATTCGGCCAGGTTGAATTCGATCTGGCCCAGGGCATGGGCGCCGTCGAGGATTATGTCGATGCCGTGCTCGCGCGCAGCCTGGGCAATCGCGGCCACCGGCATGACCAGCCCGGTGCGGTGGGTGACGTGGGTCAGTGCCATTAGTTTCAAGCGTGGGTACTGCACGAATGCATCGCGATACGTCTGAACCAGGCTGTCGAAACTCGCCGGGTGCGTGTGGGACAGTTCGATGACTTCCACGCCGCGATAGCCCGCCAGCCAGCGCATGGCGCCTTTAACGGTGTCGTACTCCAGGTCGCTGATCAGCACCTGATCGCCCGGTTGCAGGCGGTTGTAGTTGCGGATCAGCGATTGCAGGGCTTCGGTGGCATTGCGGGTGAAGGCCACTGCGGCGGGGTCGGCGTCGATCAGCCCGGCCAGTTGGCAGCGGATCGCGTCGTTTTCGCCACGCTCGAATTGCTGGCGCACATGCAACGAATTGCTACGGTTGATAAACGCAACGTGTTCCAGGTACTGCGCCTGTACTGCTTGGCTCATGCGGCCGAAGTAACCGTTTTCCAGGTTGATCGGGCCGGGCTCCAGCGCGTAACGCTGGGCGACGGTGTACCAGTGAAGCTCGTTGTCTGCATTCCGTGGCATGGGCTGGGCTCTTAATGACGAGGGGCGGGTTTGCCGTGTTTTGCGCGTAGCGGTTCTAACAATTCAGACAAGCCGTTGCTGTCGATTTCCTGCATCAGGGCCAGCAGACCACCGAGCTCGCCATGGGGGAAACCTTCGCGGGCAAACCAGTTCAGGTAGGGGCCGGGCAGGTCGGCGATGATCCGTCCCTTGTATTTGCCGAAGGGCATTTCGCGGGTTATCAGCAATTCGAGTTTTTCGGGATTCATGAGGGCTCAGGTGCTTGTATCGAGAGCTTGGAAAATACAGGCATTCTGCATGAAGGCCAAATGACAGATCATGCAAATAACGTACATACAGATGGTTCAAATTATCGTAAGTTATTGAAATATAAGATTAATTATATTTTTGAGAACTTGGCACGGGCGCTGCAAACACTAAGACAACCTTCTAACCCGTACAAGGAATTGAAAAATGACTGACATCAATAAAGAATCGATCTCCGTACTGAACGACCTGATCGAGACCAGCATCGACGGCCAAAAGGGTTTCAAGGAGTGCGCTGAAGACATCAAGCACCCAGAACTCAAAGCCCTGTTTGCCAAGCGTTCCGCTGACTGCGCCACCGCCGCCGCTGAATTGAAAACCGCCGTACGTGCCTTGGGCGGTGATCCGGAACATTCCGGCAGCGTTGCTGGTGCCCTGCACCGTGGTTGGGTCGACGTGAAGTCGATGCTCACCGGCAAGGATGAAGAGGCTGTGCTGAACGAAGCCGAGCGCGGTGAAGACCATGCCCTGAAGGCTTACAAGGAAGCGATCGAGAAGATCAATAAACACAACCTGCAGGGCATTCGTGACCTGGTTGAACGTCAGTTCAGTGGCGTTCAACGCAACCATGACCAGGTGAAAGCCCTGCGTAACCAGGCTCGCGCTCAGTCTTGAGTCGTAGCTGAATAGAAAAAGCCCCGCAGATGCGGGGCTTTTTTATGCGCGACGATCAACCAATGCTGATCGGCGGCAGCTCGGTCAACGTCACGACCTGCTGCTTACGTGGCGCGAGGATCTCTGCTTCGCCGTCCACAACCAGCTCATCGCGCTGGTTGAACACACGGGTGGCGATGCGCACGCGGAATTTCGGCAGCTTTTCGAGGATTTCCAGGCGCACGGTCAGGGTGTCGCCAATCTTGACCGGCTTCTGGAAGCTCATCTGCTGGCCGATATAGATTGTGCCCGGCCCAGGGAGCTCGCAGGCCACTGCCGCACTGATCAGGGCGCCGCTGAACATGCCATGGGCGATACGCTCCTTGAACATGGTCGCCTTGGCGTACTCGGCATCCAGGTGCACCGGGTTGTGGTCACCGGACATCGCGGCGAACAGCTGGATATCGCGTTCTTCCACCAACTTGCTGTAGCTGGCGGTCTGGCCGACTTCGAGGGCTTCGTACGGGGTGTTGGTTACCTGGGTCATCTAAAGGTGCATCCTGTGGCTAAACGGTCATTATCGGCCGATTTTAACTGGCTGATTTTAAAAGAAAAGTTATTCGCAGCGGGCCGGCCGGCGCAAGGTCAGGGCCTGATCCAGCCACGCCAGCACATCCCCTGTGATCTCGTCACGGTTGGTCTCGTTGAACACTTCGTGGCGCGCCTGCGGGTAAATCGTCAATTGCACGTGCTGGCATCCGGCTTCACGCAGCGCGTGGGCCAAGCTTTTGAGACGCTTGCCCTCACTGACCGGATCACATTCACCGCCCATGACCAGGATCGGCAGGCCTGGGTCGATCTGCGCGAGATTGGACGCTTTGCTGATTTGCTGCAAGCCGCCGAGCATGTCGATCCACAGTTGGTTGGTGCAACGGAACCCGCACAGCGGGTCGTTGATGTACTTGTCGACTTCCACTGGATCGCGGCTGAGCCAGTCAAAAGCAGTGCGATTGGGTTTAAACGCTTTGTTGAACGATCCAAACGACAAGAATTCGATCAGCGCACTGCGGCCACGCAAGCCCTGGCGCAGGCGCTCGGCCCGGGCGATCACCCGTGCGGCGCGATACAGGGCCACCGGCTGGAAATTCGAACCGCTGAGCATCGCGCCATTGAGGCTGGCGCTGTGGTGCAGCAAGTACGCCTGGGCGATATAGCTGCCCATGCTATGGCCCAGCAGAATGATCGGCAGCCCCGGCTGTTGCTGGCCGATATGCTGGTTGAGGCTCGCCAGGTCGCCCACCACCTTATTCCAACCGTCCTTCTCGGCGTACAGGCCCAGGGTGCCTTCGTCGGCGGTACGGCCGTGGCCACGCTGGTCCGGGGCGTACAGGCCGTAGCCGGCGCCGCACAAGGCTTCGGCCAGGCGTGCATAACGCCCGCTGTGCTCGGCCATGCCATGGGACAGCATCACCAGGGCCTTGGGCGGGCCGTCGGGCATCCATTGATTGACGTACAGGCGGCTGCGGTCATTCGCGGTCAGCCAGAAGGTGCTGTGGTTCATGGCGCTTCCTTTGCTCAGGGTCGTTGCAGTGTATAGCTCATCCCACGGGAAGCGTCTGATCAGCGCAAGGCCTTGTAGGAAGATTCACGCAATTAATGACGCTCTTTCCCGTATTTGCCTGTTTGGCCATAGCTGCTAACGTCCCCAAAGCTCCGCTTTTTATCGGTGTAGAGGTTTTACACCTGCAGCGGCCGGACACACTCAGGTAAGAGGACAAGAATAATGCAACCTGATTTCTGGAATGACAAACGCGCGGCGGGCGTTCCCAATGACATCGACCTCTCTGCCTACAAGTCGGTGATCGAAGTCTTCGAACGTTCCTGCAAGGCCTTTGCCGACCGTCCGGCATTCAGCAACATGGGCATCACCCTCACCTATGCCGAGCTGGAGCGCCAAAGCGCGGCCTTCGCCGGCTACCTGCAACAGCACACCGACCTCAAGCCCGGCGACCGCATCGCCGTGCAGATGCCCAATGTGCTGCATTACCCGATTGCCGTGTTCGGTGCCTTGCGCGCCGGGTTGATCGTGGTCAACACCAACCCGCTGTACACCCCGCGCGAAATGCGCCACCAGTTCAAGGACGCCGGCGTGCGTGCGTTGGTCTACCTCAACCTGTTTGGTTCGCGGGTGCAGGAGGTGTGCAGCGACACCGAGATCGACTACCTGATCGAAGCCAAGATGGGTGACTTCATGCCTGCCGCCAAAGGCTGGCTGGTCAACACCCTGGTCGACAAAGTCAAAAAGATGGTCCCGGCCTACAGCCTGCCGCGCGCCGTGTCGTTCAAGCGTGCCTTGCACATGGGTGCGGGCCTGGGCGTCACGCGTCACCCGGTGACCTTGGACGATATTGCCGTGCTGCAATACACCGGCGGCACCACCGGCTTGGCCAAGGGTGCGATGCTCACCCACGGCAACCTGGTGGCGAACATGCAGCAGGTGCGTGCATGCATGTCCCAGACCGGCGATGACGGCCACCCGCTGATCAAGGAAGGGCAGGAGGTGATGATCGCGCCACTGCCGCTGTACCACATCTATGCCTTCACCGCGAATTGCATGTGCATGATGGTGTCCGGCAACCACAACGTACTGATCACCAACCCACGGGACATCGGCGGCTTTATCAAGGAGCTGAAGAAGTGGCGTTTTACCGGGCTGCTGGGGCTTAACACGCTGTTCGTGGCCTTGATGGACCACCCGGACTTCAAGTCCCTGGACTTCTCCCACCTCAAGCTCACCAACTCCGGCGGCACCGCGCTGATCAAGGCCACGGCCGAGCGTTGGGAGCAGATCACCGGCTGCGCGATTGGCGAAGGCTACGGCCTGACGGAAACCTCGCCAGTGGCCAGCACCAACCCCTACGGCAACAAATCTCGCTTGGGCACCGTGGGCATTCCCGTACCGGCGACGGCGATGAAGGTGATTGATGACCATGGCGCCGAGCTGCCGTTGGGCGAGCGCGGCGAGCTGTGCATCAAGGGCCCGCAGGTGATGAAGGGCTACTGGCAGCAACCGGCCGCCACGGCCGAAGCGCTGGACGCCGAGGGCTGGCTCAAGACAGGCGACATCGCGGTGATCGATGACGATGGTTTTGTGCGCATTGTCGACCGCAAGAAAGACCTGATCATTGTTTCGGGCTTCAACGTATACCCCAACGAGATCGAAGACGTGGTGATGGCCCACCCGGCCGTGGCCAATTGCGCGGTGATCGGCGTGCCGGATGATCGCACCGGGGAGGCGGTGAAGCTGTTTGTGGTGGCGCGTGCGCAAGGGGTGAGTCTTGAGGAGTTGAAGGCGTACTGCAAGACCAACTTCACCGGGTACAAGGTGCCCAAACATATCGTGTTGCGCGAGTCTTTGCCGATGACGCCCGTGGGCAAGATCTTGCGCCGGGAGCTGCGCGACATCGCCTGACCGTGAATTGAAATGCAATCAAAAATGTGGGAGCGGGCTTGCTCGCGAATGGGGTGTATCAGCCAGCCTATCTGTTGACTGACACTCTGCATTCGCGAGCAAGCCCGCTCCCACATTTGCCTTGTGTTGGCCTGAATACCCCATTCCAGAGCCTTTCCAGGGCATATTTCAGCAATGTTTAAAGCGTGACCAATTATTGTAGGACAGTCGTGATTATGACCGCAGGGCCCTCCTTTGGCTCTAGGCGGCCCTTGGCAAAGCTGCTACTCTCGGCGCGCTTTGTGACGTCTCGGCCTGCTTGAAAGCGCCAGATTCACCTAAAAAAACATACACCAATAATAATCGCATCAAATGCGATGATGAATTCGCGTCGCTGACGTCGCTGAGGAGTGGGCTTCCATGAACGAAGACTTTTGGAAGGATAAGTACCCCGCCGGGATTGCTGCAGAAATCAATCCAGACGAGTATCCAAATATTCAGGCGGTACTGAAGCAGTCCTGCCAGCGCTTCGCCAACAAACCGGCTTTCAGCAACCTGGGCAAGACCATCACCTACGGTGAGCTGTACGAATTGTCCGGCGCCTTCGCCGCCTACCTGCAACAACATACCGACCTGCAGCCTGGCGATCGCATCGCCGTGCAACTGCCCAACGTCCTCCAGTACCCGGTCGCTGTGTTCGGTGCCATCCGTGCCGGCCTGATCGTGGTCAATACCAACCCGCTGTACACCGCGCGGGAAATGGAACACCAATTCAACGACTCCGGCGCCAAGGCGCTGGTGTGCCTGGCCAACATGGCGCACCTGGCGGAAAAGGTCGTGCCCAAGACCGCCGTCAAGCACGTGATCGTCACCGAAGTCGCCGACCTGTTGCCGCCGCTCAAGCGTCTGCTGATCAACAGCGTCATCAAGTACGTGAAGAAAATGGTCCCGGCGTATCACTTGCCCAAGGCGATCAAGTTCAACGACGTGCTGGCCAAGGGGCATGGTCAACCGGTCAGCGACGCGAGCCCGGCCAGCAATGATGTGGCGGTGCTGCAATACACCGGCGGCACCACTGGCGTGGCGAAGGGCGCCATGCTCACCCACCGCAACCTGGTCGCCAACATGCTGCAATGCAAGGCGCTCATGGGCTCCAACCTCAATGAAGGTTGCGAGATCCTGATCACGCCGCTGCCGCTGTACCACATCTATGCGTTCACCTTTCATTGCATGGCGATGATGCTGATCGGCAACCACAACATCCTGATCAGCAACCCGCGCGACCTGCCGGCGATGGTCAAGGAACTGTCGAAGTGGAAGTTCAGCGGCTTTGTCGGCCTGAACACCCTGTTCGTGGCGCTGTGCAACAACGAGGCATTCCGCAAGCTGGACTTCTCCGCGCTGAAAGTCACCCTGTCCGGCGGCATGGCCCTGCAACTGGCCGCCGCTGAGCGCTGGAAGGCCGTGACCGGTTGCGGCATCTGCGAAGGCTACGGCATGACCGAGACCAGCCCGGTGGCCACTGTGAACCCGATCCAGCATATCCAGATCGGTACCATCGGCATCCCGGTACCGTCCACCGTGTGCAAAGTCATTGCCGACGACGGCACCGAACTGGCGCTGGGCGAAACCGGCGAACTGTGCGTCAAGGGCCCGCAGGTGATGAAAGGCTATTGGCAGCGCCAGGACGCCACCGACGAAATGCTCGACAGCGAAGGCTGGCTCAAGACCGGTGACATCGCGATCATCCAGCCCGACGGCTACATGCGCATTGTCGACCGTAAGAAAGACATGATCCTGGTCTCGGGCTTCAACGTGTACCCGAACGAGCTGGAAGACGTGCTGGCAGGCCTGCCGGGCGTGCTGCAGTGCGCGGCCATCGGTGTGCCGGACGAGAAGTCCGGGGAACACATCAAGCTGTTTATCGTGGTCAAGCCGGGCGCGACCCTGACCAAGGACCAGGTGATGGAGCACATGCGCGCCAACGTCACGGCCTACAAGGTGCCCAAGGCCGTGGAATTCCGTGATGCATTGCCGACCACCAATGTGGGCAAGATCCTGCGCCGTGAGTTGCGCGACGAAGAGTTGAAGAAGCTCGGTCTTAAAAAGTAACGCTATACCAATGTGGGAGGGGGCTTGCCCCGATGGCGGTGTATCAGTCAGCAATCTGTAGCTGACACACCGTCATCGGGGCCAAGCCCCCTCCCACATTTTGAACCGCGTTTTTTATAGGGCGAACTGCGCGAATCCCACGCCAGCACCCGCCGGGCGCACATCCTTCAAGAACGAATCCTTGTCCGCACTCAGCTCCAGCGTAATCTCCGGCTTGCGCTTGCCCGCATTGCGGACCACCAGGCCTTCGAGCTTCTCGCGCAGGAACACGGTTGGCACCTTCAAGTGCAGCAACTGGTCGGTCTCGGCGTTGTGCATCAACAGGTGGATCCACTCGTACTGGCCCACGGCAATACGGCCCACCGGCAGGTCAAACCACCAGATGTTGCGCTTGCGGTCCAGGTCGGTGAAATGGCAGTTGTTGACGCCGAGTACGGCACCGCCCAGTTCGGTGTTTCGGCGGGCGATGGCCTGTGCTTTATTGAGTTTCATAACCTTCCTACGGGATCTGTTATTCAGCGTTTGAGCCTGAATGTGCCGGGCATTCTCAGGGGTTGGCGGCAAAACATAAAGCCAAACCTGCGGCCGGCGATGAAATGCGTGGGCAAAAATAATTGAAACTCTGCTGAACGGCCTCGGGTCAATCTTTACGTAATGACCCAAAACCCTTGATTGTTCTTTCGGAGAAATACCATGAGCAGCACATCTGACAAGGCTAAAGGCTTGGCAAACGAGGCGGTCGGCAATATCAAGCAAGGTGTCGGTAAAGTCACCGGCAACGACAAACTGCGCGCTGAAGGTGTGGTCCAGGAAAAGAAAGGCGAAGTGCAGAAAGCAGTTGGCGACACCAAGGACGCGGTAAAAAAAGCGACCAAGTAAGACTGCCAGTGCGCAACCAAGCGGCCATCCACGGATGGCCGTTTTTGTGTCACCTGATGCGGTTAAAGTTTCGAAATTGTTTCGAGGTCGCCAAATAGGCTACCTTGATGTAGAAAACGGCCCCTGAGTCGCCCACGAACTCAACCTTTTTGCGGCGAAAGGAGACGCTATGATTTTTCCGGTTCTCGATGGTCTCAAGCTGCACAAAGTGCTGGTGCGCACCGTCAAGGAATTCGTCGATGACGAAATGCCTACCTATGCTTCGGCACTGGCCTACCAGATGCTGTTCTCGCTGTTCCCCTTCCTGCTGTTCCTGATTGCCCTGATCGGTTTCCTGCACCTGCCGGACTTCTTCACGTGGCTGCGCATGCAATCGGAACTGGTGTTGCCGCCCCAGGCCCTGGAGCAGGTCAACCCGGTGATCGACCAGTTGCAGCAATCCAAGGGTGGCCTGCTGTCGGTGGGTATCGTGATCGCGCTGTGGACAGCGTCGGCCGGTGTGCGCTTGATGATGAGCGCGATGAACGCGGCCTACGACGTGGTTGAAGGCCGTCCCATCTGGAAGCGCTTCCCACTGTCGATTTTCTACACCGTTGGCATCGCCGGCATGCTGCTGGCCGCCGCCGCGCTGATGGTGCTCGGGCCGCAGGTGATGGAATGGCTGGCCGGGCAGATCGGCATGCAGGAATTCGTGGTCACCTTGTGGACCATTTTGCGCTGGCCGTTGATCGTGATTTTGCTGATGTTCGCCGTGGCCCTCATGTACTACGTGATGCCGGACGTCGAGCAGAAATTCCGCTTTATCACCCCTGGCTCGGTGCTGGCGGTGGTGGTGTGGATCGTTGCCTCCCTGGGCTTTGGCTACTACGTCAAAACCTTTGCCGACTACAACGCCATGTATGGCAGTATCGGCGCGATCATCGTGCTGCTCTTGTATTTCTATATTTCCGCTGCCGTGCTGTTGCTTGGGGCGGAGATGAACGCGGTGATCGAACACATGTCCGCCGAGGGCAAGGACCCGGGCGAAAAAGAGTTCGAAGAGCCTGGCCATACCGATGAAAAACAGCATGTCTCAGGCCTTGGCCGGGACCACTCCAAGCCCACTACTGATGAAGTCTGATCGATGATCCGTGAAATCCTGAAAATGGGCGACGAGCGCCTGCTGCGTATCGCGCCTCCGGTTCCGCCGGAAATGTTCGACAGCCCCGAACTGTGGCAATTGATCGATGACATGTTCCAGACCATGGAACACGTGGGCGGAGTCGGCCTGGCCGCGCCGCAGATCGGTGTCGACCTGCAATTGGTGATCTTCGGTTTCGAAGCCAGCGAACGCTACCCGGACGCGCCGCCCGTGCCGCAGACGATCCTGATCAACCCGCTGATCACTCCGCTGAGCCCGGTGCTGGAAGAGGGCTACGAAGGTTGCCTGTCCGTACCCGGCCTGCGTGGCGCGGTGGACCGTTACCAGCAGATTCGCTACGAAGGCTTTGATCCCAAGGGTGAGCCCATCGTGCGCTTTGCCGATGGTTTCCATGCGCGGGTGGTGCAGCATGAATGCGATCACCTGATCGGCCGGTTGTACCCGTCGCGGATCACCGACTTCAGCAAGTTCGGCTTTATCGAAGTGATGTTCCCGGACTTGGATCCCACTGCCGACGATTGATCCTGCATCTGAATGTGAGGCTGCTCGTTGTGGTGATCGGGCTTGTTGTGGTGAGCGGGCTTGCCCCGCGCTGGGCTGCGAAGCGGCCCTATCCAAGCCACCGCGGCGCGTCAGGCGCACTGCGGTGAAAGGTTTGGGTCTGCTTCGCAGCCCAGCGCGGGACAAGCCCGCTCACCACAGAAAAGCGATACTTCAATAATTGTTATCGGGTCGGTTTAATGAACCGCAACGTCATCCGGTCCGACTCGCCAATCGCCACATACTTCGCCTTATCCTGCTCGCCCAATCTCAGCGTCGGCGGCAACGTCCACACGCCAGCCGGGTAGTTCTTGGTGTCCTTCGGGTTGGCATTCACCTCGCTCTGTCCCGCCAGCTTGAACCCGGCATCGGACGCCAGCTTCACCACCTGCGCGGTGGTCAGGTAACCGCTGTTCTTGATCGCCTGCAGATCCGCCCCATCCTTGGCCCGGTGATCTTCCACGCCCAGCACGCCGCCCGGTTTCAGTACTTTGTAGAACGCGCTGAACGTGGCCGGCGCAGTACCTGCCTCGACCCAGTTATGCACATTGCGGAACGTCAGCACTGCATCCGCCGACGCGGGTTTGCCGAACACCGGGGCTTTGGGGTCGAACTCGATGACTTCAGCCTTACCGTACCGAGCCGGATCAGCCACGAATTTCTTTTTCAGGTTCTCTTCGGACGTGCGCGCATAGGCGCTGCTGCTCGCCGCCTGCACCGCGGCGATGTAGTGCCCATGATCCTTGAGCAGAGGCGCCAGCACTTCGCTATACCAGCCGCCACCGGGGGTGATCTCGATCACCGTCTGCTTGGCGCCCAGGCCAAAGAATTCCAGCGTCTGTTGCGGATGGCGATAACCGTCGCGGGCGCTGTTGGCAGGGTCGCGCCAACTACCGGCGAGTACGCTCTGGTACTGCTCGGCGGTGATGGCTGCGTCGGCTGCCTGGCTCAAGACCGGGACGAGCAGGGCGGTGAGGGAGAGAGCTGCAAGCGTCGTTTTCATGATCATCCTGTAAAGGGCCACTGTGCCGCTGAGGCTAGCATGGGCCCTGCAGGCGCTGATCACACATTATCTGCGGTCGACCTCACCAAACGATCTAAGCCCATCGCGATCATGGGTTTGTTGCGCTTGTAGCGTACCAAGCGTTCGCTGAGGGATTGCGGCAGCACGGTGTCCTGAGTGAAGCCCATGCGTTGATACAACCCTTCCAGGTCCGGGTGACACAACAACCACAGGGTGCCGTCGACATCGGCAACCGCCGCCTCGATCAACCGCGCCGCCAACCCGTGGCCGCGATAGGCGGGGTCAACGAACACCCCGGTCAGGAACTGCCCGCCAACCACCGGCGTGAGGCACAACCCGGCGACAATCTCAGCGTCGCGCGCCACCCACAAACGCCCGCCCTTGAGCGCCTTCATCGGGGAATTGTGGCTGCGGTAAAACTTGTTCAGCAGCGGCCACAGCGGCTCTGCCAAGGGTTCGATGTGCAATTCGGGCATGGTGTTCAGGCAAGCGTTATCAAGGGCCGGGCATTATAAGCGCCTTCTGCCGGGCAATAGGTGGTATACCCAGTGCTACATCCCCTGTAAGTGGAGCATGCATCATGGCCAAAGGTATGGATTCAAAGAAAGCCGCGAAGAAAAAACCGGCAAAGACCGCGGATGAAAAACGCGCCGACAAGAAAGCCAAGAAAACCGAGACAGGCCTGTTCGGTCACTGAGTTACAAGCTTAGAACCAAACGATCTGCAAGATTTTCGCGCCTCATTGCACAGAGCAGGAAACACCTGCTCTGAGCTGCCGATGGCCAACTACCTTGATCCGACCCAACGCCGGGAAATCGAAGCCCTGGCCACCACCTTCACCGCCAGAACCGAATGGCCGACCTGGCTGTTGTTGATCGGCGTGTACACCGGCTGGTTCGCCGTGATCCTCGCCAGCCACTGGCTGGGCTCGTGGTTGAGCAGCCTGTTGCTGATCCCGCTCGTGACGCTGTGGCTGTCGGTGCAACATGAGCTGCTGCATGGCCATCCCACCCGTTCGCCGCTGCTGAATAAAATCCTCGGCTACGCCCCCTTCGCCGTGTGGTACCCCTACACGCTGTACCGCGACAGCCACCTGCTGCACCACAACGACGAAGACTTGACCCTGCCGGGCATCGACCCGGAAAGCCGCTACCTCAACCAGCAGCAATGGGACACCAGCTCGCTGTTCGAGCGTGGCGTGCATTGGCTGACCAAGACCGTGCTCGGCCGCTTCCTGCTGGCGGCGCCCTTGGCCATTGGCCGTTTGGCCCGCCATGAGTTGCAACGCCTGCCCCAGGTGTGGCCGATGTGGCTGGTCCACGGCGCCGTCACTGTGCTGATGCTGGGTTTCATCGCCCACTACAGTGCGCTGTCGGTGTGGCATTACCTGCTGCTGGTCAGCGTGCCGGCCTTGTCCCTGGCCTCGATCCGTTCCTACTATGAACACCGCCCGCACCCGCAGCCGGAGCAACGCACCGTGCTCAACGAAGCGTCCTGGCCGTGGACCTGGCTGTTCCTCAACAACAACCTGCACCTGGTGCACCACGACTTGCCGAAACTGCCCTGGTACTTGCTGCCGACGGTCTACCGCGCTCGACGTGAGCAATGGGTGGCGCGCAGCGGTGGCTTCCTGGTGCAAGGCTACGGCCAGTTGATCAGCCGCCACGGCCTCAAGGCCATCGACAGCCCCCGGCACCCTTTTGCGTGAGAGATGACCATGAGTGACCACTACGCCGAGCTGCTGATGTATGTCGCGCCCGAGCCGATCCAGCAGGCCAACCAGCAATGGCTGACGCGCATCCTCGAACACCTTGGGCTGCGCCGCCTCAACGCCGATCACCTCGACCTGCACGCCCTGTGGCGCGCACCTGAGTTACTGCTGACTCAAACTTGCGGCTATCCGCTGATAACCCAATTGCGCGGCCAGGTCCGCGTGATCGGTCGCCCGCGCTATGAGCTGCCCCACAGCAGCGATGGAGAACATTGCAGCGTGCTGCTGACCCGCGACAACAACCCGCATCAAACCCTGGCGGACTTCTACAACAGCCGAGGGGTGATCAACGGCCACGACTCCAACAGCGGCATGAACCTGCTGCGCGAGCGCCTGGCCCCTTTGCAGCGCGACGGGCGTTTCTTCGCCAGCGTCGGCATCAGCGGCGCCCACCGCGAGAGCCTGCGCTGGCTGCGCGAAAATCGCGCCGACCTTGCCGCCATCGACAGCGTCACCTACGCCTACCTGGCCCGTTTCGCGCCGCAGGAAGTGGCGGGGCTGCGCATCGTCAGCCTTAGCGCACCGAGCCCGACCTTGCCCTATATCGGCCCATTGGGCTTGAGCGATGAACAGGTCATTCAACTCCGCCAAGCCATGAATCAGGCGTTGCAGGACTTGCCGCAAGTCGCCGAGACGCTGGGCCTGCAGGCCGTGCTACCCGCCAGCGAAGACGACTACGAAGTGCTCCTGGACTACCAACGACAGGCCATCAACGCCGGCTTCCCGATACTTCAATAAGGTTATATAAAAATACCTTTTAAATATTATTAAAGAATAAGCAGCCTTGCTAGGATCGCTCCACCGGAACACCGGACATAACGCGCAACCTACTCAGATGGAGCCACTATGTCCGGCGCCGACACTTCTCACAGCGATTACGTGGGCGGATTGTTCCGCAGTCATTACGACTGGCTGTGCAGCCGTTTACACCGCCATCTCGATTCCCGCGCGCACGCCGAAGACATCGCTGCCGATACCTTTGTCCAGCTCCTGAGTGCGCCGGGTGTCGTGCCCATCCGCCAGCCCCGGGCGCTGCTCACCACGATTGCCCAGCGCCTGATGTATCAACTGTGGCGCCGCCGTGATCTGGAGCGCGCCTACCTTGATGCGCTCGACAACGACGAGACCAGCAGCGCACCGTCGCCGGAAGAACTGGCGCAAATGCTGGAGGCGCTGCAAGCCATCGACCAGCTGCTCGACGGTTTGCCAGCCAAGGTCAAGGCGACCTTTTTGCTGTCCCAGCTCAATGGCCTGACCTACCCGCAAATCGCTGCCGAGCTGGGGATTTCCCAGCGTTCGGTCAGCGACTACATGACCCGCGCCTTCAACCGTTGCCTGCGGCTGTGCCTGGAATGAACGACGAACTGATCGACAGCGCCACGCGCTGGTACGTGCTGTTGCGTTCCGGCCAGGCCACGGCGGGCGACTGGCAGCAGTATGAACAGTGGCGCGCCGCCGACCCACGGCATGACGCCCTGTGCCGACAGTTGGAAACCCGCCTGGGTGTGTTCCAGGTACCCCAGGCGCAAGGCGTGAGTGGCCAGGTGTTGCAGCAGGCGCTGGAGGCGCCGTCCAGTCGACGCCAGGTGTTGCAGGTCGCGTTGGCCGGTGCCGGTGTGGCCGTCGGCGCAGCCTTGCTGGCCAAACCGCTGGGCTTGCCATTGACGGAACTCACGGCAGATATCCGCACTGGCACCGGGGAGCGCCGCACGGTGACGCTGGACGATGGCAGCGAGTTGTTGCTCAACGCGCAAAGCGCGGCCGATATTCAGTTCGACCCGCAACGGCGCCTGGTGCGCCTGCGCGAAGGCGAGTTACTGGCCAAGGTCGCCAGCGACCGCATCCGGCCATTCCTGATCCAGACCGAGCAGGCCCGCCTGCGCGCCTACGGCAACCGTTTCCTGGTGCGCGAGCGGGAAGGGCAGGGCCAGGTCGTCGCCCTCAACGGCGCGGTGGACATCGATGGCCAGAACGGCGAGCGCCTGCAACTCGCCGCCGGCCATGAGGTGCATTACGACCGTGCCGGGTTCGGCCCGGTACAGGCCAGTGCCTCCGGTGCCACGGCCTGGGTCGATGGCTTCCTGCAAGTGCGCGACCGGCCGCTGGCTGAAGTCATCGACGCGCTGCGGCCCTACCACAACGGCGTGCTGCGCCTGGACCCGTCCGTGGCCGGCCTGCGCGTCACCGGCCTCTACCGCCTGGACAACCCCCGGCAAATCCTCGACACCCTGGCGCGCACCTTGCCGATCCACATCACCCGTCGCACCGGTTTGTGGGTGACTGTCAGTGCGGCATAGCCGATTCACTCGGTCCCTGTGGGAGCTGGCTTGCCTGCGATGCGGGCGGCTCGGTCTGTCAGTCCAACCGAGCCGACGTCATCGCAGGCAAGCCAGCTCCCACATAAAGCGAGGAGGCTATGCCTATGTGGGTTCTAAGGACATAACCAAACGATCTGCAAGTTTTCCCCCCGCTGGCCCACATCACTCCCGTAAGCGCTGCGGGGAGCAGCGTTCTCGTGTTTCCTTGGGGGGAGCCAAAGTGAATCAGTTCAACCGTGTGCCGCTTCGAACCTTTGCCCTGGTGCCGTTGGCCAGTCTGTTTTTCTCGTTTGCCGCCGGTGCCGAAGAAGCACGCCAGGTCTATCACATCGCCCCTGGGCCGCTGGATGAAGTGCTGCTCAACATCAGTCGGCAAAGTGGCCAGGTGATCTCGTTCACCCCGCAACTGGGTAACTATTCCTCGGCCAGCGTGGACGGTTCGCTGTCGGCGCAACAGGCAGTGGACGCCGCGCTCAAGGGCACCGGCCTGCAGGTCCAGGTCAGTCCGGACGGTGCGTTCATCATCAAGGAAGGCGCGAGCAAAAACGCGACCAGCAATGTCAAGGCACAAACCAGCGCAGCGCAAGCGCCGACCCTGGACCGCGTGGTCGCCATCGGCACCCGGCGCAGTGACGCCACGGCCCTGACCAGTGCGGCCCCGGTAGACGTCATCAACGCTGAAGAACTCAAGCAAACCGGCGCCACCAGCCTCAACCAGGCGCTGTTCCAACTGCTGCCGTCGTTCAACTTTCCGCAGAACCAGAGCGCCACCCGTGGCCAGAACCCCAAGGGCGCGTCCCTGCGTGGCCTGGCGCCGGACCAGACGTTGGTGCTGATCAACGGCAAGCGCCGCCATGCCTCGGCGGTGGTGAACATCTCCGGTGGCGTGCCGTTCATTGGCGCGCAGCCGGTGGACCTGGACATGATCCCCATCAGCAGCATCGACCACGTCGAAGTGCTGCGCGACGGAGCCTCGGCGCAATACGGCTCGGATGCGGTGGCGGGCGTGGTCAACATCGTGCTCAAGGAGCGTGACAGCGGCGGCCAGGTCAACACTCAACTGGGCAAATATGCCCAGGGCGATGGCTTCAGCAAAACCACCGACGGCTGGTACGGCCTGGGTTTGCCGGGGGATGGCTTTCTCACCCTGAGCTTCAACACCCTCAACAACAAACCCACCGACATTGGCGATAAATACATCGCCGACGGCCAGTTGCAAGACCCACGTTGGGGCGGTGCAGGGCGCGATAAATTCAACCTGGCGGCCAACGCCGAAATCGGCCTGAGCGACCAGTGGCGCCTCTACAGTTTCGCCACCTTCGGCCAGGACAAGTCGGTGAACAACACGCCACCGCTGTTGGCGAATAACCCGAACAACGTGCAGGGCATCTACCCCAACGGCACCATTCCCAAATATCGCTACCGCTATGAGGATGGCGCGCTCACCGTCGGCACCCGCTATGAAGACGACACCCTCGGGCGCTTCGACCTCAGTGCCACCTACGGTCGCGACAAGCACGATGAGCTGGCCTTCAACACGGTCAACCCGAGCTACGGCCTGAACAGCCCGACCAAATTCGACGTGGCCACCCTGATCAACGACCAGACCAACATCGGCCTGGATTACGCCAAGGATTTGGACGTCAACTGGTCAAGCCATCCGCTGACCGTCTCGGCGGGCATTGCCTACCGGCATGAGCAGTATCGGCTGGAGGAGGGCGACTACGAGTCCTACTCCTTTGGTGGCATCAATGGTGTACAGGTCGGCGCGGTGCAAGCCTCCGGTCTCACGCCAGACGACGCCGGCACCTACAAGCGTGATGTCGGTGGCGTTTACGTCGGTCTTGAGCACCAGCTCACTGACAAATTCCAGGTCGGCCTGGCCGGGCGTACCGAGCACTATTCGGACTTTGGATCGGCCACCACCGGCAAGCTGTCGGCGCGCTATGACTTCACGCCGCAGGTGGGCTTGCGCGCCACGGTGAACAATTCCTTCCGTGCGCCGACCCTGGGCCAGATCGGCACGTCGTGGACCACCACCACCAACGTCGACATCAACGGCAACCCGGTGCTGACGCGCATGCTGCCCGCCGACAACCCGGCCGCCCGCGCCTTGGGCGCCGAGCCGCTCAAACCGGAAAAATCCACCAACTACTCCCTGGGCCTGGTGCTGCGCCCGATTGAAAACGCCTCGCTGACCATCGACGCCTACCAGATCTCGATCCGTGATCGCCTGCTCTACAGCGGCGGCATTTCCGGGCCGCGCGCCGAGCAGATCCTGCAGCAAGCCGGGTTTGGCCAGTACACCTGGGCGCAGTTCATGACCAACGCCGCCAACACCCGCACCCGTGGCGTCGACATCGTCGGCAAGTACAACCTGGACCTGGCGCAGTACGGCGCGTTGAGCCTGTCGGCCGGCTACACCAAGGCTCGCACCACGATCGAGAAGGTCCACGAAAACCCCAACGGCTTCGACATCCTCACCCGCGAAGCCCGTGGCTTCCTGGAACACGGCTACCCCGAAGACAAGCTGGTACTGGGCGCCACCCACCGCATTGGTGCCTGGACCATTGCCCTCAGCGAAACCCGCTACGGCGAATACCGCAAATACGCCGCCAGCGAAGCCAACGCCCAGTACGACCAGACCTTCGCGGCGCAATGGAACACCGACCTGGACGTGAACTACGCGTTCACCAAGCAACTGCGGTTGTCGGTCGGCGCCAACAACCTGTTCGACAGCAAACCCGATGACTTCAACACCCGCCTGCGCCAGACCCCAGGCCAGCAATACAGCTACCTGTCGCCGTCGGCGCCGGAAGGGGCGTTTTATTACACGCGGCTCAGTTATGACTTTTAACCGATCTTGAATCCGCAGAGATCGACTGTGGGAGCGGGCTTGCCCGCGAATACGGTGGGTCAGCCAGCTCATGCATCGCTGACCCACCGCATTCGCGAGCAAGCCCGCTCCCACACCGGATCTTCTGTGTTCTAGAAAATGATTCACCACGAGGTTCTGCATGAAAAGACTTAAAACACTGCTCGGTGGCTCACTGCTGGTACTGGCCGTTTTAGCGCAACCCACAACCGCCGCCGAAACCGTCAAGCCCATCCACTTCGGTGACATCACCTGGGAAAGCGGCAGCTTGATCACCGAGGTACTGCGCGTGATTGTCGAGAAAGGCTACGGCCTGCCCACCGACACCTTGCCCGGCAGCACCGTGAGCCTGGAAGCCGCCCTGGCCAAGGACGATATCCAGGTGATCGGTGAAGAGTGGGCTGGGCGCAGTCCGGCATGGGTCAAGGCGGAAAACGAAGGCAAAGTGTTTGGCCTGGGCGACACGGTCAAAGGCGCCACCGAAGGCTGGTGGGTGCCGGAGTTCGTGATCAAGGGCGATGCCGCGCGCGGTATCAAACCCCTGGCGCCGGACTTGAAGTCGGTGGCCGACCTGCCGCGCTACAAGGACGTGTTCCGCGACCCCGAAGACCCGAGCCGTGGACGCTTCCTCAACAGCCCAACGGGCTGGACGTCGGAGATCGTCAACAGCCAGAAGCTAAAGGCGTACAAACTCACCGACAGCTTCGTCAACTTCCGCACCGGCTCCGGCGCGGCGTTGGATGCCGAAGTGGCGTCGTCGATCCGTCGTGGCAAGCCGGTGCTGTTCTACTATTGGTCGCCGACGCCGCTGCTCGGCCGGTTCAAGCTGGTCAAGCTGGAAGAACCGCCCTTCAACGCCGAAGCCTGGAAGACCCTGTCGGACGCGAAAAACCCCAACCCCATCGGTACCCGCTCGATGCCGGCGCGGCTGGCGATTGGTGTGTCGGCACCGTTCAAGGCGCAGTACCCGCAACTGGTCAGCGTGTTTGAAAAGGTCGACCTGCCGATTGATCTGCTCAATGGCATCCTCGGCGAAATGAGCGAGAAACGTACACCGCCGCGCCAGGTCGCTGAAGCGTTCCTCAAGGACCACCCAGACGTCTGGGAGCAATGGGTGCCGGTCGATGTGGCGGCCAAGCTGAAGGGAGCGCTCTGATGCTTAAAATCTTCGCTGCTGCGGTACTTTCGCTGGTCGCCGGTCAGGTGCTGGCGGCCGAACCTGCCACGTTACGCATCGGTTACCAGAAAAGCTCGGTGAGCATGGTATTGGCCCGTGAGCACAAACTCTTCGAGGAAGCGTTGCCCGGCACCCAGGTGCAGTGGATCGAATTCCTCGGCGGCCCGCCGCTGATCGAAGCGCTGAACGGCGGCAGCCTGGACATCGGCAATATCGGTGATATCCCGCCGATCTTCGCCCAGGCCGCTGGTATCGACTTGCAGTATTTCGCCGTAGAACCCAACGAGGGCAAGACCGAAGCGGTGTTGGTGCCAAAAGCCAGCCGCGTACAGAGCGTGGCGGAACTCAAGGGCAAGCGCGTGGCGCTGCTCAAGGGCTCCAGCGCCCACAACCTGTTCCTTAAAAGCCTGCTGCGCGCCGGTTTGCAATGGAAAGACGTGAATGTGGTGTACCTGTCGCCATCCGACGGGCGTGCCGCTTTTGAGCAAGGCAAAGTCGACGCGTGGGTGGTGTGGGACCCGTACTACTCCGCGGCCGTGGTCGACGGTTCCGCCCGCGTGCTGGGCGATGGCCAGGGCCTCAACCCGGCGGGCAGTTTCTTCGTGGTCAGCAGCCCGTTTGCCAAGCAGTATCCGCAGTCCATTGGCGCGATCATCCAGACATTGGCCAAGGCGCAGCGTCTGTCCCTGGACCAGCCTGACGAGAGCATCGCGCTGATGGCCAAGACCCTGGGCCTGCCACCGGTGGTGGTCAAAAGCTACTTCGAACACCGTTCCTCCACGCCGATTCGTCCGCTGCAAGCCGCCGACATCGCCACCCAGCAACACACCGCCGACCTGTTCTTTGCCAACGGCCTGATCCCGAAAAAGGTCGATGTACAGCAAGCTGTCTTCAAGGCGCCATGACCATGCAACCGATCTACATCGATTTTCTCAACGGCCTCGATATCGACGAATTGGGGCTTACCAATGACGAAATCCTCAGCGCCATCGAAGCGAGCCTGGCGATCCAGGGGCGTGGCGAGGCGGTGATCGAGCCGCGTACCCACCTGATTCCCGGCGGCGGGATCAACGGTCACTTCAACGTATTGCGCGGCGTGTTGGGTGGCGATATCGGCTATGCCGGTGTCAAAGTGGTGGGGGACTTTGTCGACAACTACCGCAAGGGTTTGCCCTCGGAATTGGCGATCCTCAACCTGCTGGACCCGGCCACCGGCATTCCCAAGGCCATCCTCGACGCCTCGGCGATCACTGATATGCGCACCGGCGCCATCACTGCCATCGGCGCCAAATACCTGGCCCGGCCCGACAGCAAAGTGCTGGCGCACATCGGCGCGCGTGGCACGGCGTACTGGAACGTGCGCCTGCTCGACCACCTGTTCGACTTCGACGAAATCCGCGTGCACTCACGTCGCAGTGAAAGCCGCGAAGCCTTCGCCCAACGCTTGCGCCAGGACCTGGGCAAACCGGTGATCGTCACCGAGGATTGGGAGTCCGCCGTGCGTGGCGCCGACATCGTGGTCGAAGCCTCGCGCCTGGATCAGCCCGAGCCCTTGCTGCGCACCGAGTGGATCAAGCCCGGTGCCTTTGTGGTGCCCTACGGCACCATGAGCGCGGTGGAGCTGTCGCTCACCGACATCATGAGCAAGCGGGTGGTGGACGATTGGGGCCAGTGCAAGGGCGGCCTGTTCGGTTCGCTGCGCGCGCATGTTGACGCCGGCAAACTCAGCGCCGAGACCCTGCACGCCGAGTTGGGCCAGATCGTTGCCGGCTTGAAAAGCGGCCGTGAAACCCCCGAGGAAACCATCCTGTTCTGGCACCGCGGCCTGAGCCTCAGTGATATCGCGTTGGGCCATGCGCTGCTGGAAAAAGCCGGGCGCCTGGGGATTGGCCAGCGGTTGCGCTGGGCGTGATTCACTTCGATCCCGAAGGCTTGAGCCTAGCCGATTTGCTGGCGATTGCCCGGCAGGACGTACCGGCGGATTTCTCTGCGCAGGCCCGTCAGCGTATTGAAGAAGGCCACCAGTTGTTGGTGAAGCTGGCGGTTGAAGGCACGCCAATTTATGGGGTAAATACCGGCCTCGGTGCAGCGGTGGATACGGCGGTGGCGCCCGTGCAGGCGAGTATTCCGTTGGGTCGTGCGGTGGGGGTCGGGCGCCTTGCCAATCGCCAGGAACTGCGCGCGATCACGGTTGCGCGGCTGGCCGGATTGGCTCAGGGGCGTTCGGGTATTTCTCCGGGGGCGGCGGATGCACTGCTAGCGTTGCTCAATTCCGGCGTCGAGCCCGATGTACCGTTGCTCGGCTCGTTGGGCGAGAGCGACCTGGCGCCACTGGCGCACCTGAGTCTCGCATTGTCAGTGCCGCTGACCGGCAAAGATGGCTTGGCGCTGGTCTCTGCGAATGCCGCCAGTGTTGGGCTGGGCGCGTTGCTGGTGGCTGAGGCGCAGCGGGCCTTGGAGGCTTTGCTGGCGGCGTTGGCGTTGTCGTGCGAAGGCTACCGGGCCAACCTCAGTCCGTTCCAGCCATGGGCTTCACGCCTGCGGCCGGCACCTGGGCAAACCGAACAGTCGGCGGCATTGTTGCAGTTGCTGGCGGGCGGCGAGCTGGCCGACAGCCCGCGTCGCCTGCAAGACCCCTTGAGCTTTCGCTGTGCCACGGTGGTCCAGGGTGCGGCGCAGCAGGCGCTGCACGCCCTGCATGAATTGGTTGAATTGGAACTGCGCAGCGGTACGGATAACCCGGCGTTGATCAGCGAAGCGTCGCTTGTATTGGCCACGGCGAATTTCGACAGCACCCACTTGGCGCTGGCCACGGAAGGGTTGGGCCTGGCGCTTACCCGTGTCGCCGCGTGCAGCGCTGAACGCATTGCCAAGCTGCTGTCGCCGGCTTCCAGCGATCTGCCGCGCTTCCTGATAACCCAACCCGGTCATGTCGGCATGGCGGCGTTGCAGCGCACCAGTTCGGCGTTGGTCGCGGAAATCGGGCACCTGGCCAATCCGCTGCCGGCGGTCAGCGTGCCGGTGGCGGACCGTGTTGAAGACTATGCGGGCCAGGCCATGGCGGTGGTCGACAAGACTCGTCGCTTGACCGAGCGGGTGCTGTGGCTGGCCAGTATCGAGTTGATCGTCGCCGCGCAGGCGGTGGATTTAAGGGGGGCGCTGCGGCTGGGGCAAGGTGTGCGGCTGGTCCATCAAGCCGTGCGCAGCCAGGTGGCTCATCTTGATGAAGACCGCTCAGGCTCGGTGGATGTACTGGCACTGGCCACCTTCCTCGAATCCACCCCATTCCCTCTGTAGGAGCCGGCTTGCCGGCGATAGGGCCCGTGAGGACGCCATTGCCGGCAAGCCGGCTCCTACAGGGGCTGCGTTTGCCTTATGGATTCTCGGCGGCCAATGCCGCAATCACCGCCTGCCGCTCACCCACCCGCTGCTGAAACGCCGCCAGCGCCGGCCACTTATCCAAATCAATCGCGTGAAACGCCGCCCAGCGCAGCACCACAAACAGGTAGGCATCTGCCACCGAGTACTGCGCACCCAACAGGTAATCCTGGCGCTCCAGCGTCTGCACCAGCACCGTGAAACGCTTGAACAGCGTGGCCTGGAATGCCGCTTTCACCTCGCCCTGGATCGCGCCGTTGAAGAACACCGCCAAGCCGCCATGAATCTCGGTGGCAACGAAGTTCAGCCACTCCTGCAGGCGCACGCGTTCCCAGCTGCCATTAGCCGGTGCCAGGCCTGCGGCGGGTTTCAGGTCGGCCAGGTATTGCAGGATCGCGCTGGCTTCGGTCAGCACCTGGCCGTTGTCCAGTTTCAGCGCCGCGACGTAGTCCTTGGGGTTGATCTGCAGGAAGTCTTCGCCGTCGGCGGTGGTCTTGGCTTGGTTATTTACCAAGACCAGGTCGAACGGCAGCGCCAATTCGCGCAGCACGATATGCGGTGCGAGAGAACAGGCGTGGGGGAAGAAATACAGTTTCATCTGGGGCAGCTCCGTTGAATTTGCGCCAGTCTCGCGGGCGTGGCACCGTGCGTAAAATTAAACGTTCAGACCCCTGCCATAAGGACAGCTACTGCCATGATGAACCTGATGCACTGGCGCTTGCTGGTGGCCGTGGCCGATCACGGCAGCATCACCGCCGCCGCCGAGCGCGTGGGCATGACCCAATCCGCCGCCAGCCAGGCCATGGCCGGTATGGAAGCGACGCTGGGGGCGCAGCTGTTTACCCGCGAACCGCGCAAGACCTTGCCCACTGCCCTGGGCTTGAGTGTGATCGAGCAGGCGCGAGTCATGCTTGGGGCGTTGCAGGCGATTCGTAGCACCGTGGACGAAGCCAGGCCCATGTTGCGTGGGACGATTCGCATCGCCAGTTTCCCCATGGTGCTGGCGACCTTTCTGACACCCGCATTGCAGCGTTTTGCGCAGCTCTATCCCGGTATCGACGTCACCACCTTGGATGTCACTGACAACGAAGTGCTCACCCTGCTCGACACCGGCCTTATCGACTTGGGCGTGGTGCTCAACCCCACGCCCGAGCGCAATGCGACGGTGTTGGGCCGTGACTTGTGGATGGCCGTGCTGCCAGTGGAGCACGCGCTGGCGCAACGCCCCGCCGATGCCACGGTGTCGCTTGAGGAATTGCTTGAGCAGCCTTTCGTGCTGGCTACTGGTGGCTGTACCGCTAATGCCCGCAGCCTGGGCGCCGCCGCCGGGCTGACCCTGCGCGATGTACGCGTTGAGGTGCGTGAATGGAACAGTGCCTTCAGCCTGGTGCGTGAGGGCGTCGGCGTCACACTGGTGCCGGAAATGGCCTTGCCGTCCCAGCGCAAGGGCCTGCGCGTGATGGCGTTGGATGTGCCGCTGCACCGCGAATTTGCCTTGGTCGGCTCGTCGGATCGCCCGCTGTCAGCCGCGGCCCTCGCATTGTTAAAAATGCTGGCTGACTAGTGGCCTTGCATAGCGCCAAGCCCTGTCTATGCTCACCCGGAACCGTTGATGACGCTTGGCATATAAAGCGATTTGGATGGTTATTTCCCCATGAAGGTGTGCCAGCAATAGCCAACAAAAGAATGGAATGCGCCTTACGGGCGCCGGGAATCAAGGGTGATCTGACCATGTTCAACCGCCATCACAAATCCGACCTGCAACAAATCGAACGTTTTTCCTGCGCACTCACCGAATCCAACGCCAAACTCGCCGCTATCAGCCGTTCCATGGCCATGATCGAGTTCGACCCCAGTGGCGTGATCCTCGACGCCAACGACAACTTCTGCAAAACCATGGGCTATAGCGTCGAGGAAATACGCGGTAAACATCACCGCCTCTTTTGCGACGAGCCCTACACCCACACCGATGCCTACGCCAAGCTATGGCGCGACCTGGCGCGAGGCCAGGCGCTCAGTGGCACCTTCATGCGCTTGAACAAGCATGGCCAGGAAGTCTGGCTGGAAGCCAGCTACATGCCGGTGCTGGACAAAGACAATCACGTGCAGAGCGTGATCAAAGTCGCGTCGGACATCACGGCGCGGGTCCACCACGAACATGAAAACCAGAGCCTGATCGATGCCATTGGCCGCTCCATGGCAGTGATCGAGTTCACCCCGCAGGGCCAGATCATCAACGCCAACGAAAACTTCCTGAAGACCGTGCAGTATTCCTTGGATGAAATCGTCGGCCAGCACCACAGCATGTTCTGCCACCGCAATGAAGTGGAATCACCGGCCTACAAGGCGTTCTGGGCGTCGCTCAATCGTGGCGAATACCACTCGCACCGCTTCGAGCGCAAAAACAAATACGGCAAGACCCTGTTCCTGGAAGCCTCCTACAACCCGATCTTCGACACCAATGGCCGCCTGTACAAAGTGGTGAAGTTTGCCAGCGACATCACCGACCAGGTCACCACCCTGCGTAACGCCGCCGACTCGGCCCATGCCACCTCGGTACAAAACGACGCCTGCGCCCGCAAGGGGTCGGAGGTGGTGCAGCAAACCGTGCAGATCATCGAAGAAATTTCCCACGACCTGAACCAGGCCGCCGTGAGTATCGACGCAGTCAGCAAGCAATCGGACATCATTGGCGCCATCGTGCAGACCATCCGCAGCATCGCCGAGCAGACCAATATGCTCGCGCTCAACGCCGCGATTGAAGCGGCGCGGGCGGGCGAACACGGGCGCGGTTTTGCAGTGGTGGCAGACGAGGTGCGCAGCCTCGCCGCACGGACGAGCCAGGCGACGGTGGAAATTGTCGATGTGGTGCGCAAAAACCACGACCTGTCGCTGAGCGCGGTGTCGAGCATGCAGTCGAGCCTAAGCCGCACGGGGCTGGGGGTGGAATTGGCGAATGAAGCGGGGCAGGTGATCCTGGAAATTCAGGAGGGGTCACGGCACGTAGTGGATGCGATCGGTCAGTTCAACTCGACGTTACAACTGCAATAACCCAAACCCTGTAGGAGCCGGCTTGCCGGCGATGGCGATCTTGAGAACGCTATCGCCGGCAAGCCGGCTCCTACAGTGACTTGGGGGCTGTTAGATTGCGGCCAGGGTTTCTTTGACTGTCTGGGCCTGCGGGTCAGCAGTTTTGGCGGCTACCTGCTGTTCTTGCTGTTGCTTCAAGCGCTCGGCCACTTGCTTGGAGAAGGCATCCTGCTTTTCCTTCGACATGTTCTGCAAATCCGCCTCGGTCAAACCCTGCTCCTTGAGCAGTTGGTCACGGATGCGCTCGGCCGGGGATTTGCTCATATAGTCGGTGAACTCCGAGCGTGCACCGGAAGCGGCGCTGGTCGCCGGCACATCGCTGGTCGACGCGCTGGTCTGCAGCTGCACGCGGGTCTTGGCAAAGGCTTCGTCGATGCGGTCGGCGGCCTTGTCCAGTTCCTTCTGCGCGGCGGGCACGGTCACGCTTTGCTGCGCGGCTTGCAGGGCACCGCTGTACAGCGCGCTGGCGGCGGCGTTGGCGGGATCCATGTCGGGTCGCTTGATCTGTTGAACAGTCGAAACGGCTTGGGTGTTGTTGTTAACCAGCATGATCGGTCACCTGGGGAAATGTTCGGTGCCACAGGTGGAGCAAATAGTGTGCCGGGTGTGAAGTGCCCGGTTTTACTGGGGGGCGGTGGCCGACGCGGCAAGTGTTGTCCCGCCGGCGGCCAACCGTTGCCGTCAATGGGCGATATTTTCCAACGCCAGGTTTCGCGTACGCGGCCCGAACCAACTGATGGTGATCATCACGATCAGCATGCTGCTGGCAATGAACGCCAACACGCCCGGCGTGCCCAGGTGTTCGAGGATAAAGCCGATCAGCAGGCTGCTGAACACCGTGGACAAGCGGCTGAACGAGTAGCAGAAGCCCACCGCCCGCGCCCGGATGTTGGTGGGGAACAGTTCGCTCTGGTACGAGTGATAGCTGAAGCTCAGCCAGGCATTGCAGAAGGTGATCATCACGCCACAAATTACCAGCCCCACCGCCGTGGTTTGCAGGGCGAACAGGCTGCCGAAGATCATCGCGCCCAGGGCCGAACCGACGATCTGCCATTTGTTTTCAAAGCGGTTGGCCACCTTCACGAACAGCAGCGGCCCCAAGGGGTAGGCGAGGGTGATGATAAAGGCGTAGAGCAAACTGTGGGTCACGCTCACGCCTTGGCCTGACAGCAACGCGGGCAACCAGTTGCCGAAGCCAAAGAAGCCGATGGCCTGGAACACATGGAACACGATGAGCATCAACGCGCGGCGGCGGTACGGTGGTTGCCAGATATCGGCAAAGCGGCCGCTGCCCTGCACGCTGACGGCTTCGGGCTCGGGCTCATCCAGCGGTTTGCCGTGATCTTTCTGGCAGCGCGCCTCCAGGTTGTCCATGATCGTGCCGGCTTCCTCAAAGCGGCCTTTCTGCGCCAGCCAGCGCGGGGATTCCGGCAGGCGCTTGCGCAGTTGCCAGATAAACAGCGCAAATACCGCACTGCTCAGCACTACCCAGCGCCAGCCTGACACGCCGAACGGCGCCTGGGGCACCAGCCACCACGACATCAATGCCACCGCCGGCACCGACAAAAACTGGATAAAAAATGCGAAGGCAAACGCCGAACTGCGCATGCGCTTGGGCACCAGTTCCGAGAGGTAGGCGTCGATGGTTACCAGTTCGATACCCAGCCCGATGCCCACCAAAAAGCGCATGCAAATGATGCCCAGCGCCGAGGTCTGGATGCCCATTAACACGGTGGCGACGGTGTACCAGATCAACGCAAAGGTGAAGATCGCCCGGCGCCCGAAGCGGTCGGCGATGGGGCTGAGCAGGCTGGCGCCGAGGAACAGCCCCAGGAAGGTCGCCGAGGCAAAGGCGGCCTGGTCCGAGAAGCCAAACACGCCCTGGCTGCCGGTGTGGAAAATCCCGTCGCTGATCAGGCCGGGGCTGATGTAGGCGGTTTGGAACAGGTCATACAGCTCGAAAAAACCGCCTATCGACAGCAGCGCCACCAGACGCCACACAGTGGCGACGGCTGGCAGGCGGTCGATGCGCGCGCTGATGTGGGCGGCGCGGAGGGGGTCGATGCCGTCGGTGGCGCGGGCGTTGAGTGTGGACATGGGCGTATTCCAGTGGCAGTGACCTGGAATCTTAGCGTGCTAACGGAAATCTGCGCGTGTGAAGTTGCGCCCGTTGACACGCCGATTCGCTGATTTATTGCGCGCCGGCGTTATGTTTCAGGGTTTTATGGCGCGCGCTCAGAAGGTGATGGGTATGTCGAACGTCTGGAATGCGTCGTCCACCGGTTGGTAGCCCAGCACCCGCGTGGTTTCGCTGAGGTCCAGGCGTTTGAAGCGGTTGTTGGAAATGCCATGGGCGATCAGGTGCTTGACGCCCTCGGCTTCTACCGAGCGTTGCAGCAACTGCACCGCATCACGCGGGCTGAGCCAGGCGCTGAGGTCGCGGGCGTTGTTGAGGTCGTGGGTTTCGCGGAATTCGAAGGCGCCGATACGCAGGGCAATGGTCGACAACAGCGTTTTTGCCGCGTAGTAGCCGCACAGCGCCTCGCCGTAGCATTTGCTCACGCCATACAGGTTGGCGGGCATCACGGGCATGCCAGGCGTGATTTGGCGGTCCACCGGGTACCCTTCGATAGTTTGCGCGCTGCTGGCGAACACCAGGCGTTTCACGCCAGCGGCCACGGCAGCTTCGAACAGGTAGGTGGTGGCGAGGATGTTGTTGGGCAGCAGTTCTTCGAATGACGCGCTGGCGTGGGGGATGCCCGACAGGTGCACGATCACGTCGATGCCTTCGAGCAATGCCGCCAGGCTGGATCGATCGCTGAGGTCGGCGTGGACGAAGCGGTGCTCGCCCAGGTCGAAGTCCGGCGTGACGCGGTCGGTGAGGGTGAAGCGGTAGCGGTCTTGCGAGGCCTCGAAAAACGTCTTGCCGATTCTGCCGCAGGCGCCGGTGAGCAGTACGTTGAGTCCTTTCACGTGTAGCCCTTGTGGTTAGTGATGGCCGTCGAGGGCGAAGGTCTTGAACCCGGCGTGTTGGCCGAGGCGTTGATAGTACGCCGCAACGGCGGGGTAGGGCGGGCGCTCCATGGGCGTCATCTGCCAGCGGTGCACCGAGAGGCCGATAAGGATATCGGCGAGGGTGAATTCGTCGCCGGCCACGTAGGCACCTGTCTTTGCCAGCTGTTGTTCGAGAATGCCCATGCTGTCATTCCAGCGCTGCACGGCGGCGGCAATCTGCGTTGCGTCCAGGCCGTCCGGGTTGTTGCGCACAAGGGCGGTGAAGGCGTCGCCCCAGGCGCGGTTGAGTTCGATGGCTTGCCAGTCAATCCATTGCTCGACCCGGGCACGGGGTGCCGGCTCGGCGGGCAGCAGGTCATGACGCTGGTACAGGTTTACGAGGTAGCGACAAATGGTGTTGGACTCCCACAGCACGCCGTGGTCGTCAATCAGCACGGGGATCTGGGCGTTGGGGTTCAAGGCCAGGAATTCGGCGGACTGGGTGGGCTTGAAGCCGATGCCCCAGTCTTCGCGCTGGTAGTCGATGCCCAGTGCCTGGCAGGTCCAGAGTACTTTGCGCACGTTGATAGAGGACGTGCGGCCCAAGATTTTCAGTGAGTGTCCCATGGTGCTTCCCTGGCGGTGGAGAGCAGCCAATCTAGCAGGGGCAGGAGGCTACGGCGATATTTCCAAGTGGGCACAGTAAAAACTGTGGGAGCGGGCTTGCTCGCGAATGCGGTAGACCAGCCAGCTTATTTGGTGCTGACAGACCTCATTCGCGAGCAAGCCCGCTCCCACATTTTGACCGAGTAGGGCCTTAACAGCGTGGCGTGTGCTGGTCCATCGCCTTGCCCACCAACAGCACGCTCAGCTCACTGAGTTGGTGAATGGCCAGCGCGACATCGCGTTGCTTGCCGGTGAGGTCGTCGGACAGGTCGAGCAACAGGGTACTGACGGAACACACGGTTTCGTAGCTATTGATCAGCAGGGTTTCGATCGGGATATCGGGGATGACGGTGAACAGCGTGCTTGGCGGATTTTCGATTTGTTTGATCAAAGCAGTGCTCCTGGTTTAGGAGGTCCAAAAGTGGGCTACTAAACCCGATCACCGAGACATTCAGCGACCGGCAAACCTTAGAGCCCCCCCACCTCGGCGCACAAGCCGGCGGATTCTGACGTAAGCGTAGGCAAACGGGCAAGGCGCTTACCGCAATGTCAGTCGCGCCCTACAGGCGTCCTACGTGCTCTCCCGCACCTGCAACTCAAACCCTATGTCCACTACCGGCTTTACGGTTTGCGAGAGTTTTATGCCCATTGTGTCAATAGTGGGGATGAACAAACTTATGGTTTAGCAGCTAACTTTACCTTCAGCTGATTCGACGATACTGAAACTATTCTTGGTTCGCGAGATCCTGAGGTTGCTGGGCGAGGGCTAACGCCTCTCTGAAGAGGGTCCGGCTCTAACTTATAATATAGAGCCGGAAAGCAGTGAGTTGTAAAAGGGAGTGAATTAGGGGTAGGGATCTGAATGCTGTTGTATGTTGAATTCGCCTTCACATTCAGCATCTGCACCGTGGATCCTTGCGATGAAACTAAATTTGCCGGTTACATGTTCAGGCTTTTCTAGGTAGGTGTGTGTTGTTTCTCCGCGCAGAGCAGTCCAGGACCAGTCGCCTAGTCCGTAGTAACCCCATGGCGGTAGATCAGGGTTGCCGAAGTTGCCCGTGAATGTTCCTTCTTCATTAAGAAAGGTTAGAGATACTCTTGCGCGTTCACCACTGTCAAGTACTTTGTAACCTGAGATAGAGAGATATCTTCTCTCGTTATACATTCTGACTTGGTCGGCGATAAATGGGCCGATTGGCGATTTTGTTACGTTGATACTCCCTGTTGAAAAGGGGCCGTCTTCGTTGTCTTTATGAAAAATCATGAGTGAAACTCCGTTGTTTGTTTAAAGTGCTCACAGTTTTATAGTTTAACTAAAACTGTCGTCCTTATTAGGCGTCGTAAGTGAGGCATTGTCTACTGTCATAGTTGACAGTATTTTTATTGTGGGGTAATGGCTATGCTAAAAGTTTTTTTGAAGCGTTAAACAGAAGAATTTGCACCTCAGAGGTCACGCCTTTCCAGGTGCAATTTTTGTGTCAGTGGCGCGGGTTGTGTTGTCCATGGCCTTGCCTATCAGAGCACGTTCAATTCTCCAAAATTATGGCCGGCTAGACGCTCATGTGCTCTCCCGCACCTGCAACTCAAACCCCATATCCACCACCGGATTTACGGTTTGCGAGAGTTTTATGCCCATTGTGTCAATAGGGGGGGTATGAACAAACTTATGGTTTAGCAGCTAACTTTACCTTCAGCTGATTCGACGATACTGAAACTGTTCTTGGTTCGCGAGATCCTGAGGTTGCTGGGCGAGGGCTAACGCCTCTCTGAAGAGGGTCCGGCTCTAACTTTCTAATATAGAGCCGGAAAGCAGTGAGTTGTAAAAGGGAGTGAATTAGGGGACGGGATTCATAAGCCTTTGTACGTTGAATTCGCCTTCACACTCATGTTCTGTACCGCTGATACTTATGATGAAACTAAATTTGCCAGTTGCATGTTCAGGCTTGTTGAGATAGGTGTGTGTTGTTTTTCCGCGCAGAGCAGAGTGCGACCAGTTAACTATATCGTAGTAACCCCATGGTGTTACATCAGGGCCGCCAAAGTTGCCCATGAATGTTCCTTCTATAGCAAGAAAGTATAGACTTACTCCTGCGCGTTCACCTCTGTCAAGTATTGTGTCCCCTGTGACAGCGAGATATCCGAGGTCTGTATAAATTCTGACGTGGTCGGCGATAAATGGACCGTTTGGCGATTTTGTTATGTTGAAACTCCCTTTTGAAAAGAAGTTGTTTTCGTTACTTGTATAAAGCTTCATGAGTGAAACTCCTTTGTTTGTTTAAAGTGCTCACGGTTTTATAGTTTAACTAAAACTGTCGTCCTTATTACGCGTCGTAAGTGATGCGTTGTCTACTGTCATAGTTGACAGTATTTTTATTGTGGGGTAATGGCTAGGCTAAAAGTTTTTTTGAAGCGTTAAACAGAAGAATTTGCACCTCAGAGGCCACGCCTTTCAAGGTGCAATTTTTGTGTCAGTGGCGCGGGGTGTGTTGTCCACGGCCTTGCCTATCAGAGCACGTTCAACTCTTCAAAATTATGGTCGTCGGCTAGACGCTCATGTGCTCTCCCGCACCTGCAACTCAAACCCCATATCCACCACCGGATTTACGGTTTGCGAGAGTTTATGCCCATTGTGTCAATAGGGGGGGTGAACAAACTTATGGTTTAGCAGCTAACTTTACCTTCAGCTGATTCGACGATACTGAAACTGTTCTTGGTTCGCGAGAACCTGAGGTTGCTGGGCGAGGGCTAACGCCTCTCTGAAGAGGGTCCGGCTCTAACTTTCTAATATAGAGCCGGAAAAAGCAGTGAGTTGTAAAAGGAAACGAATTAGGGGTAGGGATCTGCATGCTTTTGTACGTTGAAATCGCCTTCACACTCAACATCTGTACCGTCGATCCTTACGATGAAACGAAATTTGCCGGTTGCATGTTCAGGCTTTTCGAGGTAGGTGTGTGTTGTTTCTCCTTGCCGAACCAGGTACCCCCAGTTGCCTACATTGTAGGAACCCCATGGTGGTAGATCAGGGTTGCCGAAGTTGCCCGTGAATGTTCCTTCTTTATTAAGAAAGGTTAGAGATACTCTTGCGCGTTCACCACTGTCAAGTATTTTGTAACCTGAGACATGGAGGTATCTGTTGTCTTTATCCATTCTGACTTGGTCGGTGATAAATGGACCGTCTGGCGATTTTGTTATGTTGAAATTCCCTTCTGAAAAGGGGGCGTCTTCTTTGCCTGTATAAAACTTCATGAGTGAAACTCCTTTGTTTGTTTAAAGTGCTCACAGTTTTATAGGTTAACTAAACTGTCGTCCTTATTACGCGTCGTAAGTGAGGCATTGTCTACTGTCATAGTTGACAGTATTTTATTGTGGGGTAGTGGCTAGGCTAAAAGTTTTTTTGAAGCGTTAAACAGAAAAATTTGCACCTCAGAGGGCACGCCTTTCCAGGTGCAATTTTTGTGTCAGTGGCGCGGGGTGTGTTGTCCATGGCCTTGCCTATCAGAGCACGTTCAATTCTCCAAAATTATGGCCGGCTAGACGCTCATGTGCTCTCCCGCACCTGCAACTCAAACCCCATATCCACCACCGGCTTGGCGATCTTGTTGCCCGCCATGATCGTCAACAAATGCTCCGCCGCACGCCGGCCGATCGCTTCACGCGGGGTGCTGATGCTGCTCAGGCGCGGCACCATGAACGACGACGCCGGCAAGTCGTTGAACCCCAGCACCGCCACACGCTCCGGCACTTTGATGCCATGGCGCAGGGCTTCTAGCAGCGCGCCCTGGGCCAAGTCGTCGTTGCCGAAGAAGATCGCGTCCACGTCCGGATGCGCCGCCAGCAGCTGCAAGAACAACTCGCCACCCAGGCCCACGGAGGAGGGGCGCGGTGTCAGCAGTTCCAGCGCCGGGTCATACATACCGGCCTGTTGCAGTGCGCGGCGGAAACCTTCACCCCGCAGCAGCGTGCGTTGGTCCAACTGCGCGCCAATGTACGCCAGGCGCTTGCGCCCACGGGACAGCAGGTGCGCCGCCGCCGTCTCGCCCGCCGCCAATTGCGAGAACCCTACGCAGTTCACGCCGGCGTTCGGGTCCAAATCCATCATGTACACGCAAGGCACATGGCTGGCCTCGACCATCCGTCGGGCGCTTTCGGTGCGATCAAACCCGGTCAGCAACAACCCCCGTGGCTGGTAGGCCATGTAGTTGCGCAGCAGGTTTTCTTCTTCGTCACGGGAATAGTGGGAGTTGCCGATCAGCACTTCGAAGCCCTTGGGCCGCAGCACCTGGTGGATGGCTTCGAGGGTTTCGATAAACAGCAGGTTGGACAGCGACGGTACCAACACCACGACCGAATGGCTCTGGGCCGAGGCCAGGGCGCGGGCGGCGGGGTTGACCACGTAGTTCAGTTCGGCGGCGGCCTGCTGCACCTTTTCCACCAGTTCGGTGGCGACGGTGCTGATACCGCGCAGGGCCCGGGAGGCGGTAATCGGGCTGACGCCCGCCAGGCGGGCGACTTCGTTGAGGGTCGGGCGACCCGTGGTGCGCAATTTTTTATCGTTCTTGGAGGTCATCAGGCAGCTTGCCAAACAAAAATCGAGGCACTAAGGTAGCGCTGTCTCCAGAGGGCTGCAAATTCTTGAATAACGGGTTGCCTGATCCGGTCTGAATTTGAGTAAGCCGCTTGGAGAGGATGCACGCGTCACTCCCAAAAAAAGACAAGACGGCGCGGGAAAAGCCTGTTTTTGCACTAGCCTTACAGCGTGCAAAGGTAGCGCTATCTGCGTCCTGAGGTGTTTCATGAGTCAACCTGTTACCGCCCTGGTCATCATGGGTGTTTCCGGCTGTGGCAAGTCCAGCGTCAGCGAGGCCCTGTGCCGTCTGAACGGTGCGACTGCCATCGAAGGCGACAGCTTTCACCCCGCCGCCAACATCGAAAAGATGAGCGCTGGACACCCCCTCAACGACGACGACCGCGCCGGCTGGCTCGACATCCTGTGCGATGAACTGCGCCGTTCGCTCAAAGCGGGCGAGCACCCCGTACTGACCTGTTCAGCCCTCAAGAAGAAATACCGCGACCACCTGCGCGAAGCTGCGCCGGGCCTGGGTTTCGTGTTTCTGGAGCTGACCCGCGCCGTGGCTGCCGACCGGGTGTCCCATCGCCCCGGCCATTTCATGCCGGCAAGCCTCATAGACAGCCAGTTCGCCACCCTTGAATCGCCCAAGGGCGAGCCGCTGACCCTGGCCCTCAACGCCAGTGATGACAGCGTCGAGGAACTGGCCGAGCAGACCAACGCCTGGTGGCTGCAACACGGTTTTGAACCATCCAAATAATTTTTTGCCGGAAAAGATAGCGCTATCCCCGGCAGGAAATTCAACACCCGCTTTAATAACAACAACAAACAGGAGAGACCCCCCATGTTTGGCATGTCCCACGAGTCCTACCTACTGCTTGACGCAGTCGTTACCATCATCGGGTTGATCGTTCTGATCACCAAGTTCAAGGTGCACCCGTTCATTGCGCTGATCATCGCGGCCGGCTTCCTCGGCCTGACTTCGGGCATGCCCGTGGACAAGATCATCAAGGCGTTCCAGGACGGTTTCGGCGGGGTGCTCGGCTTTGTCGGCATTATCCTTGCGCTGGGCACGATGCTCGGCAAGATGATGGCCGAATCCGGCGGTGCCGACCAGATCGCCCAGACCCTGATCCGCGCCTTTGGCAAAGAGAAGGTCCAGTGGGCCATGATGTTCGCCGCGTTCCTGGTGGGCATCCCGCTGTTCTTCGAGATCGGCTTTGTGCTGTTGATCCCGCTGGTGTTCATCGTCGCGCGCCGTACGGGTGTGTCGCTGATCAAGATCGGCATCCCGCTGCTGGCCGGCCTGTCGGCGGTACACGGCCTGGTGCCACCGCACCCCGGCCCGTTGCTGGCCATCGGCGTGTTTGGCGCCGACATCGGCAAGACCATCCTGTACGGCCTGATCGTCGCTTTGCCGACCGCCATCATCGCCGGCCCGATCTTCGGTACGTTCATCGCCAAGTACATCCCGGGCAACCCGTCCCAAGAACTGGTCGATCAACTGGCCCGCGAACCTGAGAACAAAGACCTGCCGAGCTTCGGCATCACCCTGGTCACCGTGCTGCTGCCGGTGTTCCTGATGCTGCTGAAAACCTTCGCCGACATCGCGTTTGCCGAAGGCAACGTGGTGCGCAACTGGATGGACATGATCGGTCACCCGATCACCGCGCTGTTGCTGGCGTTGCTGCTGTCGCTGTACACCTTTGGCCATCGCCAGGGCATCCATTCCAAGCAGATCCTCAAGTTGCTCGACGCCAGCCTGGCGCCGACCGCTGCGATCATCCTGATCATCGGTGCCGGTGGTGGCTTCAAGCAGATGCTGGTGACCAGCGGCGTGGGTGATGTGATCGGCCACATGGCGGTGAATGCACAGATCAACCCGATCCTGCTGGCGTGGCTGGTGGCGGCGGTGATTCGTGTGGCAACCGGTTCGGCCACTGTGGCCACCATTACTGGCGCGGGCATCGTGGTGCCGGTGGTGGGGATGATTCCGGGGGTTAACCGTGAGCTGTTGGTGTTGGCGACGGGGGCGGGTTCGTTGATCCTGTCTCACGTCAACGATGCCGGGTTCTGGCTGGTGAAGCAGTACTTCAACATGACCGTGGCCGAGACGTTCAAGACCTGGACGGCGATGGAAACCATCCTGTCTATCGTGGCCCTGATCTTCATCATGTTGTTGTCGTTGGTGGTCTAAGCCGCACCACCGTTACCCATGTGGTAACCCGATCAAATGTGGGAGCTGGCTTGCCTGCGATGCAGACACCTCGGTGTAGCAGATACACCGAGGTGATGCTATCGCAGGCAAGCCAGCTCCCACATTTTTGATCACCTTTCTACAGGTGGATTGCGTCAGGCTTTGGTGACCAGCCCATCCGCCCGGAACATCCCGCGAATCCCGCGCACCGCCTGGCGAATCCGGTCCTGGTTCTCGATCAGCGCAAAGCGCACGTGATCATCGCCATACTCGCCAAAGCCGATGCCCGGCGACACACACACCTTCGCCTCCAGCAGCAACTTCTTGGCAAATTCCAGCGAACCCAGGGCGGCATACTGCTCGGGAATCTTCGCCCAGACGTACATCGACGCCTTCGGATTTTCCACCATCCAGCCCAGTTCATGCAGGCCCTTGACCAGCACATTGCGGCGTTGGCGGTACTGCTCGGCGATGTCTTTCACGCATTGCTGGTCGCCTTCGAGCGCCGCAATGGCTGCCACCTGCAGCGGGGTGAAGGTGCCGTAGTCGTGGTAGCTCTTGATCCGCGCCAGGGCGTTGACCAGTTCCGGGTTGCCGACCATGAAGCCGATGCGCCAGCCGGCCATGTTGTAGCTCTTGGACAGGGTGAAAAACTCCACCGCGATGTCCTTGGCACCGGGCACCTGCATGATCGACGGGGCCTTCCAGCCGTCGTAGACGATGTCGGCATAGGCCAGGTCATGCACCACCAGCACGTCGTACTGCTTGGCCAGCGCAATCACGCGCTCGAAGAAGTCCAGTTCCACGCACTGCGCGGTCGGGTTGGACGGGAAACCGAGGATCATCATCTTCGGCTTGGGGATCGAGCCGCGAATCGCGCGTTCCAGTTCGGCGAAGAAATCCACGCCCGGAATCAGCGGCACCGAGCGCACCTGGGCGCCGGCAATCACGGCACCGTAGATATGAATCGGGTAGCTGGGGTTGGGCACCAGTACGGTGTCGCCCTGGTCCAGGGTGGCCAGCATCAAGTGCGCCAGGCCTTCCTTGGAACCGATGGTGACGATGGCTTCCGACTCGGGGTCGATGTCCACTTCATAGCGGTCCTTGTACCAGCGCGAAATAGCCCGGCGCAGACGCGGAATGCCTTTGGAGGTGGAGTAGCCGTGGGTGTCTTCGCGCTGGGCGACGGTGACCATTTTCTCCACGATGTGGGGAGGCGTGGCGCCGTCTGGGTTACCCATGCTCAAGTCGATGATGTCTTCGCCGCGCCGACGCGCAGCCATCTTCAGCTCGGCAGTGATATTGAAAACATACGGGGGGAGTCGATCTATGCGCGCAAAGCGGCGCGGCGAACCTTGGTCGGCCATTGTTGCCTCGAGAGTACGTAAGCGCCCGGAACCGTCCGAGCGACGTCGGCCACTGCGGTGGCCTGCGGGGCAGACAATACGGTCGATGATGGCCAGTTGTCCAGATGCGCAGGAAAATTTTCTGCATGGAGTACAGCGTGGATATGCCCCTATACTCGATGCGGGTTTGTTCCCTCATAAGAAGGAGACTGTTCGTATGGATCAGCAGACAAAACAACCGTTAGAGCCACGCATGGAAGCCGGTAAAGCCCTGGTGATCGCCGGGGTGCAAGGGCGTTATTCGAAGGCCACCGTGGGCGATATCCCCAAGCTGTGGGAGTTGTTCGACACCTGCATCAAGGACATCAAAAAGCGCGTGGGCGGTGTGACTTATGGTGTTTGCCATAACCCCAAGCATGGCGAATTCGACTACATGGCCGGGGTCGAAGTCCCCACCAAAGGCGACGTACCAAGCAACTTCGAGTCCATCGAGATTCCGCCGCTCAACTATGCCGTGTTCGCGCATTACGGGCCGGTGCAGGCACTGGAGCAAACGTACGAGCGCATCATGTTCGAATGGCTGCCGCATTCAGGCTACAAGGTGATGGGCGCGGATTTCGAGCGCTACAGCGCCGACTTTGACGCGCGCAAAGGCACCGGTACGGTAGAGATCTGGCTGCCCGTGGGCGAACGAGGCTGACCACGACCGCGTAGGAGCCGGCAAGCCGGCTCCTGCAGTGGTATCAATACAGCGTGCTTCTGACTCGCTCGGGCATCTCCCGGTCATAGGCTTCGGCGTCAAACTGCCCATCGTTGAGCCGCTTGTGAAGCGCCCCCGCCGACGGCAATGCCGAGCGGTCCAGATGCTTCTCGGGGTTCCAGCAGTCCGAGCGCACAAACGCCTTGGAGCAGTGGAAATACGCGGCCTCCACCTGCACCAGAATCACCGAGCGCGCTGGCTTGCCGTTCACTGCAAAACTCTCCAGCAGCTGCGGCTCGATGGAAATCTGCGCCCGGCCGTTCACACGCAAGGTCTCGCCGACCCCCGGGATGATGAACAGCAACGCAATGCGCGGGTCCTGCACCAGGTTGCGCAGGGTATCCAGGCGATTGTTCCCCGGCCGATCCGGGATCGCCAAGGTGCGCTCATCCACAATCCGCACAAACCCCGGCACATCACCGCGCGGCGAACCGTCGATACCCTCCGGCCCGGACGAACTCACCACCACCAACGGCGAAGCCCGCACCATGGCCTGGTAGTCCTCGTTGAGAAACGGAATTTCCTTGCGCACGGCGCGCTCGTGGGGAAGGCCGTAGAGGGTTTCGAGTTGTTCGAGGGTTGTCAGCATGCTTACCACCTCCTTATCGTTCAAAATACTAACGCCAGCCGGCGTTCATACCCAATACGCCCCTTATACGCCTCCCCGCTGTCCACCCACCCAGCTCTCAGATACAACCCCGTCGCCGCCACATTGTCCGCGTCCACCGACAATTCCAGGCCCTTGATCTGCGGCCACGCTTCCAGTGCTGCCGCCGGTAGGGCTTGCAAGCAGGCCTTGCCGAATCCGCGCCCTTGTTGATGCCGATCCACCTGCAACGCGTGCAAGGTCGCGCTGTGTTCATCGGCCCAGTGGGGCAGGCAGGGTGGGCGTTTGAGCAGCAGGAAGGCCACGGGCAGGTCGTCGGCGAGCAGGGCGAAGCCTTTGATGGCGCCGGGGTTGGGGTTGACCAGCAGGCTGTTCAGCGCACAGTAGATATCACCGGAGTACGCCAGTTGCTCGGGATGCACTTGCAGGGTGTCGAGTTGCTGTTTCTGCACAAGGCTCAGCGTCTCATAGGGGACGAGGCGGGTTTCCATCGGTGGCGCATCCGAAATCCTACAAAGAGGCGTGGATTCTAGCGGGTTTGCCGGGGGCGAAATTATTTTTCAGTGGCTTGTCGATTTGCCGCTGGCTTGTTCGATTAAGGGTGTATTCCGCGCTTTTCCACCCGAAGGAGTCTCACCATGAGCACCGCCATCAGCACCCTGATCGAGCAATGGAAACACGCCGTCACCGCAAAGGACGTCGACAAAATTGTCAGCTTCTACGCCGACGATATCGTCGCGTTCGACGCCGTTAGCGCCCTGCAATTCAAGGGCAAGGCCGCCTACCAGGCGCATTGGAAGGCGTGCATGGAGTTCTGCCCTGGCCCCGGCGTGTTTGACTTTCATGAGCTGCAGATCGTCGCCGCAGACGACAGCGCCTTTGCCCACTGGCTTGCCCACTGCGGTGGCACCGGGCCGGATGGCGTGCTCAAGACCTGCTGGATGCGTGTGACGGCCGGCTACCAGCGCATCAATGGCCAGTGGAAGGTGGTGCATGAGCATTGGTCTGCGCCGTTCGACATGGCAACCGGCGCCGGTCTGTTTGACCTGAAACCTTGACCACCGCGATCTATAGTCAGTAGTCCGAAAACGGAGAACGCCATGAAATACCTGTGCCTGGTCTACAGCGACGAAGCGTTGCTGCACAGCCTGCCCGACAGCCCCAAGGACCCGGAATGCCATGCTTACGCCGAAGCCGTTCACGGCAGTGGGCGCATGCTGGCTGCCGAAGCGCTGGAGTCGGTCGCCACCGCCACCACCGTGCGCATGCGCAATGGCAAGCTGTCGATCACCGACGGGCCGTTTGCCGAAACCAAGGAGCAGCTCGCCGGCTTCTACCTGATCGAGGCGCGGGATTTGAACGAAGCGATCCAGGTGGCCGGCGGTATTCCGGCTGCCCGGGTTGGCAGTGTGGAAGTGCGCCCCGTGCGCGAATTGAATCTCTGAACAACAACCATAAGACTCAAGAGGTTTACCCCATGTCTACGCAACCTGCCGAGTTTGAACTGTCCATCAGCCGCGTCATCGATGCACCGCGCAGCCGCGTGTTCCGTGCCTGGACCGAGCCCAGCTTGCTCCAACAATGGTGGGGCCCCCACGGCATGACCACCCCCGAGTGCGAAATGAACCTGTGGGTCGGTGGCCTGTTCCGCACCCTGATGCGCGCGCCCGACGGCGCCGAATACCCGACCCAAGGCGTGTTCCTGGAAATCGTCGCGCCACGGCGGCTGGTGTTCACGGACGCCTTCGCGCCGGGCTGGATTCCGTCGGGCAAGCCGTTCATGACCGCCGAAGTGACCCTGCAGGAAGTCGAAGGCAACAAGACCCTCTACACCGCCCGCGCCATGCACTGGAGCGCCGAAGACAAACAGGCGCACGAAGCGATGGGCTTTCACGATGGCTGGGGCCAGAGCCTGGACCGCCTGGTGACGCTGGTGACCCAGGGCATGGGCGATTGACCCTCGCGATCGATGCTCTCTACCGCAGCGAATCGCGCCGGGTACTGGCGACGCTGATTCGCTTGCTGGGCGACTTCGATTTGGCCGAGGAGGCCCTGCACGAGGCCTTTCTGGTCGCGGTGCAACGGTGGCCGCTGGACGGTGTGCCGGACAATCCACGGGCGTGGCTGGTGTCCACTGGGCGCTTCAAGGCCATCGACCGGCTGCGCCGCCAGGCCCGTTTTACCCCGCTGTTGCAGGAGCAGGCCGACGCACTGGAGGCGGCTGACTGGAGTGACGAAGACGTGGAAGACGACCGCCTGCGCCTGATCTTCACCTGCTGCCACCCGGCGCTGGCGGCGGATGCCCAGGCCGCGCTGACCTTGCGTGAGATCTGCGACCTCACCACCGAGGAAATCGCCCGGGCATTCCTGGCCACGCCCACCACCATTGCCCAGCGCATCGTGCGGGCCAAGGGCAAGATCCGCGAGGCGAAAATCCCTTATCAGGTGCCATCCCGTGATGAGTTGCCCGAACGACTGGACAGCGTGTTACGCGTGATTTACCTGGTGTTCAACGAAGGGTATTCGGCGTCCATGGGCGCTGACCTGACCCGTGAAGAGTTGACGCGCGAAGCCATTCGACTGGGGCGTTTGCTCATGGAGTTGCTGCCCGAGCCGGAAGTGATGGGGCTGCTGGCGCTGATGCTGTTGCATGAATCCCGCCGCTCGGCGCGCACCTCGGCCAACGGAGAGTTGGTGCTACTGAATGAGCAGGACCGCTCGCTGTGGGACGCAGCCCTGATTGCCGAAGGCTGCGCGTTGGCAGAGCAGGCGCTGGGCACTCGGCGCTTTGGCCCGTATGGCTTGCAGGCGGCCATCGCGGCAGTGCATGCCGAAGCCACGCGTGCAGATGAAACGGACTGGCCGCAAATCGTCGGGCTCTACGATGTGTTGCTCAGGGCCGTGCCCTCACCGGTGATCGAACTGAACCGCGCCGTGGCGCTGGCCATGCGCGACGGTCCGTTGGCAGGGTTGCAGCAGGTGGAGAGGATTCTGGCGCGGGGCGAGTTGTTGGAGTACCACTTGGCGCATTCGGCGCAGGGCGAGTTTTGTCGGCAATTGGGGCGCGTCGAGGAGGCGCGCGCAGCCTACGAAAAAGCCCTGTCACTGACCCAGCAAGCCCCGGAAAAACGCTTCCTCGAAAGGCGCCTGGCCGAGCTGCATTCCCGCCAACACTGATGGTCCGCATGTAGGCGCTGGCAAGCCAGCTCCCACATTGAACCGCGTTGTTTGCAATATCCGGGTTACGGCTGCTGACGCGTCGCCGCCAACACGATCTCGCGAATGCACACATGCTGCGGTTGCTGGTAGGCATAGGCAATCGCCGAGGCCACGTCATCGGCGCTGAGCACGGTGCCGCCCATGTCCTGTTTCCAGGCTTGGTAGCCGCTCTTGATCGCCTCGTCGGTGGTGTGGCTGAGCAGTTCGGTTTCCACTGCACCCGGGGCGATGGTGATCACACGCACGTTGCTTGGCGACAATTCTTCGCGCAGGTTTTCCGAAATCCCATGCACGGCGAACTTAGTGCCTACATACGCCACGTGATTCGGGAAGGTCTTGCGCCCGGCCACCGAGCTGACGTTGATGATCGTGCCGCCCTTGCGCGCAACCATGCTGCCCGCCACGGCGTGAATGCCGTTGAGCAGGCCCTTCACGTTGACGTCGAGCATCTGCGCCCATTGCGCCGGGTCTTGCTCGCTGACCGCGCCCAACAGCATCACGCCGGCATTGTTGATCAGTGCGTCGGCGGGGCCGAACTGGGCTTCGGCTTCTTGCACCGCGGCGACCAGGGCGGCGCGGTCGGTGATGTCGACGCCACGGTTCAAGGTGTTTGGCAGGCCCAGATCGTTGAGGCGATCAATGCGACGCGCCAGCAACAACAGCGGGTGGCCGGCGGCTGACAATAGGCGGGCGGTGGCTTCGCCAATACCGGAACTGGCGCCGGTAATGATGACCAATGGCTTGCTCATGGGTGGACTCCTGCAATAAGAAAAATCGATAACTGGATCGTGGGCGCAGTATATTTAGCGCCGCCAGGGCTGAAAAATGCCTTATTCCTCTGTCAGCCATCGGATTCAGCTATGGATGTTCGTCACCTCAAGGCATTTCTCGCGGTCTTTGAAGAACGCAATATCACCGCCGCAGCCCAGCGTTTGTTTATCAGCCAGCCGACCCTGTCGGTGACCATCAAGCAACTGGAAGAGGAGTTGGGCGTGGCGCTGTTCCTGCGCCAGCCGCGTGGTGTGGAGGTCAGCGCCGAAGCGCGGGTGTTGTACCCCCAGGCGCGGCGCATGGTGGCGGAAGCCGAGGGGTTGAGCCGTCTGTTTCGCGGAGGCGAAAATCGCATCGCCCTGGAGCTGGGGGTGGAGGGCGATATTGCCGACAGCCAGATCGAAACCTTCCTGCGCATGGCGCACCAAGGCCTGCCCGGATTACTGCTGACCTTGCAGGAGGGCTGCCAAGGCGAAGGACGCCTGGCCGTGGAGGAAATGTGCTGCGAGGACGAATTGTTCCTGCCGCTATGGGAAGAGTCCTACGTGATGGCCTTGCCTGCCGCGCACCCGATGGCGCAGGCGGGAGCGGAACAGGCGTGGGCGCCGATTGAAGACTGGATCACCTGCCCGCAACACGATTCCCATCAGCGCTTGATGGCCCTGTACGGTCGCTCGCCGCAATCAGTGGCCGGGCATGCCGGCTCGCTGACCCAGGCCTTGCACATGGTGGCGGCCGGTGTGGGCGTGGCAATGTTGCCGCAGTCATTGGCGGCGGAGCGCGCAGGCGTGGTGATTCGCGAATGGCACCTGCCGGCCCCCACGCGCCGAGTCGGATTGTGCTTCGCCGCGCAAGCACTGGCGTTACCCGCACTACGTGCCCTGCACGAATACTTCCAGACCCACCGCCCGCCGCAACGCGTCGCGGCCTGACCCTATCGAGGGTGCAACGCCGCTCCCACAGTTTGATCTTTATTGTTTATCAGTAAGTGTTGGTTATTCGATCATCTGGCTCAACATCCAACTGCACGCCGGCCCTGGTGGGTATTGCCGCGACCACAGCGCATCCACGGCCACCGAACGTGGCCAGCCGCGGATATTGAGTTCAACCAGCCCCGCATTGCCGAAACGTTCCACCAGCCAGCGTGGCAATTCCGCCCAGCCAAAGCCGAGTTGCGCCATCTCCATCAGCATCAGAAAACTCGGCGCCGACCACACACGGCCGCAGGGACGCGTTTCGTTGGGGCTGATGATGCTTGCCAGACGCAATTCACGGTGTTGCTGCAGGGTTTGCGGGTCGATGTTTTCTGCGCGGGTCAAGGCGTGGGTGGGCGCGACGAACAGCGCGATTTCCGTGCGTTCGGCCACGGGCGAGCGCGTCAGGTCGGGCGGGTAAACCGCTTGGGCCTCGATAAAGGCAATCTGTGCGCGACCGCTTTGCACCAGGGCGATCAAGTCTTCGCATTCGGCGATCAGCCATTCCAATTCAAGGTCTGGGTAGCGCTGTTCGAAGGCCTTGAGGGCGAGCTCAAAGCGTTCCGACTGGTACGTATCGGACATGGCGATCGTGACCTTCGGCTCCAACCCCTGGGACAACTGGCTCGCCGCCAACTCAAGGCGACTGCTGGCCTCCAGCACCTGTTCGGCCCGTTGCAGCAACACATGGCCGGCCGGTGTCAGTGTCGGCTTGCGGCTGCTGCGATCGAACAGCACCACATCCAGGTCAATCTCCAGGCTTGCCACCGCCGCGCTGACGGTTGACTGGCTCTTGCCCAGCTTGCGCGCCGCCGCGGAAAACGAACCCTGGGTGGCCGCCTGGACAAACGCTTGCAACACTTCGTGGGAGGCCATGACTATCGCCTTGATCGATGGTTATTAGTTATGAAGTATCGATTCAAAGGATAATCATGGCAACCATCACCACTCACGGAGACGGGTTATGCACCCCACCAAGTCGATGACTGAACGTGTTTGCCAAGCCTTGGGTTTCGAAGGCCTGGCCCTGTTGATCTGCACACCGCTGCTGGTCTGGATCACCGGCAGGCCGGCCCTGGAAATGGGCGCGGTGACCTTGGGCCTGAGCCTGCTGGCGCTGACCTGGAACATCATTTTCAACAGCCTGTTTGATCGCCTCAAGGTGCGCCTGCGACTCTCCGGCGGGGGCTGGACGCGGGTGCTGCACGCGCTGATGTTCGAAGGCGGGCTGATCATCGTCGCCGTGCCGTTGATCGCCGCCTGGCTGAATATCAGCCTGATGCAGGCGTTCATGCTGGATATCGGGGTGCTGCTGTTCTTCTTGCCGTACACCTATGTGTATCACTGGGGGTATGACGTACTGCGGGAAAAATTCATGCAACGCCGCGCACTGGCCCTGTAGGAGCCGGCAAGGGCGTGAGCGAGGCCACGAAGTCGAGGAACGCCCGCACTTTGGCGGCGGGCAAATGCCGCGACGGGTAGTAGGCGTACAACGGAAAGCGCTCGTCCGGCCAGTCGGGGAATAATTCCACCAGGGCGCCGCTGTTCAGCGCCGGCGCCAGGCCGAGGTCGAGCATCTGCGCCACCGCATGGCCGTGCTCGCACACGCTGTACAAGGTGCTGGCATCGTTGACCACCAGGCGGCCGTCAGTGCGCACGGTCATCTGTTCGCCGGGCCGGTGGAATTCCCAGGCAAACGGGCGGCCGGTCTGAGAGTCGCGAAAGTCCAGGCACATGTGCCCGGTTTCCAGCGCTTGCGGCGTATTCGGCCGACCGTAGTGCGCAAGGTAAGCGGGGGAGGCCAGGGTGAGCACGCGCACTTCCATCAGCTTGCGTGCGATCAACGAAGACGACTGCGGGATACCAAAGCGGATCGCCAGGTCGAAGCCGTCGGCCACCAGGTCGCCGAGTTGGTCGCGGGTGTGCAGGTCCAGTTGCAGGTGTGGGTACTGGCGCATGAAGTCGCCCAGCACCGGGCCCAAGACCAGTCGCGAAAAATAGGGGTCGATATTCACCCGCAGGCGCCCGCGCACGGTCAGTGCACTGTCGGCGGCGGCGTTGGCGGCCTCTTCAAGGCCGGCCAGCAGCGGGGCGATTTCCTGATAGAAACGTCGCCCCTCATCGGTCAATTGCACCGAGCGGGTGGTGCGGTCGAACAGGCGGATGCCCAGGCGTTTTTCCAGGCGTGAAATCGCGCGGCTGACCCCCGAGGGGGTCATGTCCAGGCTGTCGGCGGCGCGGGCGAAACTGCCACTGTCGACCACCGCTGCCAACACGCCCATGCCACCGGCCAAGCCTGGATCAAAACTCATCGATGATTGCCCGTCAGTGATCTGAAGGCATTGATGCTAGCGCAGAATGTTTAAAGAAACATGCCGCCCGAGGCCTCGATGCGCTGCCCGGTGATCCAGTTGCTGCCATCGGCCAGCAAGGTGGAAATCGCGCCACCAATGTCGTCTGGCAAACCGGCGCGACCCAGGGCGGTGTTGTTGGCGACCATCGTATTGAGCGCCGCATTGTCGCGCACGGCGCCGCCGCCGAAGTCGGTTTCGATGGCGCCGGGCGCGAGGATGTTCACGGTGATCCCACGGCCGCCCAACTCCTTGGCCTGATAGCGGGTCAGCACTTCCATCGCACCTTTCATCGACGCATACGCCGCATACCCCGGCAGGCTGAATCGCGCCAGACCGCTGGAAATATTGATGATACGCCCGCCATCGCTAATCAGCGGCAGCAGTTTTTGCGTGAGGAAAAACGGCGCCTTGAAGTGAATCGCCACCAGTTGGTCGAACTGCGCTTCGGTGGTCTCGGCAAAGCTGGCGTGGGCGCCGATGCCGGCGTTGTTGATCAGAAAGTTGAAGTGATCCTGTGCAAATACATCCTTGAGCAAGCGGCCGACTTCACCGACAAAGCCATCGAAGCTGCCACTCTGCCTCACATCCAGTTGCAACATGGCGGCGCGGCCACCCAGTGCTTGAACCTGTTCGACCACCGCTTGGGCTTCAGCCGCCGCGCTGTGGTAAGTGCCGATGATGTCAACGCCCTGCGCCGCCAGGTGCAACGCGGCGCTTTTGCCCAGGCCACGGCTGGCGCCGGTGATGAGTGCGATTTTACGGGTCATGGTGCGGTCCTCTCAGGTGATCAGTGGGGCCCAGTGTATTTATTCGCCCATAACGTGATAAACAGCGCTATACCGGAATCACTGGTCGGATAAGGCGAACAATCCCATGAACAAACTTGAGCTGCTGCGCACCTTCGTGCGCGTCACCGAACTGTCGAGTTTTACCCAGGCCGGCGAGAGCCTGGGCCTGCCGCGCTCTACCGTGTCGGAACATGTGCAAGCGCTGGAAGAGTTGCTCGGCGCGCGTTTGCTGCAACGCACCACGCGCAAGGTGCAGGCGACCCAGGATGGGCGTGTGCTGTATGAGCGCAGCAAGGACTTGCTGGCGCACATGGAAGAGTTGGAAGGGTTGTTTCGCCAGGATGAGGCGCAACTGACCGGGCGGATTCGCGTGGACATGCCCAACGTGATGGCGCGCGGCATGATTCTGCCGCACCTGCCGCTGTTCATGGAACGCCATCCGCTGATCCAGATGGAAATCAGCAGCTCGGACCGCCAGGTCGACCTGATCGCCGAAGGCTTCGACTGCGTGTTGCGCGTAGGCGCCCAGCCCGATCAAACCGTGGTGGCGCGCCGGGTGTGCAGCATGCCGATGGTCAACTGCGCGAGCCCGGCCTACCTGCAGCGCTACGGTGTGCCGCAGACCCTGGCGGACTTGGCGGATCATCAATTGGTGCATTACGTACGGCCGTTGGGCGCTCGCTCATCCGGCTTCGAATACCTGTCGGGCGGCAAAGTGCTGCGGGTGCCGATGGCCGGGCGTGTCACCGTCAACAGCACGGATGCCTATCAAGCGGCGTGCCTGGGCGGCTTCGGCATTACCCAGGTGCCGTTGCTGGGGATACGCACCTTGTTGGCCAATGGAGAACTGGTGTCGGTGCTGCCGGATTACCCGGCGCCGCCGTTGGACGTGTCATTGCTGTACGCCGGCCAGCGTCACTTGCCGTTGCGGGTGCGGGTGTTCATGGACTGGTTGGCGGCGACGTTGCACGCCCACCTTTAACGCCGCGCCGACAATTGCTGCGGTGCCAGGAAGGCGTCGTGGAAGTAATCGCGCACCGCCTGCATCGCCGGGGTGAACGCGCGCTCGCGGTGCCAGGCCAGGCCCACACTCATCGGCGTCACTGGATCGGTGACGGTGAGTGTTTCGATACGCTTGCCTTCCAGGGACCAGGGCCTGTGCACCAGGTCCGACAGGATCGCCACGCCGCTGCCATTGGCGACCATGCTGCGCACCGCCTCCACCGAACTGGTGCGCAGGCGCACCTTGGGCGTCTGCCCGGCTTGTTCCCAATAACGCATGGCGCTGTGTTCGGCCTCGTCGACGGTGAGCAGTATGTAAGGCTCCTGGGCCACATCCGCCAGGCTCACGGCGCCGCGTTCGCACAGGGGATGATGGCTGGGCAGCCATAGGCGGCGCTCCGAATTGAACAGGATTTCCGAGACAATATCCGGGTGGGTGAGGTTGGCGGTGAGCACCACCGCCATATCAAATTGACTGTCGAGCAAGCCCTGTTCGATGGCCTGGCGTTCCTGTTCGAAGACCTCGATGGTCACGTCCGGGTGCCAGTGTTCCATGCGCTGCAAGTGGTGCGGCAGGAAGTAGCCGAGCACCGTGTAGCTGGCGGCCAGGCGCAGCACGCCGCTGGCACGGTAGTCGGGCAGCGGGCTGTTCAGGGCATCGTCGACACTGCGCAGGATCACGTAGGCACGGTTGAGAAAGTGCCGGCCCGCGTCGGTCAGGTTCATGCCCTGGGCTGAGCGCACGAACAACTGCACGCCGAGCATGGCTTCCAGTTCCTTGATCGCCGTGGTCACCGCCGACTGGGAGATGTTCAGGTGGATGGCCGCCTGGGAAATCTGGCCGATTTCGGCGGTGGCGACGAAATAACGTATTTGGCGCAAGGTCAAGGACATAGCGGTATCTGTTTTTCAGAAGATGGGCCATCTGATAATAGATCTTCCCAAGGGGTCAAGCCGCAGCCTACTTTTCCAGCATCACTTAGGCGGAGCGACTCTGATGCAGGCAGTGGATTTCAACTCGGACATGGGCGAAGGCTTCGGCCCCTGGACCATCGGCGACGGTGTCGACGCGGAGCTGATGGCCTATATCAGCTCGGCCAACATCGCCACCGGCTTTCACGCCGGCGACCCCGGCACCATGCGCCGTACTGTCGAACGCGCCAAGCAACTGGGCGTGGCCATTGGCGCACATCCGGGCTTTCGGGACCTGGTCGGCTTCGGTCGTCGTCACATCAACGCCCCGGCCCAAGAGTTGGTCGACGACATGCTCTACCAGCTCGGCGCCCTGCGCGAAATCGCCCGCGCCCAAGGCCTGACCCTGCAGCACATCAAGCCCCACGGTGCGCTGTACATGCACCTGGCTCGTGATGAAGAAGCGGCGCGCCTGTTGGTGCAAAACCTGCGCATCATCGAGCCCACGTTGCGGCTGTACTGCATGCCCAACTCGGTAATCTGGCGCATTGCCACGGAACTGGGGCAGCCGGTGGTGCGCGAGTTTTATGCTGACCGTGAGTACGACCTGACGGGCTCCATCGTGTTTACCCGCACCGTGCGGGCGTTGGATCCTGCAACGGTGGCGGCGCGCGTCCTGCGCGCCTGTCAGACCGGGCTTGTGCGAACGGTAGAAGGCGAAAACCTGTTCATCGAATTCGATTCCATCTGCCTGCACAGCGACACCCCTGGTGCACTGGAGTTGGTGGAAGCCACCCGCGAAGCCTTGGACCAAGCCGGCATCACGGTCAAAACACCCCAATAAAAACGGTCCCCTATTTTTTTCGCCTGCCTTTCTACAATGATTCCAAGAGGAACAGACATGGCTGAAACGTCCCCCATCCGCTACAGCTTCGGCGGTGATGAACACCTGTTTGCCGAGGTCAGCGACAGCATGTCCCTGGAGGCTTTTTTCAAAGGCATGGCGGTGACCCGTGCAGTCGAGCGCCTGGCGCTGGAAGGCGTGCTGGATGTGTGCCTGGCCAATGCGTCGTTCCAGATTCGCTTCGACCCCGACCGCATCGCGCCCCACATATTGCTCGATGCGGTGCAGACCGCCGAAGCCCAGGCCGTGGCCGAACGCACCCTGCGCACGCGCATCATCGAAATCCCGGTGCTCTACAACGACCCCTGGACCCATGAAACCCTCATGCGTTTTCGCGATCGCCATCAAGACCCCAGCGGCACCGACCTGGAGTACGCCGCCCGCATCAACGGCCTGGCCGATGTCGACGCGTTCATTGCCGCCCACAGCGGTGCGCCGTGGTTTGTGTCGATGGTCGGCTTTGTCGCAGGCTTGCCGTTCATGTTCCAGATGGTCGAGCGCGAGCGCCAATTGCAGGTGCCCAAGTACCTGCGCCCGCGCACCGACACGCCAAAGCTCACCCTCGGCCATGGCGGCTGTTTTGGTTGCATCTACTCGGTGCGCGGTGCCGGCGGTTACCAGATGTTTGGCGTGACGCCGGCGCCCATCTACGACCCGGCGCAGCAGTTGGCGTACCTGAAGGAACACATGGTGTTCTTCCGCCCCGGCGATATCGTGCAGTTCAAACCCATGGACCGTGACGCCTATGACCAGGCAGTGACTGAAGTGGACGCAGGACGTTTCGACCTGCGCATCCGCCCGGTGGAATTTTCCCTCGATGCCTTTCTCGCCGACCCCACCGGCTATCCGAAAACCCTGCAGGAGGCGCTGGCATGATCAAGGTCCTCAAACCCGGCCTCGCCACCTCCGTGCAGGACCTTGGCCGCGAAGGTTACTACCACTTGGGCATCCCGCCGTCAGGTGCGCTGGACCAGTACGCGCTGAGTGCGGCCAACCACCTGGTGGGTAACCCGGCCAGTGCGGCGGGCCTGGAATGCACGCTGATCGGCCCCGAGCTGGAGTTTCAGCAGGACGCGCTGGTGGCTCTCAGCGGTGCCTTGATGTCGCCGCGCCTGGACGGTGAAGTGGTGCACCAGGACACCGCGTTCCAGGTGCGCGCCGGGCAGGTCTTGCGCTTTGAATTTCCCAAGGCCGGCGCCCGCACCTACCTTGCAGTGGCCGGTGGTATCGACGTGCCATTGGTGCTTGGCAGCCGCTCCACCTACACCCTCGGCGCACTCGGCGGGTTTCACGGTCGACGCTTGCAGGAGGGCGATGAATTGCCCATAGGTGAAGCCAGCGGCACGGGCCGGGCGGGCAACAGCCTGCCGATGGCGTTGCGCCGGTCAGTGGGTGGTGACGTGACCCTGCGCGTGGTGCCGGGGCTGTATTACGAGCGCCTCACTGATGCGGCCAAGAGCAGCTTCTTTGCCGAGCCGTGGACCGTGGGTTCCGAAGCCGACCGTATCGGCTATCGCTTCAAAGGTGGCAGTGCCTTGAGTTTCCAGCCACGGGAGCAGCCGTTTGGCGCGGGGTCGGATCCGTCGAACATCGTCGACAGTTGCTACCCGATTGGCTCGATCCAGGTACCGGCCGGCCTGGAGCCGATCGTGTTGCATCGAGACGCGGTGTCGGGCGGTGGCTACGCGATGATCGGCACGGTGATCAGCGCCGACCTGGACCTGATCGGGCAAATGCAGCCGAACCAGCGCGCTGGGTTTGTGCCGGTGACGCTGGAGGAAGCGTTGGAGGCAAGGCGGGTGTACAAGAAGCGCAGCAAGGCCATGGCTGGACTCTTCAGCAACTGAATACGGCAGGACAAAATGTGGGAGGGGGCTTGCCCCCGATAGCGGTGTATCAGCCAGTCTATCTGTAGCTGACCTACTGCTATCGGGGGCAAGCCCCCTCCCACATTTGATTCTCTGTTCAATTTTGCTTTTGTAGCGTGTCAGAAGAGTTGGGTGAACAGCCAGTACAGGCTACCTGACAGCAGGATGGCCGCCGGCAACGTCAGCACCCACGCCATCGCCAGGTTGCGGATCGTGCGCATCTGCAACCCGCCCCCGTTCGCGACCATGGTCCCCGCCACACCCGACGACAACACGTGGGTGGTCGACACCGGCAACCCATACATGTCCGCCGCGCCGATGGTCAGCATTGCCACCATTTCTGCCGAGGCGCCCTGGGCGTAGGTCAGGTGTGTCTTGCCGATCTTCTCGCCGACGGTCACCACGATGCGCTTCCAGCCCACCATGGTGCCCAGGCCCAACGCGATGGCCACGGCGATCTTCACCCACAGCGGAATGAAGCGCGTGGCGCTGTCGATCTGCTGCTTGAACAGTTGCAGCTTGCCCTGGGTGTCGGCATCGAAGTTACCGACCTTGCCCTTGTCCATCAGGCGAATGGTTTCGCTGGTCAGGTACATGTCATTGCGTACGTTGCCCACAGCCTCGGCGGGCACTTTGGCCAAGGAACCGTAGCCTTTGACTTCATCACCGATCTGCCCGGCCAGGGCGGCGAGGGCGGGGACCAGTTCCGGGGTAGCTTCCTTGGTGCGCACGTAGGTCGAGAGGATCGGGCGCGGGTCGCCGGTCAGTGCCTGCGGCGCGCTTTTCACCAGCGCCACTTGGGTAACTTCGGCCACGGCCGCGAACTGCAACGACTGCTCGGCCGGCATGGTGCGGTTCAGCGCGTAGGCCATCGGCAGGGTGCCTACCAGGATCAGCATGATCAGGCCCATGCCTTTTTGCCCATCGTTGGAACCGTGGGCAAAAGACACGCCGGTGCAGGTGGCAATCAGCATGCCGCGTATCCACCACGGCGGCGGGGTGTCGCCTTTTGGCGCCTTGTACAGCGCGCGGTTCTTGACGAAGGCACGCAGGGCCAGCAACAGCATCGCCGCAAACGCAAAGCCGATCAGCGGCGACAGCAACAAGGCGTAGCCGATCTTGATCGCCTGGCTCCAGTCCACACCGCTGGTGCCGTCACGCCCGTGCATCAAGGCATTTGCCACGCCCACGCCGATGATCGAGCCGATCAGGGTATGGGACGAGGACGCCGGCAAACCCAACCACCAGGTGCCGAGGTTCCACAGGATTGCCGCGATCAACAGGGCGAAGATCATCGCGAAACCGGCCGACGAGCCCACCTGCAAAATCAGCTCGACCGGCAACAGCGCAATGATCCCGAAGGCCACCGCGCCACTGGAAAGCAATACGCCGAGGAAGTTGAAAAAGCCCGACCACACCACCGCAAAATGCGGCGGCAGCGAGTTGGTGTAGATCACCGTCGCCACGGCGTTGGCGGTGTCGTGGAAGCCGTTGACGAATTCGAAACCCAGGGCGATCAACAGCGCCACACCCAGCAGCAAGAACGGTGTCCAGGTGGTGAGTTGGGCGCCCATTTCATGCATGTCGTGCATCAGGCTGTAGGCGGTGAACAGCAAGCCCATGGCGAGCACGGCGAAGAAGATGATCACTGTCACCAGGCTGGGCTTCTTGTCCAGCCTGGGTTTGGGGGCAGCAGGTGAGGCGTGGGGGGAGGCAGTCAGGGAAGGGGTGGCCATGCCGGGGCATCCAGTGTGGGGAGGATGTCGTTCATAGTCATTGCAGAATGTTACAGAGATGCTGCCACAGGTCAGTGTTTTTGGAATTAAGCGATCCTTGCGCTGTGATTATGGACAATGCGTCTTGAAGGCGGGGATTGCAGTGTTGTGTGACTCATATACGGCCTCGTTAACTATTTTAGTTTTATTGTTTTACGAGTACTCGCATGTACCTGTTATTTCTAACAGTAGACGCTTGTTAGTCGGGTTGTTCTAATCGTGGTGAAGCCTGTGTCTTACTAACGTTAAGAGGTATGTGCCATGAGTTTTCCTACACTTCGTCAAATTGAAATCCCTCAAGGTTCTCCAAATGCGTACGGTATAACTGTTCAGATAGGGCATTTTGATAGGTTGGAGGTTGTTGTTCCTGAAATTAAGAATCGCCCAACGTTTGGATTTACTACGGTCAAGGTAAACATTGATGGAAATCCAGCCCAGTCAGTGGTGCTCGGTCCAGAACATACTGGCCCTGTACTGGTTGAAATTCCTCCCTACGCGGTGCGGTGCTGCTGGCAAAAAATCGACTACACAGTGACGATTTTTGGTAATGAGGAACACTCAGAGGCGGTGATGGTGCTAAATGAGGGCAAGAAAAGTAAATCGGTCTGAAATGAATGTTTTAATGAGCGCCAACTTGGGTTGGCGCTTCCCTGTCATTCAGGTGATGTGCTTGTCTTTTAATGTGCCGCTACTTTAGCCTTGAGATTTAACTGGAACCTCCAGCTGTAGGGGGGGCTTAAATGGCTGGGTTAATAGTCTTTGCGTTTGCGGAACGCCCACCGCCCGGCGATCAACGTGAACGTCGCCACCAACGCCACCAATATCCAGAAGCCTTCCGGGTCCTGGGAAAGCGGCACTCCGCCCACGTTCATGCCAAAAAAGCCGGCGATGATGTTGATGGGCAACGCCAGCACTGTCACCACGGTAAGGGTGAACAGCGTGCGGTTGCTTTGCTCGTTAAGGTTGGCGGCGATCTCTTCCTGCAACAGCTTGATGCGTTCGCCCAGGGCCATCAGGTCGTTGATGATCAGCGCAAACTCCTCGGTGGATTTGCGCAGCTCCTTCACGTCTTCCTTTTGCAGCCACTGTGGCGGCCGGTTGAGCAGGCGCAGCAGCGAGCCCGGCTCCAGCGCCAGCAGGCGTTGCAGGCGCACCAGCACCCGGCGCGCCGCACCGAGTTCGGCGCGGTTGGTAGACAGGCGCGAAGACAGCAACTGGTCTTCGATATGGTCGACGCTGATGCTGGTCTTGCGCACGATCTGGGTCAGCACTTCACCCTGGTCGCGTAACAGGTGCACCAGCAGGGCCAGCGGCGAGCGAAAGCTTTCACCGGCTTTCACCGACGAGCGCAGCTTGTCCACCGAGTGCAGCGGTTGCAGGCGCGCGCTGATGAGCAAGCGACTGCGGGCGCAGACCCATAGCGTGGAAATATCCGACGAGACCATGCTGCTGAAGTTGAACACCACGTCGTTGACCACCGCCAGCAATGCCGAGTCGACGTGCTCGATGCGCGTGGAACGCGAGCCTTCATGCAGGGCTTCGAAGAACTCTTCCGGCAGGTCCAGGTTTGCCTGCATCCAGCGCTCGCACGCCGCGTGGGCGAGGTTCAGGTGCAGCCACAAAAATTCTTCCGGGTCGTCTGGTTGCCGCAGCGCCTGGAGCGCGGTGGCTGAATCGATCTGCTCGCCCTTTTCACCGGGGCGAAAGCGGAAACCGTAAAGCAAGCCAAACAGGTCGGAGTCCTGGTGGCTGTGGTCAATGCTGTGGTTCATGAGGGCTCGCAGGAGAAGCGCCCGTAGGAGATTTTACAGGTTCGCATGCGCAAATCATTGCAAGGAGATTTGACAGTTTTGTGACCGTTTACTGAGTTGACGGCCCGCCTGGGCGCTTGATCAGGCCGTTGGCAGGCGGAACGTAAATACAGTGCCGTGCTCGGCGCTGGTGGAGACGCTCAATTCACCGCCATGGGCGTCGGCAATCTGCTTGACGATATACAACCCCAGCCCCAGGCCGGCCTGGGGTGTGTCCTTGGCGGGGCGTGAGTAGGGCTCGAACAGGCGGGGCAAGGCCAATGCGTCGATTTGCCCGGGGTTCTTGACCGTCAGGTTGAAATGGCCTTGCTCGATCTTTGCCGTGACTTCCACCGGCCCCTCGTGACGGCCATGGTGGATGGCATTCGCGACCAGGTTGGAGAGCAACTGCGCCAGGCGGTCGCGGTCGCCACTTACGCCCTGCAGGTCGCCGATGTCCGCGTGGATCAGCCGTTGCGGGTGCACGCTTTGCACTTCCGAGACCACATGCAGCAAGGCCTCCTGCAAACCCAGGCAATCGCTGATGTTCAGCGGGATGCCGCTGCCCAGGCGGCCACGGGCAAAGTCCAGCAAGTCTTCGACCAACTGCGCGGCGCGGCGACCGCTGGCGAGGATATGGCGTACGAGGGTGTCGGTGGCAGGGTCGGGGAATTTGCGCAGCAGCCGCTCGGCACCGAAGTTGATCGCGAACAGCGGGTTGCGCAGGTCGTGGCCGAGCACGGCAATGAACTGCTCGCGCAGTTCGGCGGTGCCGCGCTCTTCCTGCAATTGCGCTTGGGTGTGAAGCGCGGCTTCCTCGGCTTCGATCTGCAGGGACAGCACCCGGGCGAATGACTCCATGGTCGACTGGATGCTGCTGCTGCGCAGGTCGGCCGGGTTGGGGTCGAGGGCGCAGATAGTGCCGAAGAACCTGCCGTCGGTGCGGAACACGGGAACCGAAATGTAGCTTTCGAATTGGTAGAGGCGCGGGGTGTGGTGGTCGTGGTAGAGCGAGTCTTCGCTGGCCTTGTCGATTACCACGGACACATGGGAGCCGCGAATTTCGTGGCAGATCGTGGTGGTGAGGTCCAGTTCACCGCCCACACCGAGGCCGAAGTCCAGTTGGTCGAGCACGGCGCAGGCGGTCCAGGTGTCGTCGGTCACCCGCGCTACGGCGGCAAAGCGCAGGCCGGTCATGTCGCTGATGACCTTGAGCATCGCGGGGACGGCACTGATGCGGCCAATGGTGGCGATGTCGGCGGCTTTTTGCCCCATGCAGCACTCTCGATCCGGAAGGTGGTGAGCGTTATGCCCCGGCCAATGAGTGGGATTTTAGCGACCTTGTGGGTTGTAGGTGTAATTTCATTCGTTAAGTGGGGATTTTCCTATGCGCGGGCACAAAAAAGCCGCGCTACCCGAAGGCGCGCGGCGTTGAATGAAGCGGTGACTCAGCTGTCGATCTTGTCTTCCAGCACAGCACCGGTCTTGGCATCGAGCTTCACTTCAAACTTCTTGCCGGCGGTGTCGGTCAGGTCGACTTCGTAGACCAGTACGCCGCTGTTGTTGTGGTCCAACTCGGTGTCAGTGATAGTGGCACCCGCGTGTTTGGCCACGGCGGCAGCATTGAGTTTTTCGAAAGGCATCACTGCGCCGGACTTGAGCAGGCCTTCAATCTGGTCTGGGCGAATATCTGCCTGGGCCAGGCCGGCGGTCAGGGTCAGGGCGGTAGCGGCGAACAAAGCGGTCAGGGTTTTCATGGTGTGTGTCCTTCTCTGGTGAGCTGTTTAAGTGGGGCCAGATTAACCAGCGCAACTTAATTCACCCTTAATTAATTCAAACAGTTGCGCAGTTTGTTCAATCCGCCAGGCGCGGGGGATTTCATGCTGGAGGCTCACTTGAAGGGAGACTCGGCATGAAACGGTTAGTGAGTTGGATCTATGCGCCGGCATTTCTGTTCGGCTTTATTGGCTGCGGACTGTGGCAGCCAGACACGCTGATTTTGCTGTTCATTGCAGCGGTTGGGGTGTCGTTCCTGGTGGAGCAGTGGTTGCCTTATGAACCGCAGTGGAATCGCAGCCTGGGCGATCGTCGGCGCGACACGTTGCACGCCCTCGTCAATGAAAGCCTGAATGCCGTGGGCTTGTTGATCTTGCCGGGGCTTACCGCGCTGTTGGCGATTGAAGGCCTATGGCCGCGCGGTTGGCCGCTGTGGGAGCAACTGCTGATGGCGATTGTGCTGGCCGATGCCGGTATCACCTTGATGCATTACGCCAGCCACCGCATTGCCGCGCTGTGGCGCCTGCATGCGGTGCATCACAGCGTGCAGCGGCTCTACGGCTTCAACGGCTTGATGAAGCACCCCCTGCACCAGATGATCGAGGCCACGGCAGGTCTGTTGCCGTTGATCCTGCTGGGTATTCCCTTGGACGTTGCACAACTGCTGGCGCTGGCCATTGCCCTGCAATTGCTGTTGCAGCATTCCAACGTCGACATGCGCCTGGGGCCGTTGCGTTGGGTGTTCGCCTGGGCGCCGGTGCACCGGTTTCACCACATGAAGTACGGTCGCGCCGGAGATGTGAATTTCGGGCTGTTCTTCAACCTGTGGGACTGGCTGCTGGGCACGGCGTTTTATCGCGAGGGCTATCGGATGGGGCCGGGGGACTTGGGGATTGGCAGCCGGCCGGATTTTCCGCGGGCGTATGGGGCGCAGCTGTGTGATCCGTTCAGGCCGGTTGGCCTGAGCAAGGAACCACCACTGCCGGACGATTTACGTTAACAGCTGAACATCCAGCTGGCGCAATGAGGCCGCCGCTGTCACACCAAACAACTGCTTCATGGTCCGCGAGAAATGCGCTGAATCAGCAAAGCCCGCGCCGTGGGCGGCCTCGGTCAATGTGCCGCCAGCCAGCGCCAGTTGCAGGGCGATGCGCAACCGTCGCCACAGCACCAGCCGGCGCACGGGCAAGCCGAGTTGATCGCAGAACAGCCGCTCCAGTTGGCTTAATGACAGGTGCGCGGCCTGGGCCAGGGCCTGGGCTGACACTTTGCCGGTGAGTTGTTGATCCAGTGCGGCGAGCGCACGCGCCAGGCGCGGATCATCCAGGCTGCGCCGGGGGAGTTGGCGCAAGGCCTCAAGCGACAGGTCCTGGTGCAGCAGAGGGGCGATATCAAACACGGCAGGTTCGGCATACAGCACCGTGACCTCACCTTGAGTTTCAAGAATGGCGTGAGCCTGTCGCGACGGGATAAACAGGCGATGGGCCGAAGTGACCTGCCCCTCCAGGCTGACCGTGATCGGCGCGCCGGGGCAGACCATCAACTGGTGGGCGTAGTGCGCATGGGGCGCGGTGCGCCCCAGCTCGCCGACGATCAGGCCGTAGTCACGCCCCAACCACAGGCGGCCTGACCATTCGGCCTTCACTCAGTACTTATAGTCGTTCAGCAGGTCCTGCACGCTGGACGACGGCCAGCGCTTGTAGAACTTCAGCAGTTCGGCGGCACGGTTGGTGAAGATGCCATCGACGCCGGCCTTCATCACTTTCTCGAAGTCCACCGGCTCATCGACGGTGTAGACGTGCACCAGCAAGCCTTTGTCGTGGGTCAGCTTGTTCATTTCCGGTTTGACCAGGTCCGAATAGCTCTGGTCGCCGTGGTCTGTCAGCTCAGCCGAGGGACCGGTGCCGATGGCGCCAAGGCTCTTGGCTTCGTCGACCCACTTTTCGAACTCGGCCGCGTCTTTCGGCTCTTGCTTGGCGTAGTAGGCGGCCTTGGTGGTTTCGCCGGATTCAGCAAATGTCTGCTTGTTCTTCGGCTCGATGCTGCCTTCACCCACCCACAGCAACAGGATCTTCGGGGTGTTGGGCATTTCTTTCTGCAGCTCTTTCAGGCTCGCCACTTCGAAAGTTTGCAGCACCACGCGACCCTTGCCCTGGCCGACGCCGGTGTTGCTCTTGCCCAGCTTGGAGCCGGCGGAGCTCAGCCAGCCTTTGTCCAGGAGCTTGTTCTTGAGGTCGGCTTCGATGCCCGGGAATTGCTTGGGCTCCTTGGTTTCGATGTACAGGCCGGGTTTGTGCTGCGGGTTGCCTTCGGCGATCTTGATGATGTCGTCCAGGCTCTGGATTTTCAGGCCGACGAAACCTGGGCGCGCGCGGTCCGGGTAGGCGGCGTTGAACCAGCTGCCGGCGTCGAGGGTTTGCAGTTCTTTCCAGGTGAACTCGTTGGCCGGGGCGTCCTTGCGGTCGGGGAACTTGGTGGCCACGTCGGTGGTGCGCTGCAGGTTGTTGTCATGCAGGGCGAACAGCACGCCGTCCTTGCTGCGCTGCAGGTCCATTTCCAGGTAATCGGCACCCAGGTCGCGGGCGACCTTGTAGGCGGCGGCGGTGGACTCGGGGGCATCAAAGGACGCGCCACGGTGGGCGATCACGGCCGGGTACGGAATGCCTTCGTTTGTCGCCAATTCAGCCGGGCTGATCGGGTCTTGCGCATGTGCCTGGCCAAGGCCGAGCATCAGGGCGAGCAGCAGGGCGCTCTTGGTAAACGTGACAGGCATATGCGAAGTCCTTTCGTGGAGGTAGCTTTGAGAAGGCCTCCTTTTTAACAATTGATTGCGAAAGGCGCTATCACCAAACCGACATTAACGTGCGCACGGGCAAAATTTTCGGGTTTTTAAAGGAGGCATTGCAGTATTCTTGGCCGCAGCTGCCCCGTCAGAGGGCGGTACTTCCCGCCACGCGTGTAAACCATCTTTCCAGTCCCAGTGGGACTTTTCAGTGAGGTTTACCATGCGCATCACTTCCGAGCTTATCTGCCAGGCCGCCGACCAACTCCACGGTTTTGTTGGCCTCAACCGCAAGACGGGCCAGTACATCGTGCGTTTCAGCGAAGATTCCTTCGGCATGGACGTGGCCGATGACGGCATCATCCCCACCGCCGAATTCGTCTGGCTACCGGCCCCGGAGCAGACCATGACGCTGTCCCGCGAACGCATCCAGTTGCTGCTGGACCAGAACATCGACGACCGCATCAATATCACCGAGCCGCTGCGGGTGTATATGCGGCGCGTGGAGATCCCGCAGATCAGTGCGTTGCGCAGTCTGGTGAGCTAGCCCTGTGGCGCTCGGCTTTTTTTGGCAGGCGTACTTGTTGTGGTGAGCGGGCTTGTCGAATCGTAGGCCCGTTCGACTTTGCATACCCGGGTCTGGAAGGCCGAGTACCAAGTGGCGCGCCCCTGTTCGCGCACCGCCTGGTGCTCGGCCTGCTGCTTCCAGGCCAGGATCGCCGCTTCACTCTCCCAGTACGACACGGTGATGCCCAGGCCGTCTTCCCGTGCGGACTCCACGCCGATGAACCCCGGTTGTTCACGCGCCAGTTCCAGCATGCGGCTGGCCGCCTGGCCGTAGCCTTGATCGCCTTCGGTGCGCAGTGAGCTGAAGATCACCGCGTAATAGGGCGGCGAAGGTGTGCGGGCGATCATTCGGACGTCGCCTGACAAGCTTTGAGCAGGGCCATCGCCAAGGGCGGGGTAATACCTTGCAGCGCGGCGCGTTCGGGTTGGAAGAGGGTGGCGACGAAGAACGGGTGGTCGAGCAGTTCCACCGCGCGCAGGTCGCCAGCCGAATCATGGCCGCTGGGGATCAGGTCGCCTTCGAGCAGGGCATCGAGGAACTCGGGGTTCACGCCGTAACGGCAGCGATAACCTTCCTGCACATCCAGGGTGCCATAGGCCTCGGCGATCCGGGTGTAGGGTGCCAGGCGCACGGTGTCGGTGGCCTCCACCAGGGCACAGCTCAGTGGCGCGATCACGGCGCGCTTGGCCTGCGGCGCGAGTTCGCCATGCTCGGCATCCTTCCAGCCCAGGACATTGCGCGCGTATTCCAGCACGGCATGCTGAAAACCGCCGCACGTGCCGAGGAACGGTCGGCGTTGCTCGCGGGCAAACCGGATCGCCCGCATTGCGCCGTCAGTGTCGCGGTAAGGGCTGGCGGGGACGCACCAGAAACCGTCGAAGTCATGCAGTGATTGGGGCAGGTTATCGGTGTCGAGCCACCGCACGTGCACCCCCAGGCCGAGGCTCTCGGCCGCCTGTTGCAGCGCCACGGGGATGGCCTGGTGGGCGATGACATCGGGGTTGTAATCGCCGATCAGGGCGAGGTGCGGAGGCGTGGTTTTCATCGTGTACATCCCATGGCTTGTGGTGTCCTGAGGCGCACTATAGATTGGCGTTCACGCAATCAATATTGGCGTTTTAGCACATGCTCAATGCAGCTACGCACTATTCAATTGACTACCCCGACCTGTCGCTGATCCTCGCCCTGGTGCGCGGCGGCACCCTCGCACGGGCAGCAGCATCGTTGCGGGTGGATGTGTCCACGGTGTTCCGCGCCGTGCGGCGCCTGGAGGCGGCACTGGGCCAGACGCTGTTTGAAAAAAGCCGCGCCGGTTACTTGCCCACCAGCCTGGCAAGCAATTTGGCGCAGCAGGCGGAACGCGCCGAACAGGCGTTGGAAGCGGCGCGCATCGGCGTGGAGCAGGGCGGTGAAGTGATCAGCGGCACGGTGCGCCTGACCTGTACCGACTCGGTGCTGCAAGGGTTGCTGCTGCCCGCCCTGGCGCAGTTCATGCCGCAGTACCCGGCGCTGACCCTGGAACTGAGTACGTCGAATGATTTTGCCAACCTCAGCCGCCGCGACGCGGATATCGCCCTGCGCTTGACCAAGGCACCGCCGGAGCACCTTGTCGGACGGTGCCTGGGCAGCGTGTCTTACCAAGTCTGCGCCAGTGTCGACTATGCCCGCCGTCACGAAGGCGGCGAGTTGGCTGAGCTGGCCTGGATCGCCCCGGATGACTTCCTGCCCGATCACCCCACGGTCGCTTGGCGCCGCGAGCATCTGCCCGGTGTGCGCCCCAGTTATCGCTGCAACAGCATGCTGTCGGTTACCGAGTTGGTCCGCGCGGGGTTGGGGGTGGCGGCGTTGCCGGATTTTCTGCTGGGTGAAGGCCTGCAACCGCTGGGCCCCGCATTGGCAGGGCACGATACCGCGTTGTGGTTGCTCACGCGTCCTGACTGCCGGGCGTTGCGCTCAGTGGTGACCCTGTTTGATGAGCTGGGCCGGCACCTGCGCTTGCCTTAGGTTTTGCGCACAAAGTGCTCATGCATTTCGCACGTCAGGCTTTCGATATGTTCGGTCAGTTGTTTGGTCATTTCCGTGAGCCGGGTGTTTTGCTCCAGCAGCTCCAGTAGCTGCTTGGTGGTCTGCGCGGCCTGGGCCTGGCGTTCGGTGTTGGCGATTGCCAGGGCTTCACGGTGCTGGGCGTCGGCATCGGACTGGGCTTTGTCGCGGGCCGCCTGGCGCGTCTGGGCCAGCAGGATCAGCGGCGCGGCGTACGCCGATTGCAGGCTGAACGCCAGGTTGAGCAGGATGAACGGGTACACGTCGAAGTGCGTGACACCGGTCATGTTCAACACCACCCACAGCACCACGATTGCGGTTTGCGCGCCCAGGAAGGTCGGTGTGCCGAAGAAGCGCGCGAAGGCTTCGGCCTTGAGGGCAAAGGTGTCATTGCCGAAGGTCGGTGCCAGGTGGGCGTGGGCGCGGTGAAAACGAAGGTGGTCGACGGGGGCGGCTGCAGGCTTTTCTGGGGTCATGGCGGGCTCGGGTCATCAACAAATAGTCAGTGAAGCACTATAGACCGAGCCCCCGGCCGCCCGCATGAAGATCGGGTCAGTTGGCCCCACGCTCATTGGCAAACACACTCACCGCTTGCACGGCCTCGCTGGTGCCTTCGCGAATCTGCAGGATCACCGTGCCGGCGCGGTTGGCCAGGTCGACGCCTTGCGCGGCACGGTCGCGGGTGCCGTCCATGCTGTGGATGGCCTGGCGGGTTTCATCCTGGATCATCGCGATCATGCTGGAGATTTCCGCCGTGGAACCACTGGTGCGCGCCGCCAGTTGCCGTACCTCATCGGCCACCACGGCAAAGCCGCGACCTTGTTCGCCTGCCCGCGCGGCCTCGATGGCGGCATTGAGGGCCAGCAGGTTGGTCTGGTCGGCGATGCCGCGAATGGTGTTGACGATGGTGGTGATCTGCTGCGAACGCTCGCCCAGCCTGGCGATCTTCTGCGAAGAGCCATCAATGTCGGCAGCGATTTCGCGCATGCCGCTGGCCGTTTGCTGGATCACCTCGGCGCCTTTCTCGGCGATGTCCCGGGTGTTCAGCGAGATGTGGTACGCCTGGGCGGCACTGGCGGCGTCGGCGGCATGTTGCTGCACCCTGGCAGTGACGTCCGAGGCAAACTTGACCACTTTGCACAGGCGCCCGCTGGCGTCGTACACCGGGTTGTAATTGGCTTCGAGCCACACCGTCTGGCCTTTTTTGTCCACCCGCTCGAACTGGCCGCTGAACAGTTCGCCCTGGTTCAAGCGCCGCCAGAAATCGCTGTAGGCCGAACTGTTGGCCAGCTCGGTGGTGCAGAACAGGCGGTGATGCTGGCCCTGGACCTGTGCCAGGGTGTAACCCATGCGCTGCAGGAAGTTCGCGTTGGCGGTGATGATGGTGCCGTCGAGGTTGAACTCGATCACCGCCATGGCCCGGCCGATGGCTTCGAGCTTGGCGTTGGCTTCGCTTTCGGCCTGCAGGCGCGGGGTGACGTCCATGGCGTACTTCACCACTTTGATTACCTGGCCGGTGCTGTCTTGCACCGGGTTGTAGCTGGCTTCGAGCCACACCGACTGGCCATCGCCGGCCACCCGTTCAAAGGTGCCGGACTGGAACAGGCCGTTGCGCAGGTTCGACCACAGCTGGCTGTACTCGGCACTGCGGGCGAACGCCGGGGTACAGAACATGCGATGGGACTGGCCTTCAATCTGTTCGGCGCGGTAGCCCATGGTCTGGAGGAAGTTGGCATTGGCCCGCAGCACGTTGCCGTGCAGGTCGAATTCGATCACCGCCATGGAGCGCTCGATGGCGTCCAGCAGGCTGGTGTGCTGGGCAAGGGTGTGTTGCAGGGACTCTATGGTTTTCTTGTGCGCGTTGAATAGCATGTTCGGGTGCTCGGACAAGCAGGCTGCTGGAGTTTCCTTGGTATGCGCCTGCCCCCGTAAGGCGTGCGCCATACGGTTGACTTGCTCATTGTCAGCTTCCTTGTGCTGACAGAGGGGGTGGAACAACGGGTTAAGAGTGATCAGCCTGACAAGAAGTTCGCCCCAAGGGCAGGACCTTTTTTGGGTAGGCGACCAGTGGTGGCATTATGCTTTCTTGTGGTGTGTCGGCAGGAAGATTCAGACGAGCTGTCGTGCCACCGTTTCAGGCGGAGTGGGCGACCTTCTCGTCGCTCACGTTGACCCGGTTACGCCCGGTGTCCTTCGCCGCATACAGGGCGCGGTCCGCTGCATCGAGCCACATGGCGGCATTGGTAAACGACGGCTGGAACCCCGCCAGGCCGATGCTCAGGCTTACGCGCAATTCAGGGATCTGCGGGTTGCGGTAATTGCTGAAGGTTTCGCGCATGCGTTCCATCACTTGGGCCGCTTGTTCCAGGGGCATTCGCGGAAGAATCACACAGAACTCATCGCCGCCGTATCGCCCGGCCAAGTCGTTTTCCCGAAGGTTGCGCCGCAGCTCCAGGCTCAATTGCCGCAGTACCGCGTCGCCGACGATATGGCCGTGGGTGTCATTGATCTGCTTGAAGTGATCGATATCGATCAAGGCGATGGTGGCGTGGCTTTGCTGTTGCTGGCACTTGTGAAACTTGAGGTGCAGCAGGTCCTTCCAGGAACCGTGATTGAGCAGGCCCGTGAGGCTGTCGATGCGGCTCAATGCACTGAGGGCGCGTTTGTGTTCCGACAGTTTGATCGCCAGTTGATAGCAGACCATGCCAATGGCCATGGGGTAGAGCGTGAGCATGGGCAGGCAGGCGTAGACCTGAACCAGGCTGACCGAAGGGTTGAACTGCAGGCCGAACAGCAGGGCGCCGATACCCGCGCCGAGCACCTGGGCGTAGGCACCGCGTATCAACAGGCGCTTGCCACCGGCGGCCACGTTGTTCATGGCAACCATCGACAGCAGGGTCACGGTGGTCAGCGGGGTGAACTGCAGGGTGGCAGCCCAGAAACCGCTGAACAGCGCGTCATACACCAGGTTGCGTTGCTCGGCGTCGTAGGGAAATTTAGAGCGGGTCGCCCATTGATACGCCAGGTGCGGCCAAACGAAACCATTGACCAGCAACAACGCCCAGATCCAGCCCGGCTTGGCCAATGGATACAGCGCCGCTATTACGCTGATGCAGCACATGGCTGTGCCGATGATCCTTGGCTTGTAGATGCGCCGGGCAAAGGAAAGCCCTTTGCCTTGTCTGTTTTCCATAAATTCCAGGGTCAGCTCTTTTGTGCAATACGACAACACGCGTTCGCAGGCTTAACCGTTGATCGGATAACACCCATGAATATTGTCAGTTATTCGCGTGGGAATAATCAGTGTCCTTCCAGGCCATTTGCGCAAAACAGAGGGCGAATGCGTCAAAAACGACCTGGGATGTCGTTTGCACAACAGCGTTACAGCGGGTGCGGCGGGGTGACTTCGTAGCCAGCCAGGAACAGGTCGATGGCAGACTCGATGACACTGGCCTGGCAGGCGGCATCGAGGGTGGGCTGGCCGAGGGTGATCTGTGGCCAGAAGGCGAAGGCCTTGAGCAGGCTTTGGATCTGGTGCGCGGCAAACGCCGGGTCGCTGCAATTGAGCCGGCCGTCTTCCTGGGCGGCGCGCACCCACTGGGTAAAGCCTTCTTCACGCTTGCTCAGGCGCGTCACCATGTCTTGCGCACGTTCCGGCGAATGGATGGTGGCAGCGATGGCAACCCGGGCCAGGTCAAGGAAGTTGGCGTCCGACATCATCTTCATCTTCGCCTCCAGCAGCCCGCGCAATTGGTCACGCAGCGGGCGGTCGCTGGCGTAGCTGACGTCGAGCTGGGCGACGCTGCTGGCCCAGAGTTGATGGAGAATTTCAGCGAACAATTCTTCCTTGCTGGGGAAGTGGTTGTACACCGTGCGCTTGGATACGCCGGCGGTGGCGGCGATCTTGTCCATGCTGGTCACCTCGAAACCGTTCGCGCGAAACTCGGCGATGGCCGCGGCCACGATGGCTTCGCGTTTGCGGTCGGTGAGGCGTTGAGGGGCAGTCATGGGTGGCGCTCGGCTCTTCAGGTCAGGGAAACTTACACTCGGTAGTTTACTTGCTCCGGATTTTGTTGCAATCTTGAAACTACACTGTGCAGTGTAATTTATGAGCGAGCCGTAGGAGTCACCCGGTCATGGCCACCCTCTCATCCCGTGTCGATTCATCGCCAGCCACGCGCAAGCCTGCCGAGCAGGACCAGAAGCACTTCAGCAATGAGGCGCCTGTGCAGCACGGGGGCTTCGGCAAAACCTTGCGTATTTTCTGGAACATGCTGTTCAACAAACCGCGCACCACGCGGCCGGTAGGGCAGATCCCGGTGCAACCACTGACCCGCGAACAGCTGCTGGCAGCCCCGGATCACAGCGTGTTCCGCCTCGGGCATTCCACCGTATTGCTTAAGATGCGCGGCAAATTCTGGGTCACCGACCCGGTATTCGCCGAGCGCGCCTCGCCGTTCAGCTGGGCCGGTCCCAAGCGTTTCCACCAGCCGCCCATCAGTCTTGAAGCGTTGCCGCCGTTGGAAGCGGTGATTCTTTCCCACAACCACTACGACCATCTCGACCGCAAGGCTGTCGTGCAACTGGCCGACAAGGCCCGCTATTTTCTGGCGCCGCTGGGCGTGGGTGACCTCTTGGTCAAGTGGGGCGTAGACGCCAGCAAAGTGCGCCAGTTGGATTGGTGGCAGGGTACCGAGGTGGAGGGCATTCGATTCGTCGCCACGCCTGCACAGCATTTTTCCGGGCGCGGTCTGTTTGATGCCAACCAGACCCTGTGGTGTTCCTGGGTGATGATCGATGGCGCGCGACGGATCTTCTTCAGTGGCGACACCGGCTATTTCGACGGCTTTAAACGCATCGGCGAACAATACGGCCCGTTTGACCTGACGCTGATGGAAACAGGTGCTTACAACGTCGATTGGCCCCATGTGCACATGCAACCGGAGCAAACCCTGCAAGCACATATCGATCTCAAGGGGCGCTGGCTCCTGCCGATTCACAACGGCACCTTCGACTTGGCCTTCCATACCTGGCACGAACCGTTCGACCGCATCATGGCCCTGGCTTGGGAGCGCAATGTGTCGATCACCACGCCGCAGATGGGGCAGGTGTTCAGCTTGAATCAACCTGAGCGCGGGGTGGCCTGGTGGCTGGAAGTCGAAACCCAAGGCGCGCAAGAGCACCTCGCCGGCTGAAGGCAGGCGCGTGCGAAAAAAGGAGTTTTCAAACTGTTTCAGTGCTGCGACAGGCGCCAGGCAACGGTGCGATGATCCCCGGCAAGTCATTTGTCGGGTGCGGGTTTCATGGAGCGCAAGTGTAAGAAATATTGGCAGCTGGGCTTGCCCTGTTCGACGGGGCTACCGGTGCCTGGGCCTGCTGAGTCGTCGGGTCTGGCAACGCCAACCCACGAGCCTGCAAGCCCGGGTGGTATCGCTTTCGGCGTCGATCCCCAGGCTCATGTCAGCTTGAGAGGCGGCGTCCCGATCCCGGGGTATGACGTCCCCGGATTACCCCTCAAACTCCAGCGCGACCCGTCGCTGTCATTGATTGCGCTGAGTGGCATTGACCCCTCCGGGCCGGTAATGGTGGAAGTGCCCCTGGTACAGAACAACACCACCTTTACGGCTGACAGTGCGTTGGAGGGCAGGCGCCTGGGGTTCGCCGAGCGATGGGTGGACGCTCAGGAACATCAGTTGATTGAGCACACCCCGTCCTTCCTGAGAGCGCTGGATATCCTGCGCCGCTCCGGAGTGGTGCTGGTTCCGGTGCATGCACACCGGACCAAGACCCTGCATGCCCGCAATGAAATCGATGAGCGTGTGCACGAATTCCGCTTGGACGCCTTGATATCCGACAGTCGCAGCGCCGCATTCCATGGGGCCTGCTGGAGTGGTTACCCGGGGGTTGGCGAGCCGCTCGATGATGGCGCGACACTGTGGTTCTACGGTGCGCGATGGGCAAAGGAAAGGTTGGCGGCCCTGATACGGGAGTATCGAAGCATCCTTCGCTTGATGGCCCCATAGGAAAGGCTACCCGCTGCGCTGAACTGTCCCACACCGTAAACGGCCCACATCCCGCTGCCGGGCAGAAGAAGAGTTTTTAGACTGGCCCACGGATCAACGTTGATCCTTCGTCATGTCTTACTCTTCGAGAGGTCTTATGTTCGGTATTGCATATGGAATGGGCTCCGTCGTCCGGCAAGTTGTACAGTCGTTTGCAGGAGACTACTCAGCGGTTGCTTCAAACCCCGTTTCCCCTGGGACCGAGTACCTCAGTGTCAAAGAGCTTGGCGAGCACATGGCCCGGCCAGGCGGGCTCAGCTCGGCCGACCTGGTCACGTACCTGCAGGCGCGCATTCGCAGCGTCGACCCGCAACTGAACGCCGTCATCGAACTCAACCCCGGGGCATTGGAGGCAGCGCGCGAGCTGGATCGCGAGCGCGCCAGCGGCAAGGTACGCGGGCCGCTGCATGGCATTCCCATTTTGCTCAAGGACACCATCGAAACTGAAGGCATGCAGACCAGTGCAGGTGCTTTCGGGCTGGTGGGTGAAGCGGCCGGCAAGAACGCCCCATTGGTCGACTACCTGATCAGGCAGGGCGCGGTGATCCTCGGTAAAACCAACATGACCGAACTGGCTGGGTTTCGTGGTGGTCCCGATGGCTGGAGCAGCCGGGGCGGACAAACCCGTAACCCGCACCATGCGGATGCCGACGTCGGAGGCTCCAGCTCCGGGTCTGCCGCCGCAGTCGCGGCAGGGTTGGCACCCTTGGCGGTGGGGGCTGAAACCAATGGTTCGATTATTGTCCCGGCCGCGCGCAATGGGGTCGTCGGGCTCAAGCCCAGCGTTGGCCTGCTGGACCGCAACGGGTTGATTCCCGCGAGTCAGAACCAGGACACACCGGGCCCGATGGCGCGTTCGGTGTTTGATGCTGCGTTGATGCTCAATGCCATGTCGGGCAGCGATCCACAGGATCCGGCGAGCGTGGGCGCACCCCAAGGCATTGATTACACGCAGTTGTTGGTTCCAGGCGCGTTGAAAGGCAAGCGTATCGGTTATCCCGCGACGTTTTCCAAAGATGGCGAAACCCTGTCAGTCGATAACAGCGAGCAATTCAATCGGACGTTGGACGTGTTACGCGAACAAGGCGCGGTATTGGTGCCGGTCAACCTGCGGCTGGCCGATGCATCACGTTACGACGAGTTGCTGCTCTCTGATGTTAAGGATGAGTTGAACAGTTACCTCGGCAAGCGTCCGGGCCTACCGGTCAAGTCGCTGACCGAACTGATCAAGTTCAACGACGAGCGCGAAGGGGCTGACGCGGATCACCAGCCCATCCTCAAGGAAATCAACGCCCAGACCCTGACGCCGGAGCAGCGTAAACCCCTTTGGGACGCGCTCATTCAGGACTTCCGCAGCACCATGGATGACCCGATCAAAGCGGAAAACCTGGACGCCATGGTGTCGGATTTCGAGACTTACAGTTATTTCGGTGTGGCAGTGGCCGGTTACCCTGGAATCACCGTCCCCTCCGGTAAGGATGAGGATGGGCTACCGACCAGTGCCTATTTTTTCGGGACCCGATGGTCCGAACCAACCTTGCTGGCCGTGGCCCATGGATACGAGCAGGCAGCCCAGGCTGATTTCAAGCCGGCACTTTGACGCCGTAACGGGCGGCGGGTGTGCGATGTGACAGCGTTGGCCCCAGGGCCGGGCGCTACGCACCATTCGGTTGAGGGGTGGGTGAGTCAAGTGATGCGGACGTTGTGCCGATCAAACGAGAGATGATCCCTTGCGCTACGGGTTCGGCTGCGGCAGTGTCAAAGCGGCGCACACTCATGCCCCACCCCGGCGCAAACCCAGGGAAAAACACCAGCCCTTCAGCCTCCAAACGAAACGCCAGGGCCAGGCGGGTTTCGTCACCCACGTCGCATTGGCTTTCAAACTGTTGAACCGCTTCAACCGTCACGCCAGCCTGAAGCGCCAGGTGTTCCCGGCTCCAGCCCAGCATCGCACGGGCCTGTGCGCTGTGCTTGGCGGTGAATTGATGCAGGACGATCTGCTGTTCTACAAAAGAGCTCATTGCCAGGGAGGACATGGGGTTTCTCCAGGGTTCGACGGGGGAGGACAAACTATACTGTGTTTTTGTACAGTTGTTTTGACCGCTCATCAACTGGATTATCAACGACCCCCTATTCCAGCCCTGGCGCCTCGCGAATGATCAGGTGATCCAGGTTCTCGATATTTGCGCTGAACACCCCGAACGTCTGCTCGGGGTTCTTCTTGCTGGGCACCTGCTGGAGTGCTGGCGTCACCCCATAGAAGAAGCAGTACAACGCCCGCTCACTGTCCACCGCCGCCTTGATCTGCTCCAGGAATGCCTTGCGCTTGCGGTAGTTGTCGATGAGTTTTTTGCTCAGGTAGACATTCACCGAGTAAGGCTTTTTGTCGAGCCACACTTTCTTTTCGAAGTCGATGCGAAAGCTGCTGGTGTAGTCCTTGATCGCCTTGATTTTGCCCCAGTAGATCAAGCCCTTGTTGTCCTGCAGGTATTCGATCTTTTTGAAGTACGTCCAGTAGGTCGCGGTGTGCTCGCCGATCTTCAACGGCATGGACTTGAGTTTGTCCTTGTCATCGATGTTGGACACAAAGCATTCCACCGGGTGGGCGAACACGCTGGTTTTGTCCGGGGTGCTGTCGTGGTTGCCGGGGAATGCAGTGGCACGGACAGAAGGTGCTTTTGCGGGGGCTTGAGGGCTATCTCCTTCGGTGCCAGCCAAGGGCGGCTTGCGTTCGTACTGTCTACGAGTCAGTACAAATTCCGAGGGGAAATTGTCCTCACGCTCGTCGTCACCTTCGCCGCTCGCGGTCTTGTGGGTGCTGGCATAACGACAACCGTCAATGTGTCGGGTACTGGTTTTGTTCTTGAAGTGCGGCGTGCGCACGTAGTTGACGTTCTTGGCGTTGAACGTGCTCAGCGCGTTGCTCGCATCAAACGCTGCACGGCACTGATCGTTGGGGCAGAGGAAGCTGTCGTGGTCGGAATCGAAATCAGCGGTTTCGTCGAAATTCAGGTCTCGTACGTCGTAGATCGACAGCTTGTCGTCGAGACTCAGGCTGTAGGCCGTGTCGAATTTCATGGGGCTCGGGTCCGTGAGAAGTTTCGCTATTAATAGCGGGATCCAGCGCAAATATCAGCAAGAACCTGCAACCCTTCGCCCGCTCAGAAAGCACAGCGTTCCACCGACCGCAGTCAGCGCCCCCAATGCATAGAACATGCTGGCCGGCGCCGCATTGATCAGCAGATAGCCGCAAATCACCGGGCTCATCGCCCCTCCAAACGCGGCCAGGTTCTGCGCGCCGTAGTAACTGCCGCGCAGTGCATCCGGCGCGATGGTGTCGATAAACAGGAACTCGGAGGGGTAGATGATCATCTCGCCGAGGGTGAATACGAACATCGCCAGGCACCAGGTAAGCAGGCTGTCCGCGAGGCTGAAACCGATCAGTCCGGCAATGAACAGCAGCGTGCCGAGCACGATCCAGTAGCGCAATTGTTCACGTTTGAGAAAGCGGCCGATCTGGTACTGCATCAGAATTACGGTGATGGCATTGCACGCCAGCACCGCAGACAGAATCTTCAGCGCCTCGGCGGGCTTGTAGGCCACCAGCAAGAATTGCGACAGATACAGGGTGTAGCGCCCATGGACAATGGTGCTCAGCAAGCTGCCGCTGGTGAACAGGATGAGTGTGCGGTCGCTGCGCAACGTGCGCAGGGTGGTGAGAAAACTCAAGGGCTTGTTGCTGTCATCCCGTTGGGTGGGCGGGATGCCGATCATCAGGAACACGCTGCCAAAGGCGATCGCACTGGCAATCAGGAACGGGGCCAGTTGCAGGTGGCCGGCGATCACTACGCCGACCATCGGGCCTGTGGCGTAGCCGACGTTGGTCAGGGTGTAGCGCAGCGAAAACACCTTGGCACGGTCACCCACCGGCAGGTTCTCGCTGATGATGGCTTTTGAGCCAATCAGGAACAGCGCCGACGCCGCTTCGGTGATGACCAGGGTCAGGGTGGTGAGGTAGAGGTTGCTGGCAAAAGTCAGCAACAGAAAACCGATGGAGCTGGAGAGCATGGCCAGGATCAGCAGCTTGCGCTTTTCCAGGCGGTCGATGATGTAGCCGCCGTACAGGCCCAGCAAGGTCGCAATAAAGACGGCAATCCCCATCAGCAGGCCGATGTCCTGCTGGTTCAGGCCCAGGCGAGTACTCAGCAACAGGGCCAGCAACGGGCTGGTCATGGCGCGGCTGACCACGATGGTCACCGAGCAGATCATCAGGCGGCGGATTACCAGGGAGTAAGTGGCCACGGTGGGGGCAAGTGTCCTTGTTATGTTCTCAAGACAACACACATCAAATGTGGGCGCTGGCTTGCCTGCGATAGCGGTGGTTCAGGCAATGATGATGCAAGCTGACCTGCCGCCATCGCAGGCAAGCCAGCTCCCACACTTGGATCGACTTACTGACCGGAGTTGATGGTGATCTTCTCGACTGCGCCTTGCTCCAGGTCCCACTTTTTCAGGATCTTGCCGTAGGTGCCGTCATCAATCATGCCCTGCAACGCTTCACTGATCGCCGTGACCAGTTCCGTGTTGCTCTTCTCAATCCCAAGCCCCGTGAATTGCTTGGCAATCGCCAGGCCCACCGGCTTGTACTTGCCCTTGTCCAGCGACATCAAGTAGGGAATGGTCTCGCTGCCCTGCATCGCGGCATCCAGGCGATTCTGCTGCAACTGCGCCCGCGCATCCGCCGAACCTTCGGTGCCGATCACCACGATCGCCGGCTTACCCGCCGCCTCGCAGTTTTCCTTGCTCCATGCGGCAATTTCCGACGGCCAGGTGGTACGGCGGCTGGTGCCGACTTTTTTACCACACAGGTCTGTCAATTCCTTGAGGTCTTCACGCTTGGCCAGGGTGTAGAACTGCGGGCCGCTGGTGAAGTAGTCGATGAAGGTCACGGCCTTCTGGCGTTCGGCGGTGTCGGACATGCCCGACAGCACGATGTCCACGCGCTTGGTGGTCAAGCCGCTGAGCATCTGCTCGAAGCCGGTTTCCTGCCACTTGATCTTCACGCCCAGGCGCTCGGCCAGGGCGTTGCCCAGGTCAAAGTCCAGGCCGGTGATCTTGTTGGTGGCCGGGTCCTTGAAATCCATCGGCGGATAGTTCGGCACGATGGCCGCGCTGATCTCGCCCTTGTCCTTGATTGCCGCCGGCAATGCCGCGAAAACAGCGGAGGAGGCCATCAGGCCTGCAAGCAACGTTGGGATAAACAATTTTTTCATGGGGGCGTTCTCGTTTGTTTTTTAGTTAAGTGCGAACGGCAGAAATAAAGCTTTGGGTACGCGGGTTTTGTGGGCTTATTAGAATTTCTTCCGGGCTGCCGGCTTCCACAATCTGGCCGGCATCCATAAACACCATGCGGTTGGAGACTTCGCGGGCAAAGCCCAACTCATGGGTGACCACGATCATGGTCATGCCGGTGGTGGCCAGGTCGCGCATCACCGACAGCACTTCGCCTACCAGCTCCGGGTCGAGGGCTGACGTGGGTTCGTCAAACAGCATCAATTTGGGTCGCATCGCCAACGCACGGGCAATCGCTACCCGCTGTTGCTGGCCGCCGGACAACTCCACCGGGTAGGCATTGCGCTTGTCCGCCAGGCCGACGCGGGCCAGCAGTTCCAACGCATCTTCGATGGCTTCCTTGGGCGAGCGCTTGAGCACCTGGCAGGGGCCTTCGATGATGTTCTGCAACACGGTCATGTGCGGGAACAAATTGAAGCGCTGGAACACCATGCCGGTGGCCAGGCGCTGGCGGGCGATCTGCGATTCATTCATCTCATGCAGCTTGTTGCCGACGACGCGGTAACCCACCAGTTCGCCGTCGACCCACAGGCCGCCCTTATCGATTTTTTCCAGTTGGTTGACGCAACGCAGCAGGGTGCTTTTACCGGACCCCGACGGGCCGATGATGCACATCACTTCGCCTTGCTCGACCTCGATATTGATGTCGCGCAGCGCGTGATACTGGTCGTAATACTTGTTCAGGTTGACGGCCTTGACGATGCTTCTCATGGGGCAAATCTCCTCAACCCAGACTTACGAACGCTTGCCGGCGCCGCGGGCAAAACGACGCTCGAGGCGGCTTTGACCAAATGAAAGAACAGTCACCACCGCCAGGTACCAGATGCCGGCCACGATCAGCAGCTCCATGACCCGCGCGTTGGCGTAGTAGATGTTTTGCGCGTTGTGCAGCAGCTCCGAGTACTGGATCACACTGGCCAGGCTGGTCATTTTCACCATGCTGATGAACTCGTTGCCTACAGGCGGAATGATCACTCGCATCGCCTGCGGGAGAATGATCCTACGCAACGCCTGCAGGCTCGGCATGCCGATGGACTTGGCGGCTTCGTACTGGCCGGTATCGACCGACAACAGGCCGGCGCGCACCACCTCGGCGGTGTAGGCGCCTTGGTTGATGCTGAGGCCGAGCAGGGCGGCCACGAATGGCGTCATCAGGTCGACGGTGTCGATGCTGAACAGGCCGGGAATCGCGATCACCGGGAAAATCAGCGCCAGGTTGAACCACAGCAGCAGCTGCAGGATCAACGGTGTACCGCGGAACAGCCAGGTGTAGGTGATGGCCACATAACGCAGGATCGGGTTGGCCGACATGCGCATGATGGCTGTGATCACCCCGATCACCACACCGAGTGCCATCGCCAAAATCGACATGACAATGGTGTTCACCAGACCCCAGAGGATGGCCTCAGACGTGAGGAACTGACCGATGTAGGACCATTCGATCTGGCCATTGGCGAATGCGCGCAACAGCGCGGCCAACACGATCACGATCAAGGTGGCAAAAAACATCCGCCCGTAATAACGACGCGGCACGTGTTCGTACTGCGTGATATCGAACTGGTTCTCGGACAACTTGCGCTCGGCTTCCAAGCGCTCTGCCGGGGTTTGGTTCATGGTGAATCTCCAAAACTTACAACGCTCTAACTACTGTACGCGGTCCAAATGTGGGAGCTGGCTTGCCTGCGAAGACGCCAGCCCAAACACCGCAGATTTAAATCCGGAACCCCTGATAACTCTCTGCCCACTGCTGTTGAGCCGCTAATGCGGACTTCAACCGCCCAATCTGCTCCCGAACCCGCTCCGGCGCCGTCCCACCCCACCCACTGCGCGCCGCAATCGCCGCTTCCAGTGTCAGGCAGTCGCGCACTTCGGGTGTGAGTCGTGCATCCACCTCCGCCAACATCGCCGGCGAGGCTTCCCACAACTCAATCTCATGCTTCTCACAGGCCTGTACCAGCGCGCCGGTGATTTCATGGGCTTCTTTGAACGGCACACCACGGGTCGCCAACCAATCCGCCACCTCAGTCGCCAAGGTAAAGCCCATCGGCGCCTGACGCCGCAGCTCTTCCACCTGCACCTTCATGGTCGCAACCATTCCCGCCATCGCCGGCAACACCAGCAGCAACGTATCCACACTGTCCAGCACGCTGTGCTTGTCTTCACTCAAATCGCGGTTGTACGACAGCGGCAGCGACTTGAGCGTCGACATCAACCCGGTCAGGTTGCCAATCAAGCGCCCAGCCTTGCCCCGCGCCAATTCGGCAATGTCTGGGTTCTTTTTCTGCGGCATGATCGAGCTACCCGTGGCGTAGGCATCATCCAGCACCACCCAACGAAACTGCCGTGACGACCATAGGCAAAACTCTTCGGACAGGCGCGAAATATTCACCCCGAGCATGCCCGCCACAAACAGGAACTCCGCTACATGGTCACGGCTGGCGACGGCATCGATGGAGTTTTCGCACGGCCCGGTGTAGCCCATTTCCTTGGCCGAATGCTCCGGCTGGCGCGCAATCGCAGAACCTGCCATCGCGGCAGCGCCCAAAGGCGACAAGGCCGTGCGCGCATCCCAATCCACCAGACGTTGCACATCCCTCAACATCGACTGCGCGTGAGCCAGCAAGTGGTGAGCGAACACAATCGGCTGCGCTTGCTGCAAGTGGGTAAAGCCGGGGCAGATGCTCTCGATATGCTGCTCGGCCTGCTCCACCAACGCCTGCTGCAAACCCAGCACCTCGGTGGTGATGGTGCGCGCATGGTCACGTAGGAAAAGACGTAGATCGTTGGCGGTCTGGTCATTACGCGAACGCCCGGCGCGCAACTTGCCGCCCAAGGCGCCCAGGCGCTCGGTCAATACGCGTTCGATAAAGGTGTGTACGTCCTCGTCATCCAGGGTCGGGTGCAAGCGGCCGGCGGCGAAGTCATGGCCGATCTGGTCCAGGGCTTCGAGGGTGCGCAGGGTCTCCGACTCATCGAGCAACCCGGCGCGCTGCAACTCACGGGCATGGGCACGGGAGCCGGCCAGGTCGTAGGGCGTCAGGCGGAAATAGCGCTCGGGGCAACGCGACAACGCGGCCAATGCAGCAGACGGGCCGGTCTTGAAACGAGCGCCCCAAAGGCGGTCGGTGGGCTGGGACATGGGTATTCCTCACGCTTGTTTTTAGAAGAGTCGGAGGCAGTAAAAATAAGGTTTCAACTAGACTGAATCAGCGTCTGACGCGCCGTATTCAAGGTTGCCAAGGGCGGATGTTTATGTTCATTATCGCCGCCTGGCTATGTTCAAGGACTGGGTTGAAGCCTGTTGAATATGGCACTTGAGGTCAACGCGTATTATGGAAACTCCACTTTCCACTTCTGGAAACCTGCCGCCAAAACCCGGCACAAGACCGCCCCTGCAGTTGAGCGGGCTGGACTTCAAATTGCTGCGCGTGTTCATGGCCGTGGTCGAAGCGGGCGGCTTCAGTGCCGCGCAAAACGAGCTGAACGTGGGGCTCGCGGCCATCAGCAAACAAATCTCCGACCTCGAGATTCGCATCGGCATGCGCCTGTGCACACGGGGCAGGGAAGGGTTCGGGCTGACCGAAGAAGGCAAGTTGGTGTATCAGGCATCCATCGAGTTATTTACCTCGGTGGACAGTTTTCGCGACAAGCTTAGTTCGGCGCAAAACGAGCTTATTGGCGACCTTAGTGTGGGCGTTATTGATAACACCGTGTCCGATGTTAATTCCCCGCTAATTGCCGCGTTGGGGAAATTACATAGCGAATCGCCAAAGATTAGATTGCGCCTACACGCCTCGCAACTGGACGAAGTTGAGCGCGGCGTGGTAGAGGGACGCTTGATCGTCGGCATCGTGCCGGTGTACCAGCGCCGCGAAGAATTCGATTATTTCCCGCTGTATGAAGAAAAGGCCCACGCCTACTGTGCCGTAGGACACCCACTCTTCGACGCAAACGACATCACGCCCGAGGTCTTGCGCCAATACGAAGTGGTGAACCATCGGTATGCGATCCACCGCGACAAGGCCAACTTCGTCAATTATGACAGCCAGTCCGCCTCGGCCTCACAAGTCGAAGCCGTCGCGATCCTGATCCTTACTGGCCGTTTCCTCGGCTTCTTGCCCGAACACTACGCCACGCCCTTGGTAAGAGAAGGGCGCCTGCGCGTACTGTGCCCGGAGCACGTTCACCTGAGCACCGCCTTCAACCTCATCCTGCGCCACAACGCCCCGCGCAGCCCGATGGTAAAAGCCTTCGCCACAGCCCTGGGCGTAAACCTCAAAGCCACGACATAAACGCCCGTTGAACACCGATTAACGGGCTCACAAAGATCAAATGTGGGAGTTGTCGAGCCCCGGCGAGGCTACGAAGGGATCGCCTCGGTCTCCTGACGGACCCTCAACTCGGGTCGCTGCCCTTTAGGTTTTTATCGTTTTAAAATGAAATGGCTGATTTGTTAGCAAATTTAAGAGCGCATTAGCGTTTTCGTACTCACAAAATTATCGTTTTCGCCTACTATTCCCCAATAGTTATCGTTTTTTAGGGTTCGTTAGGGGATTCGACCATGCAGGCAGGCTTCAAGGCACTCGCTGATCGCTACCGTATAGCGCTTGCTCAGCCACTACGCGTCGAATCGGTAATCGGTACGACCCGCATGAGCCACGAGAGCAATGGACATGTCGAGCGTAAGTACCCCCTCAGCTACCAACCCTCGGACGACTTTGCAGGGCATTTCGAGTTCGGGCTTAAGTACGAAGAAATTCACCTCGAATTCTTCGCTCGCCTATTTGCTGCAGCCGGCCCTGACCCCGTCGAAGCCTGGTGCCGGCAAACGCCCTTTGGTCAATATGCCCGTCGGACCGGATTCCTGTACGAGTGGTTAACGGGACGGCACCTTGATGTGCCTGATGTCACCAACGGCGGCTACGTCGATGCCATTTCATCACAGCATTACCTGACCCGCGTTGAGCCTCTGCGGGTACGCCGCTGGCGCATCAACGATAATCTGCCCGGAGTGCCTGCGCTCTGTCCCTTGATTCGTCGCACTGAAGCCGTGCAGGAAGCGCTGCAATTTGATCTGGGGGCGTCACTGCTGCAGCTGAACCAGGCCTTTGGCGCTGATATCCTGATGCGCACGGCAAGTTGGCTGACGTTCAAGGAGTCGCGTGCCAGCTTTTTGATCGAGAGAGAGGCAGACAAAGCCGACAGGATCCAGCGGTTTGCCCACGTGATCGCCAAGTACTGTGGGCACATCGACAATCCGTTGAGTAATGAAAGCCTGCACACCTTGCAAGCCGGTATCTTAGGGGAAGAGGCGCTCGGGCTGGGCCTACGGCACTCACCGGTCTTCGTGGGGCAGGCCACTATGCGCGAGGACATCGTGCACTACATTGCGCCGCAATTTGAGGTGCTGACGCAACTGCTTGATGGCTTGAAGGCATTCGAGTTGGCAACACGGGGCGCTGAGCCGCTGGCCCGGGCAGCTGTAATCGCTTTCGCTTTTGTCTATATCCACCCCATGCGAGACGGCAATGGTCGGATCCATCGCTTTCTGATCAACGACACCTTGATCCGTGATAAGGCGGTGCCTGATGGCGTAATCCTGCCAGTGTCGGCCTCAATCACAAGCTCGATTGATTTGCGGGCGCGTTACGATCGTACGCTGGAGGCATTTTCGCGGCCATTCATGCAACGCTACGCTGGCTCCTATCGATTTGGAGAACTTGTAGTCTACGAGGACGGAACCCGCAGCAATCTGGTCTTCGATGACTACGACGATGCGCAATTCGCGTGGCGCTACCCCGACTTGACCGAACAAGTCTTGTATACGGCACAGGTAGTGGCGCACACGGTTCGTATAGAGATGGCTGATGAAGCGCGTGTGTTGGTCATCTTTCAGCGCGCCCAGGAACGGCTAAAAGAAGTGCTGGAAATGCCTGATCAGGACGCAAACCGAGTCATTCGCTCGTTGAAGGAAAATGGCTGGCAGGTATCGGGGAAATTAAAAAAGGCTTATCCGCAGCTGGAAGTGATTGACCTAGCCGAACGGGTTGTGGACGCGGTGCGATCCGCATTTGAAGATCAAGAATCGGGAAGCGGTGACGATTGATCGGAATGGGCCATCCGCGCACTAGCACCCCATGCTAGTGCGCGCCCCTCGGTGCTCATCCGCTCAAATGTGGGAGCTGTCGAGCCCCAGCGAGGCTGCGAAGGATTTACCCGCTAACCCCACCACCGCATCACCGCTGCAACCGAGCCCGCTTCTTCTTCGCATGAAAATGCCGAAAATGCGCATCCTGCGCCGCCGCCAACAACTCCCGATCCCCACGCGTATCGCCCCAGGCCCGCAACCGATACTCGCCCAAATCCCCGTACACCGCTTCAAGTCGCAGCACCTTGTTCTCACAGCGGCAGTTGTTCCCAGTGAGCTTACCGGTCAACACCCCGTCGACCACCTCCAGCTCAGTCCCAATCAACTTGATCCCGAGCCGATTCGCAAACGGCTGCAACACCAACGCCGGTGACGCCGAACACAGCGTGACCTCCGCTCCGGAGCCCAACTCCTGCTCCACCGAAAGCACCCCCGCCGGGCGCATCAACCGCGCCCAGTTGCGCTGGCAATACTCCTCGGCCTTCTGCTGCACCCACGTCTTCTGCACCCCAGTCATAAAGGTGCGGATCAACTGCGCCTTCAACTCATCCCGGCTGATCTGCCGCACCAGAAAGCGCAGCCCCGGCACCGCCAGCTTGACCATCCGGCCATAAAACTCACCGGTGCCAAAGGCAAACTTGAGGAAGGGCACGAAACTGTCGTGGTGGGTCAGGGTGCCGTCGAAGTCAAAGACGGAGAGTACTTTGGCGTCAGCGGGGCCGGCTTCGAGCATGTCTGGGTTCACGGGTGGTCCTTGATCGTTTGGAGCGGGTTCTCATAACTGTGTGACTGGTGCCCACTGCATGGGTTCAGGCTGATAACGGTTATGCAATTCAGATCAGCCAGATTTAGTGATGTTGTGCTTTTGCTGGCAATGATCAGGGGAGTTTACCCGGTCGGGCATAGGAATGAACGTAGGAAGGCGTCCCGCATTGTTACAGCGCGGGCTGGGAAAGGAATGTAGGTGCTCCGTCTGAGCATCAGCCCGGTCGGACTACCTTTGGGATTTCAGAGTGTTGAATGGCCGGATGGCTGGAAACGCTCTGCCATTTTTTGAAACCAAGTCTTACTCGGTGGCGCTCGTCGGCGAGTCCTGTTGAGCAACATATACGGCATATCTCGTAATCGAATCCAACCTTCATCCTGCCAATGTAGAAGACTCAACGACATCTCCGGCCAGTCCAGCAAGTTCAACATTGGACGGTCTGTAGATCGTGGTTGATGCTTATCACGCAAAGTCGCCACCACTTGATGAGTCAGCCATTCACGCAACAAGCGATGCCCTGGTGAGTAGTGATACACCAGCAATGCATAGAAGCCGGACTCGCTGAGCATCAGCATGTTTTCAGGCTGACCGTGATAACAGATTTCCAGCGTCTGCCGCTGATCCTTGTCGAGCTTGCTCACCATTCGCTCTGCGAGATACAGCCCCATCAGGCGACCAAGATCGCGAGCACAGAACCATGGCTGGTTCTCTAGAAGCAGGGCATGCAGCTGCAGGTTTTGGCGGGTAAAGACTGTAGGTTCATGCATGACACACCTCCGAGCCGGAGCGTGTTTGAGAAATGGCGCAGGTGCTGCGAATAACCTGCGCAGGGGATGCAAAGTATCCAGGCATTTCCGTTACCTCTGGTTGCTTTCTTAGGGCATGCGTTATGGGTGTCGGGAGCTAAGAAACCCACCAGAGACGGGCCGGACATATTCCCCTTTCGGGTCTTGTATTCGCCCACTCCCGACATAACGGGGATTTTTTCACAGACGTAGAGAAACCGCTGGCGAAAAAAAGCCGCATGGCTGTCGGGTGCGGAGGACCGCTCTGGTTGAGGCGTTTCTTAGGCGCCGAGTTGAGTGGGTAGGTGGGCGGTTGAAGGTGGTCACGCTATCAACATTATTCATCATATTTCAGCGGTGGGGCGCTGACTATCGAGTTCGGGGTCGATCATTTTTTGGATTTCAGTTCGCAAAGCATCTCTGTTTTTTGTCTGGCATTCCCAGATGATCGATACACGCCAACCTGCTGCTTCAAGTGCTCGCCGAGCCTTCGTATCTCTCTCAACGTTTTTTGCGAGCTTAGGTAACCAAAAATCTAATCTGCTTTTGGGCGTATATGCGTATTTACATCCGGGGTGCCTGTGCCAGAAACAGCCGTGAACGAATAAACATAATCGGTGCTTCGAGAATACCAAGTCTGGCGTTCCCGGTAGGTCCTTTCGGTGTAGACGATAGCGAAGCCCCAGCTCATAGCACGCCGACCGAACAATCATTTCGGGCTTTGTATTTTTTCCTTTAATTCTGGACATGTTTTGAGAGCGTTGTTCGTGTGTGACGATGTCTGCACTCATTCAGGGCTTGCCCAATGAAGAAATGTTTTTAGACGAGGCAGATCCTCGCCCTTGGTTTTTGTACATCTATTCCCCTCAGAGAATCTAGCAGGGTTTTCCCGCTGGAGTCATTGCTACGTGATTGTTATCCACGTTTTAGGTGTGATCAATGGAGCATTGAATCGCCTCGGGTTTCGTAGACACCTCTTTGCCTTAAACTGAGGCCAATTAGGAGGTGCCATGAGCAACCCACGTTATCCCGAAGAATTCAAAATCCAAGCGGTCAATCAAGTGGCCGAAAAGAAGCTGCCTGTCGCTGAGGTGGCAGCACGTCTTGGTGTGTCGACGCATAGCCTCTATGCCTGGATAAAGCGCTACAGCAAACCTCTAGAAGAACGACAGCAAGACGATGATCAACACGCTGAACTGCGTCGTCTGCGAGCGGAGCTCAAGCGCGTCACTGAAGAGCGAGATATCTTAAAAAAGGCCGCCGCGTACTTTGCCAAGGAGTGCGGTTGAAGTACGCCTTTATCAAGCAGCGAGCCGGCGACTATTCCATTCGACGGCTTTGCCTGACGCTGAAAGTCCATCCAAGTGGCTATTACGCCTGGTTGTCTGAGCCGCAATCTGCACGCGCCAAAGACAACCAGCGACTGCTGGGTTTGATCAAGCATTCATGGCTGGAAAGTGGCGGCGTTTATGGCTATCGCAAAATCCATGACGATCTGCGCGAGGTCGGTGAAGTTTGCGGGCGCCATCGCGTGGCAAGGCTGATGCGTCTTGAAGGGCTGCGCTCTCAGACAGGTTATCGACGCCGCCCTGGAAAGTACGGCGGTAAGCCAGCGGTCGCCTCACCCAATTTGCTGAAGCGCCAGTTCGATGTCGTGGAACCCAACAAGGTTTGGGTCACCGACATCACCTACATTCGTACGTATGAAGGCTGGTTGTATTTGGCGGTGGTGCTGGATCTGTTTTCTCGTCAGGTCGTTGGCTGGTCAATGAAGGCGCAGATGACCAGTGATTTGGCTATTGATGCGTTGTTGATGGCGGTTTGGAGGCGTAAACCGAAGCAAGAGGTGATGGTTCATTCCGACCAGGGCAGCCAGTACAGCAGCTCCGACTGGCGCAGCTTTTTGAGCGCAAACAATTTGGTTGCCAGCATGAGTCGCCGAGGCAACTGTCATGACAACGCCGTGGCCGAGAGCTTTTTCCAGCTTCTAAAACGGGAACGGATCAAGCGAAAAATCTACATCACGCGGGAAGATGCTCGTAGTGATGTGTTCGATTACATCGAGATGTTCTACAACGTAAAACGCCGCCATGGTTTCAACAATCAGCTGTCACCGGTAGAGTTTGAAAAGCGTTACGCAATGAGCTTGCAAGGTGTCTAGAGAATCCGGGGCGATTCAATAAATGGTAACGGTTCACTAGGTACTCGGCAAGAAATGAACCTCGGAAAGAGGGACCGAGGTTCACCGTGTACAGATGCACGGCGGGGCGTGGAGCTCGCCCCAGTATCCAAGCGACCAATAAGGGACTGAAACCTAGCTTTTACCGACCCACCTGCGGATATTCGCCGGTCTACAGTCGTGAGACGAAGCCCGGTAAGCTATAGCTTTGTGATTGTGGTTAGCTCGCGCGTAAGGTGTAGGTCTTTGCGGGCGCGACCGTCCAGTAGGAAGTCTGCATCAGTCACTCTGTGGGTGACGTTCGCGTGAGGTTTCAGTTTATTCGTTGAATACAAAAAAGCCCTGAACAGATCAGGGCTTTCTCGCAGGTCTTAGCTATTCGCTCAAGCCTGAAAAATTCGCTGGCTCGGAAATTAATCCCAGCTCAACGCCCCACCCGTCTGATACTCAATCACCCGAGTCTCAAAGAAATTCTTCTCTTTCTTCAAGTCCATGATCTCGCTCATCCACGGGAACGGGTTAGTCGTCCCCGGATACTCTTCCTTCAAGCCAATCTGCGACAGACGACGGTTGGCGATGAACTTGAGGTAGTCCTCCATCATCGCCGCGTTCATGCCCAGCACGCCGCGCGGCATGGTGTCGCGCGCGTATTCGATCTCCAGTTGAGTCCCTTGCAGGATCATTTGGGTCGCTTCTTCCTTCATCTCGGCATCCCACAGGTGTGGGTTTTCGATTTTGATCTGGTTGATCACGTCGATACCGAAGTTCAGGTGCATCGACTCGTCGCGCAGGATGTACTGGAACTGCTCGGCGACGCCGGTCATTTTGTTGCGACGGCCCATCGACAGGATCTGAGTGAAGCCGCAGTAGAAGAAGATGCCTTCCAGGACGCAGTAGTAGGCGACCAGGTTGCGCAGCAGCTCTTTGTCGGTCTCGACGGTGCCGGTTTCGAACTTCGGATCGGAGATCGAACGGGTGTACTTGAGGCCCCAGGCGGCTTTTTTAGCGACCGATGGAATCTCGTGGTACATGTTGAAGATCTCGCCTTCATCCATGGCCAACGATTCGATGCAGTACTGGTAGGCGTGGGTGTGGATCGCTTCCTCGAAGGCCTGGCGCAGGATGTACTGGCGGCACTCCGGGTTGGTGATCAAGCGGTACACGGCCAGCACGAGGTTGTTGGCCACCAGGGAGTCGGCGGTGGAGAAGAAGCCGAGGTTGCGCATGACGATGCGACGTTCGTCGTCGGTCAGGCCTTCAGGGTTTTTCCACAGCGCGATGTCGGCGGTCATGTTGACCTCTTGCGGCATCCAGTGGTTGGCGCAGCCGTCGAGGTACTTTTGCCAGGCCCAGTCGTACTTGAAGGGTACGAGCTGGTTGAGGTCGGCGCGGCAGTTGATCATGCGCTTTTCGTCAACGGCGACGCGGGCGGCGGAGCCTTCCAGCTCGGCGAGGCCTTCGGCGACGTCGAGTTTGTCGAGGGCGGCCTTGGCGCGCACGATGGCGGCGGAGTCACTGGCAGTGACGGCGCGGGCTTCGATGGCGGCGGCAGCGCCGGCGCCGTCGAGGCGGTCCATGTTGGCTTCGGTGGCGTGGCCGGCGTTGGCGCCTTTGGTGGCTACTTCGCCTTCTTCTTCTTTGTCGAATTCGTCCCAGCTCAGCATGACGTGTCGTCTCCTGCGTGAGGGCTCAAAGGTGCCCGTGTGAAACCGGATGGTTGGGTGTTCACACGGCCCTGAGGCCGCGGTGGATCTTAAGGAATCGTTTGTTGCAGCTAGCGCACGCATTAAACGGAATAGGGTTACGGGTGCTCTGCGTGAGGCTTGAGGTGCGGAGCGTTAGGTGCTTGCTCCAGCGAGAGGCCTCAGGTCTGGCTCTTCATCCCGGTGTAAAGGGATATTGCAGGCCCGATTTACCCGCGCATTATAGGGAAAAAATCGGCTTTGTGTTGCGGCGGATGCTCACGGATCGCAGACAAAAAGCCTACTTTTCAGGCCAAGACGCGGGTTTGCTGGGGTTGGTCGGAGGGACGAGCGGCAGGATTTTTTTCGAGGGGGCGCAGCGAGGGGCGGAGGGGGCCGGTTCTTTGCCGCAAGAACGATTTCTTGCGGCGAATAAGATCAGGTTCAGATCGAACGCATCAAGTTATTACCCGTTAGAGCAACCATTGCCCATCACATGGTAATTAAGAATATGCCGCTGACCTTGTGAGTCTTCATATTCCATCTTCACCGGTACAACTTCGCATACTTCCGGGATGTTGCTCATGGACAATACTTTGGCGACGTCCAAGTGGGTGCTGTAAGTGTAATCCTCAACGATCGGGGTGTTCCGGCCAGCTACGTCAGTCGGGGCTTCGTCGGCCAGGGCGGCGGTTGCGCACAAGCTGCTGAGGGCCATAACTACTAAAGCTTTCATTTCTCTATTTACCTTATTCAGGGCGAGTGGGGTCACGGGGCCCTTGTGAGGCCGCGTGTGTAACTTAAGAGTTGGGAAGTTCGGATTAACGTTGCCTTCGTGGGGGCTGTTGCGTTGTTAATCACTGTGTCGTGTTGACGGAAGTGATTTTAGGCTGCCAGGTTATATTCATATACCCGTACTTTTGATAAACACTGTTGGCGGTTTTTGTAACAATCCTGTGGTAAAGCTTTTTTCACAAAGGCGCAAAGCACCACGGCCCGCGGGCTAGAGCCGTGCAGGGGCATATCAGGGCAATTTGTAGGGGCTTGTTACTACCATCGTCGAATGGTTCTATAGACCCGCCCCGGCTACAACAGGGCCATACAACAACAACTATGTCACCGAGGTAAGAAAGATGAGTGCGGCTTCCCTGTACCCCGTTCGCCCCGAAGTAGCAGCCAACACGCTGACCGACGAGGCGACCTACAAGGCCATGTACCAGCAGTCGGTGGTCAACCCCGATGGCTTCTGGCGCGAGCAAGCCAAGCGCCTCGACTGGATCAAGCCTTTCACCACGGTGAAGCAGACCTCGTTCGACGATCACCATGTCGACATCAAGTGGTTCGCCGATGGCACCCTGAACGTTTCCTACAACTGCCTGGACCGGCACCTCGCCGAGCGCGGCGACCAGATCGCGATCATCTGGGAGGGCGATGACCCTGCCGAGAGCCGCAACATCACTTACCGCGAGCTGCATGAAGAAGTCTGCAAGTTCGCCAACGCCCTGCGCGGCCAGGATGTGCACCGCGGCGACGTGGTGACTATCTATATGCCGATGATCCCCGAAGCCGTGGTCGCCATGCTGGCCTGTACCCGTATCGGTGCGATCCACTCCGTGGTGTTTGGCGGTTTCTCGCCGGAAGCCCTGGCTGGTCGTATCATCGACTGTAAGTCGAAGGTGGTGATCACTGCCGATGAAGGCATTCGCGCCGGTAAGAAAATTCCGTTGAAGGCCAACGTCGACGACGCCCTGACCAACCCGGAAACCAGCAGCATCCAGAAGGTCATCGTGTGCAAGCGCACCAATGGCCAGATCAAGTGGAACCAGCATCGCGATATCTGGTACGAAGACCTGATGAAAGTGGCGGGCACCGTGTGTGCGCCCAAAGAGATGGGTGCCGAAGAAGCGCTGTTCATCCTCTACACCTCCGGTTCCACCGGCAAGCCCAAGGGCGTGCAGCACACCACCGGCGGCTACCTGTTGTACGCCGGCCTGACCCACGAGCGCGTGTTCGACTACCGCCCGGGCGAAATCTACTGGTGCACCGCCGACGTCGGCTGGGTCACCGGCCACACTTATATTGTCTACGGCCCGCTGTCCAACGGCGCGACCACCGTACTGTTCGAGGGCGTGCCGAACTACCCGGACATCACCCGGGTGGCGAAGATCGTCGACAAGCACAAGGTCAATATCCTCTACACCGCACCGACCGCGATCCGCGCGATGATGGCTTCCGGCACCGCTGCCTGTGAAGGCGCCGATGGCAGCAGCCTGCGTCTGCTTGGCTCGGTGGGTGAGCCGATTAACCCAGAGGCGTGGGACTGGTACTACAAAAACGTCGGCCAATCCCGTTGCCCGATTGTCGATACCTGGTGGCAGACCGAAACCGGCGGCAACATGATGAGCCCGCTGCCGGGTGCCCATGCGCTCAAGCCGGGTTCGGCGGCACGGCCGTTCTTCGGTGTGGTGCCGGCACTGGTGGACAACCTCGGCAACCTGATCGAAGGCGCGGCTGAAGGCAACCTGGTGATCCTTGATTCGTGGCCAGGCCAGGCGCGTACGCTGTACGGCGACCATGACCGCTTCGTCGACACCTACTTCAAGACTTTCCGTGGCATGTACTTCACCGGTGACGGTGCGCGCCGTGACGAGGACGGTTACTACTGGATCACCGGCCGAGTGGACGACGTGTTGAACGTGTCCGGCCACCGCATGGGCACCGCCGAGATCGAAAGCGCCATGGTTGCCCACCCCAAAGTCGCCGAAGCGGCGGTGGTGGGTGTGCCGCACGACATCAAGGGGCAGGGCATCTATGTGTATGTCACGCTCAAAAATGGTGAAGAACCGAACGAAGCGCTGCGCCTGGAGTTGAAAAACTGGGTGCGCAAGGAAATCGGGCCGATTGCTTCGCCAGACGTGATCCAGTGGGCACCGGGCTTGCCGAAGACGCGCTCGGGGAAAATCATGCGGCGGATTCTGCGCAAGATTGCCACGGCTGAATACGACGGGCTGGGGGATATCTCCACCCTGGCGGACCCGGGCGTGGTGGCGCATTTGATTGAGACGCACAAGACCATGAACGTCGCTTAAGGCAGATTTGAGCGATGGAGCCCCATTCGGCGTAGGCCGGATGGGGCTTTTTTATGCGCTCTCAAAAACACTGAAGATCAGCTGTGGGAGCGGGCTTGCTCGCGAAGGCGGTGTAATGAGTTGGCTGATATGCTGACTGACACACCGCCTTCGCGAACAAGCCCGCTCCCACAGTTTGATTGCATTCCAAGGCTGCTCATGGGTGGGACGACTTACATAAGGTCAATAAATATCGGATTGTGTTGTGGGATATTTCTGAATGTTACCGTCGAGCGCAAATGTGTAACCCGCCGCCCAAACGTGAGGCAAAGCGCTACGCCCATGCCTCGAAAAACCGCGTTTTAGACACCCCCGGAAATAAGATTAAACGCCAGACTTGCCGTGCTAGAAGGGTTTGCGAATAATAGGCCCGCAATTTGCAGCGTCTACAGGTTTAATGTCTTTTGTCTCTGCATAAAATTCAGAGGCTGTCAATGAGCTGGAGCCGCTTTCTCGGTGCTTCTGTAAATTGTTGTCGCATTGAGGAAATATCGACTTCCGGCCTGTCGTTAGAATGCCGATCACTCGCTCGTCGTCTCCAGTGTGTAACTGGTGTGGGACGCAGCACCGCAATTCGGTTTCCCTTAAGTCGCATCGTGGGCCATGGCTCATACTGCTGTTTTGCCCTATACCGATGGAGTCCCAAGATGAAGAAACTCGTGCTGTTGGGCGCCCTGGCGCTGTCCGTGCTGTCCATGCAGGCTTTCGCTGAAGGCAAGCCCCTGAAAATTGGTATCGAAGCGGCTTACCCTCCGTTTGCCTCCAAAGCTCCCGACGGCAGCATCGTCGGTTTCGACTACGACATCGGCAACGCCCTGTGCAAGCAGATGGACGTGAAGTGCACCTGGGTCGAGCAAGAGTTCGACGGCCTGATCCCAGCGCTGAAAGTGCGCAAGATCGACGCGATCCTGTCGTCCATGTCCATCACGGATGACCGCAAGAAGTCCGTGGACTTCACCACCCGCTACTACCTGACCCCAGCGCGCCTGGTGTTGAAGGAAGGCACCACCGTCAGCGATAGCCTGGATGAATTGAAGGGCAAGAAGATCGGTGTGCAGCGCGGTTCGATCCACGACCGTTTCGCCAAGGAAGTCCTGGCTCCGAAAGGCGCCACCGTGGTGCCTTACAGCTCGCAGAACGAAATCTACCTGGACGTGGAAGCCGGTCGCCTCGATGGCACCGTGGCTGACGCTACCCTGCTGCAGGACGGTTTCCTGAAAACCCCTGCCGGCAAAGGCTACGCGTTCGTAGGCCCGGCCTTTACCGACGCCAAGTACTTCGGCGACGGCATCGGCATCGCCGTACGCAAAGGCGACAAGGAAAACCTGGACCGCATCAACGCAGCCATTGCCGCGATCCGTGCCAACGGCGAGTACAAGAAAATCCAGGACAAGTACTTCGACTTCGATATTTACGGCGCTGACCCTAAGTAAATCGTCGCAGCTGTCTGTCCCAAATGGCGCAAGCAACAGAATTCCTGAGGTTTGCGCCATTTTTTCATCCCCTTTTTCGAGGACCTGAATCATGTTGAAAGGCTACGGGGCCGTCATCCTCGATGGCGCATGGTTGACGCTTCAGCTCGCCTTGTCGTCCATGGCCTTGGCCATTGTTCTGGGTCTGATCGGGGTCGCGTTGCGCCTGTCGCCGGTGCGCTGGTTGGCCTGGCTGGGTGACTTGTACTCCACGGTGATCCGCGGGATCCCCGACCTGGTGCTGATCCTGCTGATTTTCTACGGTGGTCAGGACCTGCTCAACCGCGTCGCGCCGCTGCTCGGCTATGACGACTATATCGACTTGAACCCCTTGGCCGCCGGTATCGGCACCCTGGGTTTCATCTTTGGCGCCTACCTGTCGGAAACCTTCCGCGGCGCCTTCATGGCCATTCCCAAGGGCCAGGCCGAAGCCGGCCTTGCGTATGGCATGAGCAGTTTCCAGGTGTTTTTCCGGGTGATGGTGCCGCAGATGATCCGGCTGGCGATCCCCGGGTTTACCAACAACTGGCTGGTCCTCACCAAGGCCACCGCGCTGATTTCGGTGGTGGGCCTGCAAGACATGATGTTCAAGGCCAAGCAGGCGGCAGACGCTACCCGCGAGCCTTTTACCTTCTTCCTCGCAGTGGCGGCGATGTACCTGGTGATCACCAGTGTGTCGTTGCTGGCCTTGCGTCATCTTGAGAAGCGCTACTCGGTAGGCGTAAGGGCGGCTGATCTATGATCTTCGACTACAACGTCATCTGGGAGGCCATGCCGCTGTACCTTGGCGGCTTGCTGACCACCCTGAAACTGCTCGCCATCTCGCTGTTCTTCGGCTTGCTCGCTGCCTTGCCTTTGGGCTTGATGCGCGTGTCCAAGCAGCCGATTGTCAATGGTGCGGCCTGGCTCTACACCTATGTGATCCGCGGCACGCCGATGCTGGTGCAGTTGTTCTTGATCTACTACGGCCTGGCCCAGTTCGAGGCGGTGCGCGAGAGTTTCCTCTGGCCGCTGCTGTCCAGCGCCACCTTCTGCGCGTGCCTGGCCTTTGCGATCAACACCAGCGCCTACACCGCCGAGATCATCGCCGGTAGCCTCAAGGCCACCCCCAATGGCGAGATCGAAGCCGCCAAGGCCATGGGCATGTCGCGCTACAAGCTGTACCGCCGCATCCTGCTGCCGTCGGCCCTGCGCCGCGCGCTGCCGCAGTACAGCAACGAAGTGATCATGATGCTGCAGACCACCAGCCTGGCGTCGATCGTCACGCTGATCGACATCACCGGTGCTGCACGTACAGTGAACGCGCAGTTCTACCTGCCGTTCGAAGCGTATATCACCGCCGGTGTGTTCTACCTGTGCCTGACCTTCATCCTGGTGCGCCTGTTCAAGTTGGCCGAGCGCCGCTGGCTGAGCTACCTGGCGCCGAGGAAGCACTGATATGGAACGTATCGATCACCTGTTGCCCTGGGGCCACTTGGGCTGCGAGCGCCAGCTGAGCGTGTTCCGTTTCGGCAAGGGCGAGCGCAAGGCCTATATCCAGGCCAGCCTGCACGCCGACGAATTGCCCGGCATGCGCGCCGCGTGGGAGCTGAAAAAGCGCCTCGCCGAACTGGAACAGCAAGGCGCCCTCAACGGCGTGATCGAGCTGGTGCCGGTCGCCAACCCGATGGGCCTGGGCCAGTTGCTGCAAGGCAGCCACCAGGGCCGTTTCGAGGTGGGCAGCGGCAAGAACTTCAACCGTGATTTCGTCGAGCTGAGCGAGCCGGTGGCCGAGCTGCTCGAAGGCAAGCTGGGCGATGATCCCCACGCGAACGTGCGCATGATCCGCCAGGCCATGAGTGATGCACTCGCCTCATTGCCTGAGCCGAGCAGCCAGTTGCAAGGCATGCAGCGCATCTTGCTGAGCCACGCCTGCACCGCCGATGTGGTGCTTGACCTGCATTGCGACGCCGAAGCTGCACTGCACATGTACGCACTGCCGCAGCACTGGCCGCAGTGGCGCTCGTTGTCGGCGCACTTGAATGTGAAAGTCGGCCTGCTGGCGGAAGACTCCGGCGGCAGTTCGTTCGATGAAGCCTGCTCGCTGCCGTGGTTGCGTTTGTCCCAGGCATTCCCTGAGGCGCAGATCCCGCTGGCCTGCCTGGCGACGACGCTGGAGTTGGGTGGTCAAGCCGATACGGGCCGCGACGAGGCGATCTTCCACGCCGAAGGTATCCTCGCGTTCCTCGCCGAGCAGGGCTTGATCAAGGGGGAATGGCCCGCGCCACAGTTCGAGCCCTGTGAAGGCTTGCCGTTTGAAGGCACCGAATTGTTGTTCGCGCCCCACGCCGGGGTGATCAGTTACCTGCGTAAAGCCGGTGATGTGGTCGAAAAAGGCGAGCCGATTTTTGAAGTGATTGACCCCCTGGAAGACCGCGTCAGCACGATTTGCGCGGGCACCTCGGGGGTGTTGTTTGCCGTTGAACGGCTACGTTATGCCCAAGCGGGTTTCTGGCTGGCCAAGGTGGCGGGGCGCGAAGCGCTGCGTCACGGGCGCTTGCTCAACGACTGACCACCTGTTTTTGTGAGAACCGACCGCATGTACAAACTTGAAGTCCAAGACCTGCATAAACGCTATGGCAGTCATGAAGTGCTCAAAGGCGTGTCCCTGGCCGCCGCAGCCGGTGATGTGATCAGCATCATCGGTTCCAGTGGTTCGGGCAAAAGTACCTTTTTGCGCTGCATCAACCTGCTGGAGCAACCCCACGCCGGCAAGATTCTGCTGAACAACGAAGAGCTGAAGCTGGTGGCCAACAAGGACGGCGCCATGAAGGCCGCCGATCCTAAACAGCTGCAGCGCATGCGTTCGCGCTTGTCCATGGTGTTCCAGCATTTCAACCTGTGGTCGCACATGACCGCGCTTGAAAACGTGATGGAAGCGCCGGTGCACGTGTTGGGCATGTCGAAGAAAGACGCGCGTGAAAAGGCCGAGCACTACTTGGCCAAAGTCGGCGTGGGCCATCGCAAGGATGCGTTCCCAGGCCACATGTCCGGCGGCGAGCAGCAGCGTGTGGCCATCGCCCGCGCCCTGGCGATGGAACCGGAGGTGATGCTGTTCGACGAACCCACCTCGGCCCTCGACCCGGAATTGGTTGGCGAAGTGCTCAAGGTGATGCAGGACCTGGCCCAGGAAGGCCGCACCATGGTGGTGGTGACCCACGAAATGGGCTTCGCCCGTGAGGTGTCGAACCAGTTGGTGTTCCTGCACAAAGGCATCGTCGAAGAGCGTGGCAACCCGCGCGAAGTACTGGTGAACCCGCAGTCGGAGCGTTTGCAGCAGTTCTTGTCCGGCAGCTTGAAGTAATCAAGACTGCCGTTGTGCACTGACTTAGTGCATGCTTTGCAGTCTTGAATTTGGCCTCGACCCCCTGTGGGAGCTGGCTTGCCTGCATAGCGGTGTATCAGAAACAGATGTGCCCACTGACCCACCGCTATCGCAGGCAAGCCAGCTCCCACCTCGATCTCCATTTGTGTTGAGCTTTGTGTTGCTTTACGGGCTAGCATTGGCCCTTGTCTTCATTACTGTTACTGGCTTCGGATAGCACTCCATGACCGCCCATAAAATTGGTTTCCTGATTTGGCCCAGCACAAAAGCACTGACGCTTGCGCTGGCTGAGGAGGCCTTGCGCGTTGCCCAGCGGGTGCATCCGGACGTGGTCTATGAGCTGTCGTTCCTGCAAGCCGAGCCGCCGAGCGATGGCGCCTGGCAATTGCCGGGCGAGCCGTGGGCCGGCAAGCTCGAGGGTTTTCAGAAACTGTTCCTGCTGGCGGATGAGCCGCCAACCGTGATCGCCTCGCAACTGAGCACCGGGCTCAAGCAGCTGGTGCGCGCCGGCTGCGTGATCGGCGGCTTGTCGGCGGGCGTTTACCCGCTGGCCCAACTCGGTTTGCTCGATGGTTACCGCGCCGCTGTGCACTGGCGCTGGCAGGACGATTTCGCCGAGCGCTTCCCCAAGGTCATTGCCACCAGTCATCTGTTCGACTGGGACCGCGACCGTCTCACCGCCTGCGGTGGCATGTCGGTACTCGACTTGCTACTGGCGGTGTTGGCCCGTGACCACGGCGCCGAACTGGCCGGTGCGGTGTCCGAAGAGCTGGTGGTGGAGCGCATCCGCGAGGGTGGCGAACGCCAGCGCATTCCGCTGCAAAACCGCCTGGGTTCCAGCCATCCCAAGCTGACCCAGGCCGTGTTGCTGATGGAAGCGAACATCGAAGAGCCGCTGACCACCGACGAAATCGCCCAGCACGTCTGCGTATCGCGACGACAACTCGAACGCATCTTCAAGCAGTACCTCAACCGCGTCCCCAGCCAGTACTACCTGGAACTGCGCCTGAACAAGGCGCGCCAGATGCTCATGCAAACCAGCAAGTCGATCATCCAGATCGGCCTGTCGTGCGGCTTCTCCTCGGGGCCACACTTCTCCAGCGCCTACCGCAACTTCTTCGGCGCTACCCCGCGTGAAGACCGCAACCAGCGGCGCAGCAGCAGCCCTTTCGAGCTGTCCTCGGTGCCGTCAGAGCGGGGCTAGGCGTTATTCTTCCATGAGTTCCTCGTCCACCGATTCCAGTGGATTGTCGTTTTCGTCGACAGTGACTTCCAGAATCTGGAAATCATTTCCGGTTCGCTGGTAGTACTCCCTTAGAAGCTCGATGCTTTCCGGTGTCCAGGGGTTGTTATGCAAATCGCTGTCGTTGTCGAGCACTTGCTGCATTTCCATTATGTCCGCAGGAATATCACGTAGCGCGTTATTGCTCAGGTCCAGGTTTTGCAGCCCGTGCAATTGAAATAATCCGGCGGGCACCTGACTGATCTGCGTGTTGGACAGCTGCAGCGTGGTCAACTGCTGCAGGGCGCTGACATCCGGCGCATTGCCCAGTGGGTTGTTGTTCAAATGCAAGAACTCAAGGTTGTCCAGGTCGCTGATAGAGCGTGCTTCGGCTGGGGTAAGGGCTATTTCGCAGCCGGAAAGTTCAAGGCCGCTCAGCTTGGGCATTGCGAAAATCGCAGAGGGTAACTTCCCGAGCGTGCAATTCGTCACGATCAGGGTTTGCAGGCAGGGAAAGGCTTTGAGAGTGCCGTTTATATCGGTGATGGTGAACGCTCCCTTGAGCTCAAAGTACGTCACATGGTTCAGGCGTACGCTCAGTATCGGCAATGTGCCGATGATGGGTTGGTCGAGCACAACTTCATAGGTGGTGCGGTCATCCAGGCTTTCTTCATCTATCGGGCTTTCGCGTCGCCAGGCCTCTTCGAGCAGGCGCTTGTATTGCTGACGACTGACCTCGTCGGCAATGCGCAGGTCGTCCGATAAGACGCCACCGGTCAGTGGGTGCTGCTCGGGTGTATCGTTCGCCCAGTGCTGCAGTTCGGCGACCAGTCGCTGGTAATCACCCTCCAGTTCAGTCAATTTGGCATCAACGTTCTCCAGAGTTCCAGGCAGCCCGAAAATCAGCCTGTCCGTGTCTTTTTCGGCCATTCTTGGATAGAGCTGCCGGGCCCTGTTGCGGTGCTCGGCGGGTGTCTGGACGTGGAAGCATTCATCGGTGCGCTGGCAGTAGCTTTTGATCAGCTCAAGGCTCTGGTATGTCAGGGGGTTGGCCGAAAGGTCGAACACTCGGCCCAGATGCTTTGGCAGGGCGAACAGTTCGGGGGGGAGTTGCGTGATGGCATTGCCGCTGAGGTTTATGGTGTAGCGCTGGACGTGTGTCAGCAGGGTCAAAGGCACCGTGTTGAGCCCGGTATCACGCAGGTGCAAGGTGGTCAGTTGAGTCAGATGGCTGAAATCAATGGGAGCGCCCAACGGGTTGCTGTTCAGGTTCAGGTGACTGAGATTTGACAGGCGCTCCAAGCGTGCGCGGCTGTTGTCTGAAAGGCGGATTGCGCAGTTTTCCAGACGCAGGTGCGTGAGCTTGGTCCGTGACAAAATCTCGGGCGGGATGTCGCCGAGTACCGTCTGACTGAGACTGATGGACATCAATTCGGGGAAGTGGGTAAGGAAGCTGTCGACATCCAGTGGGGCGTTATTGCCCTGTATGATCAGCACGGTGATGTGGTCGAACGAGGCGTCAATGGCGGGCAGCGCGCCCGTCAGTTCTTTTGGGATGAACAGCGAATGGCGTTGCACGCCGCTCTCGGTCAATTCATGGCGCCAGCATTTTTCCAGGCGTATGCGCAGCGCGATTCGCCTGGCGAACTCTTGACCACTAAGGTCAGGCGCGCCCTCCCATTGTTGGAGTTGCGCTTGCAGTGTTTGCAGCTCAGCCGCCCTGCGTGCCAATTCCACCTGGCCAGCTTCGACCGTGCCGGGGAGGTCGTAGATCAATCGATTGAGCGCTGACTTGCGCAAGCTTGGATAGAGCTGGTGTGCGTCGCGCAAATCAATGTGGAGTGCGTTGGCTTCAAACGTGAGGCCGTGGCTTTGATAGTAGGATTTGATCTGCTCCACTGCCGCCCGCGACAGCGGGTTGTCGCCCAAGTCGAAGGCGCTGCCCTTGTTCGGCGGCAATGAAAAAAGGGCCGGCGGTAGCTCGCGGATCCGGGTGTTGCTGAGCAGTGCAGTTTGAAGGTTGGGGCGGTCGACTATGCCGTCCGGTAGCTGTTCGATCTGGGTGTGGGATAAGTCGAGGTGAGTCAGCTCCGTCATGGCTTCGACGCTGGGCGCCAAGTCCAGAGGGTTGTCATGCAAAACCAGGGATTGTAAACCTCGCAGCGAGGCGATACGTGCCTGGTCTGCGGGCGTCAGCCTGATATTGCAACTGCTCAGGCTCAGGGAGTTCAAGTGTGGCAGGTTGAAAATGAGCTCCGGCACGCTGCCGAGGTTTAAACCCCTGACCGTCAGTTGGCGCAGTTGCTGGAAACGCCCCAGAAACGCAAGGGCGCTAGCGGTTTGCGGGCGACCGCTGAGGGTCAGCAGCGACACGTGATCGAAATTTGCCGTCAGTTCCGGCAACGCGCCGAGAATCGGGTAATCCAGGCGCAGGCTGTAGCCGTCTACGCTTGGGTCCAGGAAGAGATCGGCGGCTTCTTCACGGCGCCAGCATCGGCGCAATTGTCTGGCGATCATGCGACGGTTCTGGCGCTCATTGCGCCGTTCGGCGACGGATAGCCGCGCGCCGGTTTCGGGGTGGGCGGTGGGGATTTGGCGCTGCCAGCTTGTCAGGTCGTTGCGCAGTTGTCGGTATTCCTCGGCCAGTGCCGCGAGGCCATTGGCTGCGCCACCTGGTTGGGTGTGCAAGTGGGTGAGCAAGTCTTGGAGTTGCTGCGGATCGAGCGCGGGGTATATCGCGCGAGCACGTTCCTCCAAGCTCGCGACTGGCGCAGGCGGCGCGTCCTGGATCGGGTAACCGGCATCCATTCCTAGCAAGCGCAGCGTTTCCAGTGTGGGCGGTTTGATAACGGAGGTGTCCAGTACCTGGCGCAGCTCTTCACGTGGCAGCGGTCGTTGTCGCAGTCGCTCTCGCAGCGCAGGCCCCTGATTGACGCCGAGCCCCAGGGCGTCGCGTTGTGCGTCAGGCAGGGCATTGAGTATGGCGGTGTACAGGTCGGTCTCACCTGACAGCGGGCCTTTTTCATCGTGGGGCACGTAACGGCCGTCGGCGGTACGCACCAGCGTGCGAACAACCGTGGCGTCCTTGACGCCAATCTGCAGCCACATTTCACCCTGGACAGTGAGGTGCCTGGCCTCGATGCGTACGTTGCCCGGCCAGCCGGGTTGAGTTCTCAGGGTGTTCAGTGCCAGGCGTTCGCTGTCGACAGTGGGCATTGCCTCAAGATGCAGACCTTCGTAGGCACGGTTGATCCGCAGTTCATCCAGCGTGCTGCGGGCAAGGTCGGCCAGGCGCGGCGGGGTGTGTTGGTTGTCCAGCTCTGTGAGCTCCTCAGCGCTGGCGTGGTCGAGCACGTGAGTGATGACCTGGGTTGGCAGGCCGGGGGCGCTCTGTATCAATTGTTGCGCAGGCGCGTGCGCTGTCGGTTGCAGCTGGGCGTAACGTGAATCGAACAGCGTGGCGCGATGCCGCTCGGCCACTCGCGCGAGTTTCTTGCGCCACTGATAGGCGCGGTTGTCCAGGCTCAGCTCAGGGTCGGCCGCGCGTTCGCCGAACAGCGTGCGGATCTCTTCCGGTGTCAGCCTTTGCAGCAGTTCCTTGAGCAATTGACCCTTGTTCAATTGCGCCTCTTGGATCTGCACCACCGGTTTGTTGGTGTCTCCAAACGCCCAGGCTGTATTGCCGTGGGCATCGAGTATCTGTAGGCAGCGGGTCTCGGGCCATTCGCCGTAGGCGGTGAGCAGGTGCAACACGTCTTGTGGATCGACGTGCTGGTACGTGGTGGGATCGTCACTGCCAAGCTGGTCGATAAGGGTGCGCAAACTGCGGTCAATACGCACACGTTCAAAGGTGTCAGCCAGGAGGGGCGGTACGGGTTCGCCCAGTACATGCATTCTGCGCAGCGCGCCGTCATCGACGCCACTGAGCGTCAATGCCAACTCCCGGTCGGCCTCACTCAATTCACTGACGTTATGGCCAAGACGGCGTAACAGGGTGGGACGGTCCCAATGCAAGGGGTCTTCCAGCTCGCTGTGCCAGGCTCCCGCACCGTTGTGCTGTAGCTGCGGGGTATAGGCGTCTGGGCGCGTTGGATGTCTGATTACATACTGTTCGCTGTCGGTCAGCGGTTGCACGGCATACAGATCACCCTCAAGAGGTAACACTGACTCACCGCGCAGGGTGTGCAGGCCCTGTTCATTGATCCCCAGGCGTGGCGGCAGGGTGGTTTTTTGCCGGTAGGCCGTCAGGTCCTTGTTCCAGTAGCGGCCGCTGCCATTGGCGAGGGTGACTGGCTTGAAACGCTCGATAAACGCCAGCACATCGGGCGGCGCGACCTGGCGCAACAGCTTCACCCCAATCGTGCTCCCGGCCGCAAAGGCGCCGATTTGCACCAGCGACTCCAGCATGCTCATCACGTGACCGAAGGCTTCACTGGACTCACCTATAGCCCAGTCGATGATGCCTTCAAACACCTCATCCAGCAGTTGGTAGGCCATGTAGCCCAGCATCAACTCGCCCAACCCGGGAATGAACGGCGCCACCACCATCACCACCGCATTAACGATCGAAGACGCCACGTTGACGAAGGCATCCCAGGCCGCCCAGCGCGCCTTGCGGTCAGCCTCGGCAGTGGAGACGGCCCGTGTACGCGCATCATTGATGATCTGGTTGAGTCGTTGTTCATAGACGTGCTGCCAGAGATCGCCGGCAATGGGTTGCACAGAGAAGTTCAGCCGAGGATCCGTGGTGGGCTCCTTGCGCCATGGCGCCTGGTCGCTTCCCGATTGCGGTGGGTGCCAGGTAATGCGCGCCAGGCGTTGGCTGAGCCCGGAAAAAAATGGCCCGTGATGTTCATGGTTGACAAAGCGGCTGAAAAAACCTTGATATTGCTCGTCGCGCAGCTTTTCGGTCAGTGCTTGCTTGAAGGCCAGTGATGAGGGGTATTCCTTGATCGGGTGTCGAGGGTCATCAGGCACATAGGCGACGACGCGCTGCACGGAACGGGGGTGTTCAAGGTCAACGGCAAACAGCAGGACGCCGTTCAACGGGGCCTCCATCATGTGCAAATCATAGGCGCGCAGGGGCTGACCGTCCTGGAGCCGCGCAGGCTTGCCCTCGATCAGCTCGCCAATGGCAAGCCACATGTCTTCGGCAATGTCCCCGCTGATGCGAGCCAGGTGCAAGGCATTGCGCAAGGCGGCAGTGTGGCTGGCTATGACTTTGTGTTGCAGTGCGCTGGCGGCCACGGGCTCATCCAGGCCTAAAGCCTCACGCACATGACGAGCGTATTGGGCGCCGATGTCCAGCTCGCGGCACAACCGAGTGAACGCCGTAATCGACAACACCTTCTTGACCGCCGGCAATGTGTCGAATTGGCCGCTGGCGGACGGGCGGGTGATGAACGTTGAATCCGCCTCGTAGGCGTCGACCTCGGTCTCCGTGCTCTCGAAGTTGTGCAAGGCCGCATCGAGCAATGACACCGTCCACGTGCGCGCAGCCCCTGTGCGCACGGGAAACCAGGGGGTGGTCTGTGGGATGTACAGGCGTAGATAAGTGGTTTCGCAATTCAGCTCCAGGTTGAAGCGCTTGAGCAGGGCGTCTTCAAGAATGGGCTTGGCGAACGCCTTGGCATCTTCAAGCTGCTTGAGCGTTTGCTCGACCTTGTTGCGTGCTGTCCAATGCTCAGCCGTTGCCTTTGTGAACGCCGACTTCAAGGGGCTGGGGGCTGTGCCAAGCGCCTGACCCAGTGAGAGTTTGGCTGTTTTTAGGGCATTGCGTGCCTGCTGTGAGGATTGGCCCAGCCATGGAGGGATTGCGCTCTTGAGCACCTCGTAGTGGCTGTCGGGTTGGGGGTTGCCGAGGGCTGCTGGCAATAAGGAAGACGGGGTGGTCATGCGCGCTGATCTCCAATGGACGTGAAAACGCCAGTAGATCAGCCGCCTGGCGACGGATGAGCTTAGATAGATATGCGTGGACGCCTGGTTTTGGTCCTGCCGCAAAACCGCTGGGCAGTTTAAACTGCGCCTTTGCGACGGTAATTGTCGCATTGGCGTAAACCCGCCAAAAACGCGGGTTGGCGCTATAAGAAGTTGTCGCTTGGCGGCAAGGCCGCACTGAAAACTGTCCTTACAATCCCTGCATCGCCCGCCAGTTCCAGGCAGGCGTTCCTCTTCAGGAGACTCCGATGTCCGTTGAGCAAGCCCCGGTGCAACGTGCCGATTTCGACCAGGTGATGGTTCCCAACTACGCACCTGCCGCGTTCATCCCCGTGCGTGGCGCAGGTTCGCGCGTATGGGACCAGGCCGGTCGCGAGCTGATCGACTTTGCCGGCGGCATCGCGGTCAACGTATTGGGTCACGCCCACCCGGCGCTGGTCGGTGCGTTGACCGAACAGGCCAACAAGCTCTGGCACGTCTCCAACGTGTTCACCAACGAGCCGGCCTTGCGCCTGGCTCACAAGTTGATCGACGCCACCTTTGCCGAGCGCGTGTTCTTCTGCAACTCCGGCGCCGAGGCCAACGAGGCCGCGTTCAAGCTGGCCCGTCGCGTGGCGTTCGACCGTTTCGGCACTGAGAAATACGAGATCATCGCTGCGCTGAACAGCTTCCACGGCCGTACCCTGTTCACCGTCAACGTCGGTGGCCAGTCGAAGTACTCTGATGGCTTCGGTCCTAAAATTACCGGCATCACCCACGTCCCTTATAACGACCTGGCTGCGCTGAAAGCCGCCGTGTCGGACAAGACCTGCGCCGTGGTGCTGGAGCCGATCCAGGGCGAAGGTGGCGTGCTGCCGGCCGAGCTGGCCTACCTGCAAGGCGCCCGTGAACTGTGCGACGCCAACAACGCGTTGCTGGTGTTCGACGAAGTGCAGACCGGCATGGGCCGCAGCGGCCATCTGTTCGCTTACCAGCATTACGGCGTGACCCCGGACATCCTTACCAGCGCCAAGAGCCTGGGCGGCGGTTTCCCGATTGCCGCGATGCTCACCCGTGAAGACCTCGCCAAGCACCTGGTGGTCGGCACCCACGGCACCACCTACGGCGGCAACCCGCTGGCGTGCGCGGTGGCCGAGGCGGTGATCGACGTGATCAACACCCCGCAAGTGCTGGCCGGCGTCAACGCCAAGCACGACCTGTTCAAGGCGCGCCTGGAGCAGATCGGCAAGCAATACGGCATCTTCACCGAGGTGCGTGGCATGGGCCTGCTGCTCGGTTGCGTGTTGAGCGATGCGTTCAAAGGCAAGGCCAAGGACGTGTTCAACGCGGCCGAGAAAGAAAACCTGATGATCCTGCAAGCCGGCCCGGACGTGGTGCGTTTTGCCCCGAGCCTGGTAGTGGAAGAGGCGGACATCCAGGAAGGCCTGGACCGTTTTGAACGTGCAGTTAAAGCGCTGACGCAAGCTTGATGGACCGCTCGGCGTCCGAACAATCGGGCGCCGAACACAAATTCCAAAGGCCGGACTGGATCAAATGTGGGAGCTGGCTTGCCTGCGAAGACGGTGGTACAGGCAACATCTGTGCTGACTGACGCGCCGTAATCGCGGGCAAGCCCGGCTCCCACATAGATTTGTTTACACCGTGAGAGCGGTGTGAGCAGTTCTCCTGTCCGGCATTTTTCCCTCTGTGAGTTTTTCGAGTTAAGGAGTGACACCATGCTGGTGATGCGCCCCGCGCAAATGGCTGATCTGGGCGAGGTACAGCGTCTGGCTGCGGACAGCCCGATTGGTGTCACCTCCTTGCCGGATGATGTGGAACGCCTGAGCGACAAGATCGCCGCCAGCGAAGCGTCCTTCGCGGCCGAGGTCAGTTTCAACGGTGAAGAGAGCTATTTCTTCGTGCTCGAAGACACCGAGACCGGCAAGCTCGCCGGCTGCTCGGCCATCGTCGCCTCGGCCGGTTACTCGGAGCCGTTCTACAGCTTTCGTAACGAGACCTTCGTGCACGCGTCTCGCGAGCTGAAGATCCACAACAAGATCCACGTGCTTTCCCAGTGCCACGACCTCACCGGCAACAGCCTGCTCACCAGTTTCTATGTGGTGCCCGAGCTGGTCGGTTCGCCGTGGTCGGAACTCAATTCCCGTGGCCGGCTGCTGTTTGTCGCCAGCCACCCCGAGCGCTTTGCCGACTCGGTGGTGACCGAGATCGTCGGCTACAGTGACGAGAACGGTGACTCGCCGTTCTGGGACGCCATCGGCCGCAACTTCTTCGACCTCAACTACGCCGCCGCCGAGCGCTTGTGCGGGCTGAAAAGCCGTACCTTCCTCGCCGAGCTGATGCCGCATTACCCGATCTACGTGCCGCTGCTGCCGGACGAAGCCCAGGAAGCCATGGGCCAGGTGCACCCGCGTGCACAGATCACCTTCGACATCCTGATGCGCGAAGGCTTCGAGACCGACCATTACATCGACATCTTCGACGGCGGCCCGACGCTGCACGCACGGGTATCGGGCATTCGCTCGATCGCCCAGAGCCGTGTGGTACCGGTGAAGATCGGTGAGATGGTCAAGGGTGTCGGTCGCCAGTACCTGGTGAGCAACGCGCAGTTGCAGGATTACCGCGCGGTAATGCTGGAACTGGACTACGCGCCGGGTAAACCGGTGACGTTGGACCTGGCAGCGGCCGAAGCCCTGGGTGTTGGCGAAGGCGCGAGCGTGCGCCTGGTAGCGGTTTAAAAAGAGAGTTTCGCGGGTGGCTGACAACAGCGGCCCGTTCGAGGAGATAGCATGATCGTTCGTCCCGTACGCAGCAGCGATTTACCGGCCCTGATTGATCTGGCGCGCAGCACCGGCACCGGCCTCACGACCTTGCCGGCCAACGAAGAGCGCCTGACCCACCGCGTGGGCTGGGCGGAGAAAACCTTTCGCGGCGACGCCGGGCGCGGCGATGCCGACTACCTGTTCGTGCTGGAAAACGACGAAGGACGCGTGGTGGGCATTTCTGCCATCGCCGGTGCCGTCGGCCTGCGTGAGCCCTGGTACAACTTCCGGGTCGGGCTGACCGTCAGCGCCTCCCAGGAGCTGAACATCTACCGCGAGATTCCGACGCTGTTCCTGGCCAACGACCTCACCGGCAATTCCGAGCTGTGCTCGCTGTTCCTGCACGCCGATTACCGCACCGGCCTCAACGGCCGCATGCTGGCCAAGGCGCGGCTGTTGTTTATCGCCGAGTTCCCGCAGTTGTTCGGCAACAAGATCATCGCCGAGATGCGCGGGGTGTCCAACGACGCCGGGCGCTCGCCGTTCTGGGAAAGCCTGGGCCGACACTTCTTCAAGATGGAGTTCAGCCAGGCCGATTACCTCACCGGCGTGGGCAACAAGGCGTTTATCGCCGAACTGATGCCGAAGTTTCCGCTGTACAGCTGCTTCCTTTCCGAAGATGCACGCAACGTCATCGGCAAGGTCCACCCGGACACCGAGCCGGCGCTGAGCATGCTCAAGAGCGAAGGGTTCAGCTACCAGGGCTATGTCGACATCTTCGACGCCGGCCCGGCGGTGGAGTGTGAAACCACCAAGATCCGCGCGGTGCGCGACAGCCAGTCATTGGTACTGGCCATCGGCACACCCGGGGACGACGCCACGCCGTTCCTGATCCATAACCGCAAGCGCGAGGATTGCCGCATTACCGCCGCACCGGCCCGCCTGGCCGCAGGCACGCTGGTGGTCGATCAACAGACCGCCAAGCGCCTGCAACTGGTGGTGGGTGATCAAGTGCGTGCCGTACCGTTGTCCGCTGCTCGGGAGTCGAAATAATGAATTCGCTGTATATCGCAGGTAGCTGGCTGGCTGGCCAGGGTGAACTGTTTGAGTCGCGCAACCCCGTGACCCAGCAGGTACTGTGGGCCGGCAATGGCGCCACTGCCGAGCAGGTCGAGTCCGCCGTGCAGGCCGCGCGCCAGGCGTTCCCGGCCTGGGCCCGGCGCCCGCTGGAAGAGCGCATCAATGTGCTGGAAACCTTCGCGGCCACGCTGAAAAACCGTGCGGATGAAATCGCCCGCTGCATCGGCGAGGAAACCGGCAAGCCACTGTGGGAGTCGGCCACCGAAGTCACCAGCATGGCCAACAAGATCGCGATCTCGGTGCAGAGCTACCGCGAGCGTACCGGCGAGAAGAGCGGCGCCCTGGGCGACGCCACCGCCGTGTTGCGCCACAAGCCCCACGGTGTGGTGGCGGTGTTCGGGCCGTACAACTTCCCGGGCCACTTGCCCAACGGCCATATCGTGCCGGCCTTGCTGGCGGGTAACACCGTGCTGTTCAAGCCGAGCGAGCTGACCCCTAAGGTCGCCGAACTTACTGTGCAATGCTGGATCGAAGCCGGCCTGCCGGCGGGCGTGTTGAACCTGCTGCAAGGCGCGCGGGAAACCGGCATCGCGTTGGCGGCCAACCCAGGTATCGATGGGTTGTTCTTCACCGGCTCCAGCCGCACCGGCAATCATCTGCACCAGCAATTCTCCGGGCGCCCGGACAAGATCCTCGCCCTGGAAATGGGTGGCAACAACCCGCTGGTCGTCGATGAAGTGGCCGATGTGGATGCGGCGGTCTACACCATTATCCAGTCGGCGTTTATCTCGGCTGGTCAGCGTTGCACCTGTGCCCGCCGCTTGCTGGTGCCGGAAGGCGCCTGGGGCGATGCGTTGCTGGCGCGCCTGGTGGCGGTCAGCGCGACGATAGAAGTCGGCGCGTTTGATCAGCAGCCGGCGCCGTTCATGGGTTCGGTCATCTCCCTCGCCGCCGCCAAAGCGTTGATGGACGCCCAGGAACTGATGCTCGCCAATGGCGCTGTGGCGCTGCTGGAAATGACTCAGCCTCAGGACCAGGCCGCCTTGCTGACCCCCGGCATCATCGACGTGACCGGCGTGACCGAGCGTGAAGACGAGGAACTGTTCGGCCCACTGTTGCAGGTGATCCGCTACGCTGATTTTGAAGCGGCGATTGCCGAGGCCAACAACACCCAATACGGTTTGGCCGCTGGTCTGTTGTCGGACTCCGAAGCGCGCTACCAGCAGTTCTGGCTGGAAAGCCGCGCCGGCATCGTCAACTGGAACAAACAACTGACCGGCGCCGCCAGTACCGCGCCGTTCGGTGGGGTAGGGGCCTCGGGCAACCACCGCGCCAGTGCCTATTACGCGGCGGATTATTGCGCGTACCCGGTGGCCTCGTTGGAAACCCCAAGCCTGGTGGTGCCAACAACCCTGACCCCCGGTGTAACACTCAAGTGAAGGTGGCACCGATCTAAGGTGGGAGCTGGATTGCCTGCGAGGCAGACGACTCGGTCTTTCAGTACAACCGAGTTGATGCTATCGCAGGCAAGCCAGCTCCCACAGTTGATCGGGATGACAAGTTGATGCCTATAAAAACAGATGTTCGTGGAGCCTCGCCGATGAAATCCTATGAAGTCAATTTTGACGGTCTAGTGGGGCCGACCCATAACTACGGCGGTTTGTCCTATGGCAACGTCGCGTCCCAGAGCAACAGCCAGCAGTCTTCCAACCCAAAGGAAGCGGCGTTGCAGGGCCTGCAGAAAATGAAAGCCCTGATGGACATGGGCTTTGTGCAAGGTGTGCTGGCACCCCAGGAACGTCCTGATGTGGCGGCCTTGCGCAACCTCGGTTTCAGCGGCACCGACGCCCAGGTCATCCAGCAGGCCGCCAAGCACGCTATGCCGTTGTTGGTCGCGAGCTGCTCGGCGTCGAGCATGTGGGTGGCCAACGCCGCCACCGTCAGCCCGAGTGCCGACACCTTCGACGGTCGCGTGCATTTCACCGCCGCCAACCTCAACTGCAAGTACCACCGCAGCATCGAACACCCAACCACCAGCCGCGTGCTGGGGGCGATGTTTGCCGACCAGAAGCACTTCGCCCATCACGCTGCATTACCGGCGGTGGCGCAGTTCGGTGACGAGGGCGCGGCCAACCACACACGCTTCTGCCGCGACTATGGCGAGGCGGGCGTGGAGTTTTTCGTGTACGGGCGCAGCGCCTTCGACACCCGTTACCCGGCGCCGCAGAAGTACCCGGCGCGCCAGACGCTCGAAGCGTCCCAGGCCGTTGCACGCTTGCACGGCTTGAAGGATGAGGGCGTGGTCTATGCCCAGCAGAATCCGGCGGTGATCGACGCCGGCGTGTTCCACAACGATGTGATCGCGGTGGGTAACGGCGAAGTGCTGTTCTATCACGAGGACGCGTTCCTCAACACCGAACAGATGCTGGGCGAGCTGCAAGGCAAGTTGGGCAAGCTGGGCGGCAACTTCCAGTCTGTCTGCGTACCGCGGGCCCAGGTCAGCGTCGAGGACGCGGTGCGTTCCTACCTGTTCAACAGCCAGTTGCTGAGCCGCCCTGATGGTTCGATGCTGCTGATCGTGCCGGAGGAGTGCCGCGCCAACGAACGCGTGTGGCAGTACCTGCAGAACCTCACGGCCTCTGGCGGGCTGATCCGCGAAGTCAACGTCTTTGATCTCAAGCAAAGCATGCAGAATGGCGGCGGCCCGGCCTGCCTGCGTTTGCGTGTGGCGTTGAACGAAACCGAGCTGGCGGCGGTGAACCCAGGGGTTATCATGACCGCGCCGTTGTACGACACATTGACCCAATGGGTCGACAAGCACTACCGCGACAGCCTGCGCGAAACCGACCTGGCGGACCCGCAATTGCTGCTTGAGTGCCGGACGGCATTGGATGAACTGACGCAAATCCTTAAACTGGGCTCGGTCTATCCTTTCCAGATCAATTAACGCCACCTTCTTTTACGCCCTATGCTGAGAGCTACTTTATGACCACCGACACCCTGAAACTGATTCTTGAAGACACCGACGGCACCCAGCTGGAAACTTCCTGCACCCGCGTCGCCGTGGTCTGGCAGGGCAAGGAAATCTGGATCCAGCACGACGGCCGTGGTCAACTGCTGATCGGTGTGGACGTGGAAGAAGGCGACGCCGAGTACGCGAACCTGCTGATGCGCCCGCTGGCCACCAACCTGATGAGCCTGCAACTGGAAATGGAACCGGCCGACGTCGAAGGTGATGACGACGATCACGTCCACGGTCCTGGCTGCAACCACTAAGGAAGCTGCTTATGCTCGCCCTCGGCAAACTGCTTGAACTGACCCTCGCCGGTCGCGAACCGGCGCAAAAAATTCAACTGACTGTCGACGGCGTGCAGATGCGCTGGCTCAGCGAGGGCGCACTCGAAGTGCGCCCGCCTGAAGCGAAGGACAACGGCAGCGACGTGCTGCTGTCGTCCGGCATCCATGGCAACGAAACCGCGCCGATCGAACTGCTCGACCGCCTGTTGCATGGCATTGCCCGTGGGGAGATCAAGCCCCGTTCCCGTATTCTGTTCCTGTTCGGCAACCCCGAGGCCATGCGCCGCGGCGAGCGTTACCTCGAACTGGACGTCAACCGGCTGTTCAACGGTCGCCATGAGAAAAACATCGGCCCCGAAGCCATGCGCGCCGCTGAGCTGGAGCAATTGGCTCGCAGCTTCTTCAGCCTGCCGGGCCGTTCACGCCTGCATTACGACCTGCACACGGCCATTCGCGGCTCGAAGATCGAGCAGTTTGCCCTGTACCCGTGGAAGGAAGGTCGCCAGCATTCACGTCAGCAGTTGGCGCGCTTGAGCGCGGCCGGCATGCAGGCGGTGCTGCTGCAGAACAAGACCTCGATCACCTTTACGGCCTTTACCTACGAGCAACTCGACGCCGAGGCCTTCACCCTCGAACTGGGCAAGGCCCGGCCATTCGGGCAGAACCAGGGCGTGGATGTGTCGCGCCTGGAAACACGCCTCAAGCAGATCATCGAAGGCACCGAGCCTGAGACTGACAGCCTGGATGGCTTGCAACTGTTCGCCGTGTCGCGCGAAGTCATCAAGCACAGCGATGCCTTCTTGCTGCACCTGCCGGCAGACGTGGAAAACTTTTCGCCGCTGGCCAAGGGTTATCTGCTGGCCGAAGACGTGGCCAAGACCCGCTGGGTGATCGAGGAGGAGGGCGCGCGCATCATCTTCCCCAACCCGAAGGTGAAGAATGGTTTGCGCGCGGGAATTTTGATTGTGCCCACCACCGAGGACGGCCTGGTTTAATTATTCCGGTACTGTTTGCGCGGCGGTAACCCGAGTTCCTTGCGTAGCCCGTTTTCGCTGAACTCCCTCGGGTTGGTGTTGGTGGGCGGCGTGCTCGAGTCGCGATCAAAGTCGAACGGCGGTGCTGTCGTGGGCAGGCCCACGGCTTGCAGTTCGAGGTTTTTCACCGGATAGCGCGGTTTGTTGCCGTCAATACCGTCGGGGCTCTCACCGCGCAACAACGTGCCGCTGATGTGGTTCCAGGCGTGGCACAACTCGTGGAACAGGTTAATGATGCTGGGCGTTCCGGGGATTATGTCAGTGGTGTTGTACCAAATGTCTCCGCCGAACGAGGGACGGCCAGGCTGGTCATTGTCGATAAACGGCCAATCTGCGGTGCCGGGCGCCGGGACGAATAGCCCGTTGAGCCTGGGGTAGAACTCATGAATGGTGATGGGGTGTCCGTTCTCGCGTGCGGCATGCTCCAGTTGCGCGAGCAAGCGTTGCCCGGTCGGTGAGCCGAGCAGCAGGCGTAGATCGTCATTGACCCGCTGGACGAATTGCGCACTGCCTTGCACAACGAGTCCACTCTGGCCCAAGGGCTTGGGCTCCAAATGAACCACGTGGGAAGCCAATTGGCCGGGAGGAAGGTCATCCGGCACGTCCGGGTGCATCATCAAGGCACAGTCAACTGTCAGGCTGCTCTTGAAGTTGTAGTACGTGACATCGTCGGCCTTGAGCTGGGTGACGTCGTTGAGCCCATCGCCGGTGTAGATAACGTTTTTGGCCGGGCCGGCCTTGATCCGGTCGTTACCGGGGCCGCCGCTGAGGATGTTCAACCCGCGCCCGCCGACAATATGATCATTACCCGGGCCTCCATCCAGGAAGCATGAGCCGCTGCCGCCGCTGATCTCGTCAGCACCGGGGCCGCCATACACGGTCATGTGGGTATCTTGAAAACCGTGGACCTCGTCGTTGCCGTCGCCCGCTTCCACATGGCAAGCGCCGTTGACGACAGCGATGAAGTCATCGCCAGGGCCGGTGTAGAGGGTGGCCGTTTTGGCTGCGGTGACCACGCGGTCGTCGCCTTCGCCGCTGTACACAAAGACCGGCACAATCACATTATCTTCAATATGAATTCGATCGTTACCGCCGCGGGTGTCCAGCACCACTGTCTGGGTGCGCCAGTTGAGGGTGATCTCATAGCGGGCCTGATTGATCTGCACCGTCAGTGTCAGTAGGGCGTCTATCGGAGGGGCGCCAACGATATTGACCATGTCGGGGGTGTTGAAGGTGGTGAGGCACAGTTGGTCGACCTCTTCATCCCTGAACAGCTTGCGTTCGATGCGCACATTTTCATTTTCAAGGATGTCGTGGATTTCGATAAAGCCCGGGCCGCCAGGACGTTCGTTGGTGGGTTCGCGCCTTGGTTTGGGGGTGAGTGTGCGTGCATCGATGACGTAGACGCCTTCGGCATTTTGATTGGGGTGCATCTCGCAGTTCCTTGCGTCGGAGGTAAGGGGGCAGGCCTTACTAAACCGCAGGGGGGCGCTCTTGAAGCGGTATATATGCAGCGTCAAAAAAAAGCCCCGGCAAAGGCTTGCCGGGGCATTTTTGATCACGGGCTGAGGAGGCGTCAGACCGCCAGTTTTTGCGGCTCTTCGCTGCGACGGATCGCGCGGACTTTCTTCAAGGTATCAGCGCAGGTACGGGCGGCTTCCTGGCCCTTGTGCACGAAGTGCTCGTAGAAGAAGGTGTGGTGCTCGCTACCGGCGTGGAAGTGATGCGGGGTCAGGGACACCGAGAACACCGGTACTTCGGTTTCCAGCTGCACTTGCATCAGGCCGCTGACCACCGATTGGGCCACGAATTCGTGGCGGTAGATGCCACCGTCCACCACCAGCGCAGCGGCGACAATGCCGGCATAACGACCGGTCTTGGCCAGCAGCTTGGCGTGCAGGGGCATTTCAAAGGCGCCGCCGACTTCGAAGAAGTCGATGTCCGATTCCTGGTAGCCCTGGGCGATGATTTCGGCGAGGAAGCCTTTACGGCTCTGGTCGACAATATCCTTGTGCCAGCAGGCCTGGATAAACGCGATACGTTCGCCGTGGTGGTGTTTGCTTTTGCTGTCGATAGCGGTGGGTTGCATGTTCTGACTCCTGTTTAAGAAAAAAACAGGGCGTTATGAATCGAATGGGATTTAAGGGTACGCAAACACACGTCGTGCGCGGCCCTTAGGTGCCAATCCCGTTCTCTCTTCATCCGGACTATGACCGTCGGCCCCGGGATCACACCGGGTCTGCTGACCTTGGCGCCGTCCTGCATGAGCAGTTCGAGGCGCCAAGCGCTCGCGGGCTATGCACATTGCGTGCAATTACCGCCGGTGGGGAATTGCACCCCGCCCTGAGAACGTTGCCGCCAGAACCCTGGCGGCGGAGAGTTTTTAACACGGTTTTTCGAAAACTGCACGACCGCTGTATCGATAAGCTATATCGGTTTGTTTGGTTGGTATTCGATTGAATGCAGTTGGGGCTTGATATTGCGCGGCTTTGCCCGCAGTAATCACTCACAAAAGGAACTTACTCAACCCTGAGAGGCGTGCTTCATGTCTGTGATCGACCTGCGCAGCGACACCGTGACCCAACCCACCCCCGGCATGCGGGATGCGATGGCCAATGCCCTCAGCGGCGATGACGTGTATGGCGAAGACCCCAGCGTCAACCTCCTGGAGGCCGAACTTGCCAAGCGCCTGGGCTTTGCCGCTGCGCTGTTCGTGCCCACCGGCACCATGAGTAACCTGCTGGCGTTGATGGCCCACTGTGAACGCGGCGAGGAATACATCGTCGGCCAACAGGCCCACACCTACAAATACGAAGGTGGCGGGGCGGCCGTGCTCGGTTCGATCCAGCCCCAGCCACTGGAAGTGCAGGCGGACGGCTCCCTGGACCTGAACCATGTGCTCGAAGCCATCAAGCCCGACGACTTCCACTTCGCCCGCACCCGCCTGCTGGCGCTGGAAAACACCATGCAGGGCAAGGTGCTGCCGCTGGAGTACCTGGCAAACGCGCGCGCGTTCACCCGCGAACACGGCCTGGCCCTGCACCTGGACGGCGCGCGGCTCTACAACGCAGCGGTCAAGCTGGGGGTGGATGCGCGCGAGATTGCCCAGCACTTCGATTCGGTGTCGGTGTGCCTGTCCAAGGGCCTCGGCGCGCCGATCGGCTCGGTGCTGTGTGGCTCCACGGCGCTGATTGCCAAGGCACGGCGCCTGCGCAAGATGGTCGGCGGTGGCATGCGCCAGGCCGGCTCGCTGGCGGCGGCGGGGCTGTACGCGCTGGATCACCAGGTGCAGCGCCTGGCGGACGACCACGCCAACGCACAATGGCTGGGGGATGAGCTGCGCAAGGCCGGCTATACCGTCGAGCCGGTGCAGACCAACATGGTCTATGTGCAAATCGGTGATCAGGCCCAGGCGTTGAAAGCCTTTGCCGCCGAGCGCGGGATCAAGTTGAGCGCCGCATCGCGCTTGCGCATGGTCACGCACCTTGACATCAGCCGGGCGCAGATCGAGCAAGTCGTGCAGACATTCGTCGACTTTTCCCGGAAATGACAGTGCAGACCGTCTAATTGACTGTTTCTATCGCATAAACACGCTGTACCACCGGCAAAGGGCCGATATAATGCGGCCCTTTGCCGTCGCTTCGTCTGATGATGTTGCGCACTGGCCTTTGGCCGCAGCCTCCGTGGAAGAACCTAATGAAAAGCGCAGAAATCCGTGAAGCCTTCCTTCGCTTCTTCGAAGAGCAAGGTCACACCCGTGTCGCCTCCAGCTCCTTGATCCCAGGCAATGACCCAACCCTGCTGTTCACTAACGCGGGGATGAACCAGTTCAAGGACTGCTTCCTGGGCCAGGAAAAACGCGCCTACACCCGTGCTGTCAGCAGCCAGAAGTGCGTGCGCGCCGGTGGTAAGCACAACGACCTGGAAAACGTCGGCTACACCGCCCGTCACCACACCTTTTTCGAAATGCTCGGCAACTTCAGCTTTGGCGATTATTTCAAGCAAGATGCGATCAACTTCGCCTGGACCTTCCTCACCGGCGTACTGAAACTGCCGAAGGAAAAACTCTGGGTCACCGTCTACGCCAGCGATGACGAAGCCTACGACATCTGGACCAAGCAGGTCGGCGTACCGGCCGAGCGCATGGTGCGCATCGGCGACAACAAAGGCGCGCCGTACGCCTCCGACAACTTCTGGACCATGGGCGATACCGGCCCGTGCGGCCCTTGCACCGAGATCTTCTACGACCACGGTGCCGATATCTGGGGTGGCCCACCGGGCTCGCCAGAGGAAGACGGCGACCGTTACATCGAGATCTGGAACAACGTGTTCATGCAGTTCAACCGCACCGCCGATGGCGTGTTGCATCCGCTGCCAGCGCCGTCGGTCGACACCGGCATGGGCCTGGAGCGGATCAGTGCGGTGATGCAGCATGTGCACTCCAACTACGAAATCGACCTGTTCCAGAGCCTGCTGGCCGCGGCCGCCAAGGCTATCGGTTGCGCCAATGAAGACCAGGCGTCGCTCAAAGTGGTGGCTGACCACATCCGTTCCTGCGGCTTCCTGATTGCCGACGGCGTGCTGCCGTCCAACGAAGGCCGTGGCTACGTGCTGCGTCGCATCATCCGTCGCGCTTGCCGCCACGGGAACAAGCTGGGCGCCAACGGCAGCTTCTTCTACCAGATCGTCGCGGCACTGGTGGCCGAGATGGGCGAAGCCTTCCCGGAACTCAAGCAGAACCAGGCGCACATCGAGCGCGTGCTCAAGGCAGAAGAAGAGCAGTTCGCCAAGACCCTGGAGCAGGGCCTGAAGATCCTCGAGCAAGACCTTGCCAACCTGCAAGGCAGCGTGGTGCCGGGCGACGTGGTGTTCAAGCTCTATGACACCTACGGTTTCCCGATGGACCTGACCGGCGACATCGCCCGTGAGCGCAACCTGACCCTCGATGAAGCTGGTTTCGAGCGCGAGATGGAATCCCAGCGCGTGCGTGCGCGTTCGGCCAGCTCCTTCGGCATGGACTACAACAGCCTGGTCAAGGTTGACGTGGCCACCGAGTTCACCGGCTACAAGGCCACCCAGGGTGCGGCCAAAGTGGTTGCCCTCTATAAAGACGGCCAGTCGGTTGACGTATTGAATGAAGGCGATGAAGGCGTGGTGGTCCTGGACCAGACCCCGTTCTACGCAGAATCCGGTGGCCAGATTGGCGACTGCGGTTTCCTCAAGGCGGCGTCCGGGCGTTTTGACGTGCGCGACACCACCAAGACTGGCGGTGCGTTCCTGCACCACGGCGTGTTGGCTTCGGGCAACCTGACCGTCGGTTCGCCGGTGGACACCCAGGTAGACGCCGACGTGCGCCACGCCACCGCGCTGAACCACTCGGCCACGCACCTGCTGCACGCCGCGCTGCGTCAGGTACTGGGGGAGCACGTGCAGCAGAAGGGGTCGTTGGTCGACAGCCAGCGCCTGCGTTTCGACTTCAGCCACTTTGAAGCGATCAAGCCTGAGCAGATCAAGGCCCTGGAAGAAATCGTCAACGCCGAGATTCGCAAGAACACCCCGGTAGAGACCGAAGAGACCGATATCGAGACCGCCAAGGCCAAGGGCGCCATGGCGCTGTTCGGCGAGAAGTACGGCGACAGCGTGCGGGTACTGAGCATGGGTGGCGACTTCTCGGTGGAGCTGTGTGGTGGTATCCATGCCAACCGTACCGGCGACATCGCCCTGCTGAAAATCGTCAGTGAAGGCGGCGTGGCCTCCGGTGTGCGCCGTATCGAAGCGGTGACTGGCGCAGCAGCCCTGGCCTACCTGAATGCGGCTGAAGAACAACTCAAGGAAGCGGCCACCCTGGTCAAGGGCAGCCGCGACAACCTGATCGACAAGCTGTCCGCTGTGCTGGAGCGCAACCGTGCCCTGGAGAAGCAGCTGGAGCAGTTGCAGGCCAAGGCGGCCAGTGCTGCAGGCGACGATCTGTCGGCCTCGGCCGTGGACGTCAAGGACGTGAAAGTCCTGGCTGCACGCCTGGATGGCCAGGACGGCAAGGCGCTGTTGGCCCTGGTCGATCAGTTGAAGAACAAGCTCGGCCGCGCAGTGATCCTGCTCGGCGGTGTCCATGAGGATAAGGTCGTTCTGGTTGCTGGTGTAACCAAGGACCTGACTGGCCAACTCAAAGCCGGTGATTTGATGAAGCAAGCCGCCGCGGCAGTGGGCGGGAAGGGCGGTGGTCGTCCGGACATGGCGCAAGGCGGTGGTGTAGACGCTGGCGCCCTGGACGCGGCCCTGGCCCTGACCGTGCCGTTTGTCGAGGCAGGTATTTAAGGCACCGTTAACCGGCCCGTGGTCTAGTCACGGGCTGCTCGGTGCTGGTTGATTGGATATTAGGCGCCCCTTTACGGGCTGAGGCGGCTTAGAAATGGCTTTGATCGTACAGAAATTTGGAGGCACCTCGGTCGGCTCTGTCGAAAGAATCGAGCAGGTGGCCGACAAGGTTAAGAAGTTCCGCGATGCCGGCGACGACCTGGTGGTGGTGCTGTCGGCCATGAGCGGCGAGACCAATCGCCTGATCGATCTGGCCAAGGCAATCAGTGGTGATCAACAGCCGCTGCCGCGTGAGCTGGATGTGATCGTGTCCACCGGCGAGCAGGTGACCATCGCCTTGCTGGCCATGGCGTTGAATAAACGCGGTGTGCCGGCGGTGTCCTACACTGGCAGCCAGGTGCGCATCCTCACCGACAGCGCGCATACCAAGGCGCGGATCCTGCAGATTGACGATCAGAAAATTCGTACGGATCTGAAAGCCGGGCGCGTGGTAGTTGTAGCAGGCTTCCAGGGTGTGGACGAGCAGGGCAACATCACCACCCTCGGGCGTGGTGGTTCGGACACCACCGGCGTGGCGCTGGCCGCGGCCCTCAAGGCCGATGAATGCCAGATCTACACCGATGTGGATGGCGTCTACACCACCGACCCGCGTGTGGTGTCCGTGGCCCAGCGCCTGGACAAGATCACCTTCGAAGAGATGCTGGAAATGGCCAGCCTCGGTTCCAAGGTGTTGCAGATCCGTGCGGTGGAGTTCGCCGGCAAGTACAACGTTCCGCTGCGCGTACTGCACAGCTTCAAAGAGGGTCCGGGCACCCTCATTACTATTGATGAAGAGGAATCCATGGAACAGCCGATCATTTCCGGTATCGCATTCAACCGTGATGAAGCCAAGCTGACTATCCGTGGCGTGCCAGACACCCCGGGCGTGGCCTTCAAGATCCTGGGCCCTATCAGCGGCGCGAACATCGAAGTCGACATGATCGTGCAGAACGTTTCGCACGATAACACCACCGATTTCACCTTTACGGTGCACCGTAACGAGTACGATGCGGCGGAGCGAATCCTGCAGAACACCGCGAAGGAAATCGGCGCCCGTGAAGTGGTCGGCGATACCAAGATTGCCAAGGTGTCGATCGTGGGGGTGGGCATGCGTTCCCATGCCGGCGTTGCCAGCCGCATGTTCGAAGCCCTGGCCAAGGAAAGCATCAACATCCAGATGATCTCCACGTCGGAAATCAAAGTCTCGGTGGTGATCGAAGAGAAGTACCTGGAACTGGCCGTGCGCGCGTTGCATACCGCTTTTGAGTTGGACGCTCCGGCCCGACAGGGCGAGTGATGCAGTGCCAGGAAGGCGCGGTTTACCGCGCCTTTCCTTTTTTTGTAGGGCGCATGTTCTTTTGCGTGCGCTCGACAATACTTAGGCAGTAGGACTATGACCTTTTGGTTGTAGGTCGAAGGCCTTTTTTTTGCAGACTGTTGTTCCTGAACTGAAATGCGTGAGGAGAAAGGTATGCTGATTCTGACTCGTCGTTGCGCAGAAAGCCTGATTATCGGTGATGGCGAAATCACCGTGACCGTGCTCGGCGTCAAAGGCAATCAAGTGCGTATCGGGGTTAACGCTCCGAAAGAGGTAGCGGTGCACCGCGAGGAAATCTACCTGCGGATCAAGAAAGAGAAGGACGAAGAACCAAGCCTTTAATTTTTATCGTTTTTTATGTTTGCAAACGGGGATGAACGTGGTTAATATACGCCCCGTGTTGCGGAGAGCTGGCCGAGTGGCCGAAGGCGCTCCCCTGCTAAGGGAGTACACCTCAAAAGGGTGTCGGGGGTTCGAATCCCCCGTTCTCCGCCATTATTTGCTTAGTACGTTGCAATCTGGTTTTTTCGGTAAGTTGTTGAAATTACTCGAAAAAATAGCTTTACATAGAGATTGAACGGCCTATAATGCGCGGCAACAAATGCACTCGTAGCTCAGCTGGATAGAGTACTCGGCTACGAACCGAGCGGTCACAGGTTCGAATCCTGTCGAGTGCACCATTTAAGAGTCAGTTGCAGCAATGCAGGTGATTCGGTTACAACCAGTTGTGATCTGGTCTAAAAACACAATCTGCACTCGTAGCTCAGCTGGATAGAGTACTCGGCTACGAACCGAGCGGTCACAGGTTCGAATCCTGTCGAGTGCACCATACAAACAAAAAGCCCGCCTAGTGCGGGCTTTTTGCCGTCTGGGGTTTGTGTAGGACTTCATCTTTTTCTCCTGCCTGCATGTGTTTTCCTTTCCCGCTGCGTCGTCGCAGTTCTTAGATGCAGCCAATGCTTAGCTTTGGCTCGCAAGCGCTTGTTCTTTCCAGTTTTTTAACGTTTAAAGTGGCCGGGCGGTGTATCATTGCGCCCGTCAGCCCCGCCGGGGCTTGTGGAATACCTCCATGGACTTACCCAGTAGTTACTCAGTACCCCGTTTTACCAATCATGAATTGACTGATTGATCCTTCCGGCGTGCCCCGCTGCTGGGAGTGGAGTTCGCCTATGACCGAAGTAGAAGTAAAGAAAACACAAGAAAGCCTGCAGGATCGCCTCGCTCAAGTCATCGAGCTGCTGCAGCGCCAGCGCGTGGTCGAAGACCTGACGCATCGCCAGGACGGCCCGAATAACAACCTAGTCGAAAACCTGGTTCACCGGCAAAACCTCGTCGAGCTGCAACGCAAGCTCGACGACCTGCACTCCGCCGACGTCGCCTACATTCTCGAAGCCTTGCCGCTGGATGATCGACTGACCCTCTGGCAGTTGGTCAAGGCCGACCGCGACGGCGACATCCTGCTAGAAGTTTCCGACTCGGTCCGTGAAACCCTGATCGCCGACATGGACGATCACGAGCTCCTGGCTGCGGCCAAGGAGATGGACGCCGACGAACTGGCTGACCTGGCTCCCGAGCTGCCCCGTGATGTTGTCCATGAGCTCATGGAAGCGCTGGATACTCAGCAGCGTGAGCGCGTGCGCTCCGCGCTGTCCTACGATGAGGATCAGGTCGGTGCGCTGATGGACTTCGAGATGGTCACCATCCGCGAAGACGTCAGCCTGGAAGTGGTCCTGCGTTATCTGCGCCGACTCAAAGAGTTGCCAGGCCACACCGACAAATTGTTCGTGGTTGATTACGAAGGCATTCTCAAGGGTGTGCTGCCGATCAAGCGCCTGCTGGTGAATGATCCGGAAAAGAAAGTTGCGGACTTGATGGCCAGCGACACCGTGAGTTTTCATCCCGATGAGGATGCTTATGATGCGGCCCAGGCGTTCGAGCGTTATGACCTTATCTCGGCGCCGGTGGTCGACAAGAACGGCAAGCTGATCGGGCGTCTGACCATCGATGAAATCGTCGACTTGATTCGTGAGGAAAGCGAAACCGAAGTCCTCAACATGGCGGGTCTGCGTGAAGAGGAAGATATTTTTGCCTCGGTCTGGCGTTCGTTGCATAACCGCTGGGCCTGGCTGGCCGTTAACTTGATCACCGCCTTTATTGCCTCGCGTGTGATCGGGCTGTTCGAGGGCTCCATCGAGAAGCTGGTGGCGCTGGCGGCGCTGATGCCGATCGTGGCGGGGATCGGTGGCAACTCGGGTAACCAGACCATTACGATGATCGTACGGGCGATGGCGCTGGATCAGGTCAGTACGGCCAACTCATCGCGTCTGTTGCGCAAGGAGCTTGCGGTAGGCCTGATAAACGGCCTTGTGTGGGGTGGAGTGATCGGCGTGGTGGCCTACCTGCTGTATGGCAGTTGGTCGCTGGGTGTGGTGATGACCGCCGCCATGACGCTCAACTTGCTGCTCGCTGCCCTGATGGGGGTGTTGATCCCCATGACCTTGGCCCGCCTTGGTCGTGACCCTGCCATGGGCGCCAGCGTGATGATCACGGCTATGACCGACAGTGGTGGCTTCTTCATCTTCCTGGGTCTGGCAACCATCTTCCTGCTCTAATCCCTCTTGGCGCCAGCTCCCCTGTAGGAGCTGGCTTGCCAGCGAAAAATCCTCAACGATAACGCACAAGGCCCAGTAGCTCGTTCGTTCTCTCCGGCGCTTTCGCGACCCCCCTCAAATCCCAGGCAAAAAAAAGCCAGCACATGGCTGGCTTCGGCTTTCAGCTGCAAATCAATTGGCTTCTGCGGCCGCCTCAACGTCATGCGCGATAAGCGAGACGAGAGCATTTTGCTGGCGGTGGGAGAGCTGACGAAAGCGCTGCAGCAGTTCGCGTTCGTGCAGCGACAGCTCGGGGCTGTCCAGGCGCATGCTCAACTCGTCGCCCAGCGCACCTTCCTGAATGAGGCTTTGTTCCAGGCGCGCGATGATTTCGGAGTTCATGCTGCGGTGATGATTGCGAGCCACCTCGGCAATGCGTTCCCGCATTCCGTCTGGCAGACGTACGACGAACTTGTCAGCCGTACGGCTGGAATAAATTGCCTGTTTCAATGGGCGCATATATTTAACCGGTTAGTTCAGGGGAGCGGTTTTTGGAATTGGCCGCAAGATGAGTGTTAAGACAAGGCTCACGACCAAAGTTCAACCTGAATTGCAAAGAGGTCGCATCATGCCTCAGATTTGCCATTTCCTTGGCGTCAATTCTGTGACAAATATTGAACTGCCTGAAGGCTTTATGCCAGCACTCATTTGCATTTTTGCGGACTGGTTGGAAAATTTTTCTTCGCGTAAATCCGCGAGGGAACTTCCCGCAAGTCAGGCCACCACAGGGTTTGAGGCCGCACATCCTATCGCAAAGTGGCCTTTTGCCCTTAGCTTTAAGACTAGTGGCAATTTGCCGATTAGCGAGGGTGAGGCGACATAAGGTAGGCGAGGGGGGTGGGTTAGCGCAGGACGGGATCGAATTTGATGCGACGACCTAGAATCAGGGTCAGCACTAGAAGGCTGGCAAACACGCCGCTGGCGATGAATGCGGTAGTTTGGCTGTCTGCAGACTCGGTGCCCATGCCAACAACGACGGCCAATGCAGTCAGGCAGAGAAACAGCCAGGCGAATTTGTTCATCAACGACTTCCTCAGAAAACCCAGTGTTCAGACGCAGTTGCAGATTGGGTGCCCTGGGCCAGACGGACTGGCGACTGCGCGTTCGGCGTCATGACCGCCAGTTGCGGACGTTGCTGCAGGTGGTGCGGCACGGCCTGGCTGATCTGCGCCGGGTCGTTGGCACCTGTCGACTGGAAGTGAAACGTGACCAATGCAGCCAGGGCTACGGTGTTAAGGGCTAACAGAAGGGCACTGTTCATGATTATGTTCTCCGCTCAACGCCGTGGCTTATTGGGTTTGTAGGAGAAGTATTGCAGGTGTCGTGCCAATCTAATAATTCAATAAAATCAACAGGTTGAGTCTACTTCAAAGGGTGGAAAGGTTGCAATTTGCAATGATGGCGTTTTGGGGGAGTGCAATTTGCACGATGGCCTTGGGAGCCCGTATTTGCAGGGCCAAACCGGGATCATTCACAGAGGTATAGGCCTACACTCAAAAAGCCCACGGACGACATGACAAAACCCACCCTGACCGTTAACATGCACGCCGTCCGTCGCCATGCCCGTGGCTCGACGGCTGTCATTTGTCCCAGTAGCTCAATTGGATAGAGCATCCCCCTCCTAAGGGGAAGGTTGGCCGTTCGAACCGGCCCTGGGACACCATTAAATTCAACGACTTGCGCACACTCCATGGATAGGCGGTTGTGTTCATGGGTGCAGGATGGGTGCAATTGAGCATTCTTTACCACTACACCAGCCAGCAAGGATTGCTTGGAGTCCTCGACAGCAAGTCAATTTGGGCAACCAATACTCATTACCTAAACGATCCCACAGAGTTCGTTCATGCCCTGTCGTTCGCCAGAGCAATGGCAAGCCATTCCTATGAAGATGACTATTGGGAGACATTCGGTTTCATGCTCCATGGCCATTTGAACAAAATGGACGAGCAGGATCTCTACGTTTCTTCTTTCAGTGAAAAGCCTGATTTGCTCAGCCAGTGGCGGGGGTATTGCCCCGGTGGAAGTGGTTACTGCATCGGCTTTGATCAACGCCTGGTAGCAGAGTACTGCGAGGAGAGAGGCATTCGATTGGAGAAGTGCCTTTATAAGCATGAGGATCAGGCTGGGGCAGTGGCGACCATAATTTCTGCAGGTAGGGATTGCTTTCCGTCGGTCCCGCACTCGGTGGAGGAGTTCTTTTCGCTTCCTACCGAAGAAAAACTAGACTGTATGTTCGCGATCAAGGACCGCCTTAATGGGGATCTAAAACCTGAAGCAGATCGAGTGCTCAATACGATTTGCAATCTATTGTTGGAGCTTGCACCGCTGTTCAAGCACGAGGGCTTCCATGAAGAGGCGGAGTGGCGAATTATTTCGAACAAGCCCGATCACCAAGTGCGGTTTCGTACCGGGCCATCCTACGTCATACCGTACATTTCAATTGATCTGCTCAATGCCAAGCCTGATGTGCTGAAAAAACTGATCGTGGGGCCCAATCCAAATCAGGCTCGTGCCGCGAAAGCTGCTGAGCTCTTAGTTAAGCAGTATGGATATGACAAGAGCATCGTTACGTGCTCAGACATTCCATTCAACAACTGGTGATTAAGTCGAGTTCCGTATACGGAGAACGGTAGTGGTCGAGCAATCGGCGTGCCTAGCGGTGGCTCGGATGCCTAGCCCGGCATCGAGCAGTTCCTTGACCCTCCTATGCAAGTCGGCATCAACAGGCCTGCCCTGGTACTTGCCAGCCGCTTTAGCCTTCTCGATACCTTGAGCCTGTCGTTCGCGGCGCTGTTCGTAGTCCTTTCGGGCAATCGCCGCCATCATCTCTACCAGCATGGAATTGATTGCTCCCAGCATCCGACCGGTGAACTCGTCGCCCTTGGTGTCCTGCATTCCCTGGTGGCTGGTCGGAAGGTCGAGCGCGACGATGCGCAAACCCTTGGAGTCGATAGCAGCCTTCAGCTTTTGCCAATCCTCTACCGGCAAGCGGGAGAGTCGGTCTATCGACTCCACCAGCAACACGTCACTCTTGCGGGCATCCTTGAGCAGGCGCAACAGCTCAGGCCGATCGGCGGTGGCGCCACTGGCGTTCTCCTGGTAAACGCTTGCTATGACCTTGTTGTGGTCGCTGGCGAACTGCTCGAGCGACGCCCGGGCGCGGCCGGCGTCTTGTTCGTCGGTGGATGCTCGGAGGTATGCGCGGATGAACATGATGGGTGCCTGTATCAGTTAGGGCGTTCTACTAAGAATGTTGCATTTTGGGTGTTACTTATCAAGCGAAAAGCCCGAGAAAGGCAAAATAAGCCTGTATCTGGATAGGCATACCCTAGAGAGCTTGACATCGAGAAAGGCGCATAGGAGTCTTCGATACTATTAGGAACTAGGTACGCGCTCAGGGAGAGGGCCTTTGATCTACACGCCAAATCCGCAGCATCGAAGCAGAGCTTTTGCAGGAATTAAGTCCCAATGGACGATCTCACTTCCTGAGGAAAAAGGATGTTTTGATCTTGCCGCCTCAGCCGACTGGTTCGGAAATGACTGTTATTGGGGCCTTAATGTTGGTGGCGGCTCTGTGCAGCCCATTGGGATAGCACCACCGCCCATTGGCTGCCCTCTCCATGTTGCAAAGTTTGTGGGTGACTCTCATGAAAACTGGCATGGTTACCCAGTCGCGCACTGGATAGCTCCATGGGATAGGCCTACGGAAGTAATTTTGACTAGCTGGAAGGTATTCGGGTTTATCTCGAAAGCGCAGATGGCCAAGATACATAGGGGCAAAAAATGCGCTCTGTGAAACTTAGTATTCCCGGAAGTTATTGGGATTCTCAAATCTACTCAGGCGAACTTATCCTTTTGGGTGATGGGGGAGAACTTCATAAGGTTGCCTGGGAGGAGTTTATAGATGATATAGCAAATCAACATTTGGAAATTCAGACGGCGATTAGAGTCGCCTTTTCAGATAGTGATTTGTTCTATAATACTAAGGTTCGTAGAATATTGCGCGACCCCCACGTTGAACATCCTATAAAGCTCCAGCTCTCAAGGCTGTCTGAGGCTAATTTGCATGCGGAAAATATGCAGTCTCGCGAGTATTGGTCGACACAGACTAGTCCGTTTAACTTTCTCCCTACAGATACAGAAGTTTACTATAACCAGTTCTTTGCAGGTGGTAATGAAGGCCTCTATTCATTTCCGCGAACTGCCTCTACTCGCTCAAGAGAGAGTCGGTTAAATAAACATCATGACGCAAGCATATTTCAGGTGAAAGCATCCGAGCGGTTTAGCGCGCTGGCCACTGCGGCGGGAACGGACGGGCTCTTTGATTTCAGCGTTCCACGAAGCAGTTTTGATTCGCTGGGAAATGCTAGACAGCTCGCCACCCAAGCCTGCAGTGCTTGCGACTGGGCGTTCCAAAGCGTTATGGGGTGGACCTCTGAAGACGCATTTATGGCCAGCTTTAGAGAGGAGAAAGATCCAGGAACTAAGAAGAAAATTCGTGTGTTTGATCGAATAATTGATCAGCGAGAAATCTTCGGATTAAGCAGTGTTGCTGAGCCCGATTTCGTATGGGGTAGCAGAGAGAAGATGTACAAAATATCTGGCGGAGCGATATCTGTCAGTAATTACAACTCATCTTATAAAGCAGAAAAAAAATCTAATTCAAAATTTGAATATTTAGGCGGTCAGGATCTCCCATTCGATGGTGATGTGGTTTCAACGGGAACTGCTCCATTTGGTACAGTCCTAGAAATGGACGACCGCATGATAGTTTTGCGTAGCGATGGTGAGGTTGAAATATTTCCGGGAGAGCCAGTCCATTGGCGAGTTTTTCCACGCTCGGAGCATTACAGCAATCAACTGCATATAATTTATGAGGACTACGTGGATGTCATTTCATTCACTCATGATTACTTTGTAAATCAGCAAGAGAAAATATTTGGTTTTTCAAAGTCTCGTGAAGAATGAGACTGATTAGGATCTGATTTTTTCTAGGTTTTTTTAAACTTTATCTTCAGCGTAAATTGCAGCGCTGATGATTGCTCCACCCCAACGACGGTGGCCAATGCATAGCGGCACGGGATTTCCTGAGGCGGTGGTGTTTCGGGCTGAACCGAACGCGTATCCAGGTTGATTTTCTGGCGCAGCGCTTGTCTTGAGACCGCCGGCCTGGGGGCTGAGCATTTGGATAACTCCACCGGCGACCATACCCACGCCTGATGCGAATAGCGCTGCCGATACTGGAGGTGCCCAGAACGTGAAGAATGACGCGGCAATAAGAATTGCCCCGACGACTGTTTGCAACACTCCAGCACGCTTACTACCAACGATAACAGGCGAGATTATGATGTCGCCGGTGCCCTGGTATCCCAGCTCCTCTGCGCCAATATTTTTCTTGCCGCGAAACACTGCAAACTCCAAGCCGCGCGACTTGGCGTTAGAGATAAAACGCTCAAGGCCTGGGATCTGTACACACAAGGCTTTGATTGCTTCGGCAGGCGAGCGAACGGCTAGGTGATAGACCTTTCCGAACCGCCGGAGCTGGCCATAGAGCTTGATTGTGGTACGTGGGTTGTAATCGATTGCTGTAGCGGCCATGAGGCCTCCTATGGATTAGTCGAAGGGGCTGGAAGCCCAAGGCGAATGGCGAGCACAGCGCGTGACATATGCGCCTGGTCGATGGTCAGTTGCTCCTGGCGCGGGTCGTAGTTCCACACCCGGTTGTAGATTGCCTCGCTGGCCCGGGCACCGCGGAATGTCCCCCTCAGCAGGTCGGCCGAAACCCTGGCCTCTTCCTCGGTGAAGAAGGGGCCGTCGACTGTCACCTGTTGGCCACCACTGACGTGCTGGACCTCCCACACCGTGTAGCCGGCGTCCGGCCCTTGGATCAGTTCGTATGGTTTGAATTTCTGCGTTTTGCACGCCTCGGTAAAGCGCTCTTGAAAGGTCATGTCTTCACACTCACAGAGTCTGCCGTTGATCGGCGCCACCAATACTTGCGTAGCGCACGGGTGCGGCAGTTAGGCCGCTTCGGATTGATCAGAAGACGCTTTTGCGGAGGTGCGAGAGGGCATTTTTGCTAGCCATTCGCGAAGCGCTTCGGAGCCTTCGCAGCCCGATCTCCACTTCTCAAACCGGCCGGTGTACCCATTCGAATTGGCAACCATGCCGCTCAGTGCGACACCAGCATTGGAGGCGGTGGCCAGCACGTCATCGTAGATCGCTAGCATCTGCTTGAGCCCTTCGATGTCTTCGGCGCGCGACGCGGCAATGCCTGCTCGCGACAGGCTGTCAGCCGCCTCTGGCGATAGCCCGGAGAGCATTGGGTTTGCCCTGAGCACGGCCTCTACAACGTCGGGGTGACTGCCTGCGCGCGCCTCAGCGACTAGTCGCTGGCGCTCTTCCGGCTTGAGGCTACGCACGATGGCTCGTAGCTCCTGATCGGCCAGGAAACCAACAACGTCCGAGCTAGCCCGCGGCGTGACCGCGGCAAAGCCGCTGGCCACCGTTTGGGCCAACGTGAGCATATCTTTTGCTGCCTTCTCCATCGCCGGCATCAGGGCGGGAATGATTCCATCAATCTGCTCCTTACCCTTGCGCTCAATGGCAGCGGCGTTGAGGTCCTTGTTCCCTCGAATCGAGAGGATTTCTTCTCCGAGGTCCTTGAACGCCTCCAGCGACAAGCCCTGCAAATGGCGAACGGACTTCAGCAAGCCACCGGCCTGCCAGGTTCCTTTGGTGCCATCGGGGCGCTGAATATTGAAGGTTCTTGCCTCTACCTGGGAGTGCTCGTATTCGGAGTAGTGGAGGTTGGCCAAGCCAACTTTGAGGACGGATCGTTTGCCGATTTTCATTGGGTTACCTTTTGATTGTCTGGCCGTGGTTCGGCCGTTTGTTGGTCTGAGGCTTCGCTCAGGATCTCGAATAGGGACACGCTCTCTTGGGGGCCGCCACCGGTTGCTGCGGCGTGCAACTCGTCCATAAGGGCGCTGATCTCTCGCACGTCACGATTGAATTGAGTGAGCCCGGATTGCTGACGCAGCTTGGCCACCTGGCTACGGATGTTCATGGCGGGCCTCGATGATCAGTTGGTACTGTTCTGCGACGTGCTCTTTGATGTTTTGCCCATCAGCCAGCGGCGGGAAGATCCAGGCACCAGAACTTGGGAATGGCCGCATATCCATCACACCTACCGGAGCGGGGCGGCGGAGGCGTTCAATTGCGCGGACGTGGAGAATGAACGCCTCTGCCAGATTGGCCGCGTCATAGCTGTTCATGGTGCACAGTGGGAAGTGCATCACCATCTGTACGCCCAAGACGGGATAGTTGAACGAATGGCCCACTGTCTTGGGGTAGTCCATCTCCTCCTCAACCGCGTTAACCCTGCAGTCCACCACCGTCAACATAACGAGAACTGTCTCTTCGTCGTCGGCGCCGATCTTTTCTGCAATTCGTTTGAGCTCGGCCCGCATCCACTTAACGCTCATTGCCGCATTCCCTCCATCTGTTCGCGGAGTTCTTCGACGGCCTTCTGTAGCTCGGCAACTTCGATCACCCGGGCTACAGCGCCTAGTCCTTCGATCAATGCTTTGCCCTGGTCGGGCGGTAGCTCGCCGGCGGCAACTGCGCGGAGGATTGATTTGGCTGCGCTGGGTAGGTCGGTATCGTCGAGGTCGAAGCACACTGTCTCGGCAGTTGGCTTGATTGGCGGTACCAGTCGTTCAAGGATCAGCCGGCAAGCCTGCATATCGCCCTTCTTGGCCGCTGTCAGAACCTTCTTTGTCACGGCGTCTGCACCTTCCGCGAGTCGGGCGCGCAGCTCCTGCGTTTGGCCAGAACGACCACCGGGATTACCCGATTGCCCCGGCTTCCATTTGCCGGCTTTATCGCGATCAGTCATGCGGCCGGCGATTCCATGGCGATGACCGGTTTGTTTTCAGCGAGCGCTATCAGCAGCGCGGATGCTTGAACGCTTCCGTCTGCCGCGGCTTCGCGAAGGCGGTCCCAGGCGGCAGCAACTTCAGAGCGAGTTGGTTTGTGCTGGCGTCCTCGGGCGGGCTTAGCTGTGTTCATAGGTGCTGTCTCGAATGAGTTTTGAGTGGCTCAAAAACTCACATTAGGCATGATCTGATCATTTATCCAGTGCTTTTTAGGTGTACTCTAGGTGATACACATAACCGGATTAAACGGGACTGAAACAGTTAGTTTTGGCGGGATTGAAGAGGGTGTTTTTGTTGCATTAAGTCGAGGGTAGGCAAAGTGATACATAGCCGGGTTTTCGGCTCAGTCCGTCCTCAGATTGAGGATGGAGAGGGGAGGGCTGACCTACCATTTAGGTATGTGAGGTTTGCGCGCCACGTTTTGCGAGATGTTAAAACGTGGCGCGTATTGGATATGAGCAAGTTTGCTCACATCTTCCCCCAATGGGGAAATACCCCTGATCGGTGGGATTTGCGAACCGCAGAGAAATCCTCGGCAGTTGGCAGCCCAGGCGGGGTGAGAGAATCCCACCTCGCTCTGAATGGATGAAGGGTGAGCAAGGAGCACGGTTGAGCGAAGGTGTTGCTGTCATCGCAACACCTGCTCCAGCCTGCTGTCAGGAGGAGCAGGAGCCAAGCAGACCAAACGGTCTGATTCGGCTCATTTGGTCTGCCTCATTGAAAGGGATTTGGCCCCAGTGGTGGAATTGGGGTCTGCACGTTATGCAAGTCTCTAATGAGGGCTTGCAACTGTGTCGGGTATTCCGCACCTGGGCCAAGGTCGAAATATCGGCGAGTGTTCAGTTCTGTTGGCAGGGTGATCGGCCGACTGGACTGGCGAACTACTGGAATGAATTTAGCGGTTCCTACGTTTCTCATCAATTCGCCGGTTACCATTGTATGCTCGTACCCAACCCCTCCTTGCCTACCAATAGCCCTTTCCACATATGCTTCAGTGCAAATTACCAGCACGCGGTCTGCTTCGCGGATGGACCTTTCCATAAAACCCGCTAGATCTTCGCCTCCTCTAACGTGCCATTGATCTAACGTCGCATCGATTCCGTTGGAGCGCAGTGTTCCTGCCAGCAATGCAACCCACTGCCGGTGTTCCGGTGAGTCCCACGAGTAGGATATGAAAACTTTGGGAGGCCTAGGCTGAGGTGGTAGTAGGGGAAGATTTATAAGGTTGGCCCTTACCAAAACGCCAACCAGATCAATATCTTTTATCGCCCAATGGGTGCGGCAGTGCTCCAAGTTCCTAGTATTGATATCAAGGTCCTGATAAAGAGTCCTTAATACGGCTTGTGGTATCGGAGCCACTGCAGGATCTATGGCGAGAGTGATTCGAAGCTCATGTTGGAGCTGTTGTATTTCAGTAATGCGTCCTACCGTGGCAGGCTGATCGCGGAAGTCCTCATATGCAAATAGGGTTGGCATTTGTTTGAGCTGCTGGACCGTATCGGGGGAAAGAATTTCGAACCTATTCCTTAATATCTGAACCGTGTGCTCGAGGTATCTACCCGTAGATAGTGACCACGTAGGGCTATTCCAGTCATCTTCACCAGCTGTCATCAAAAGGTTGTACATCCAGCGCTTCCTTGAGCTTTAGCTCTGTGGTGATCGTTGGCACGCTAGGGCGTGCGTCTCAGGGATAAGTGGCGAGAGGAGCATAGCTGACGCCCGGCCGGCTTGCTTTCGAGCTTTTAGCATCGGGCGTCAATGGTTGCTGATGAGATCAACATAAGTCTAGTGAGACTACAACGTCTCTGTGAGATGAATTTGCGGCACATTTCGGCACCTCATTACCATTCCCGAAGACTGCCTTAAATTCCCTGGATTAAGTTATGGTATACTACAAGATCCAAGTGTCTCATTCGGTTTTTATATCGATTTAGGTGATGTCTGTTAGATCAGGTTTTAAATTTTTATTTTGCGATGCTAGTTTATTTAGTTTGAATTTGTTTCCGTAATGACAGTGGTAGTGGATTTTTATAGCGATAGTGGATGAGTAAAGTTTTGCTAGTTCTCGAGCCTCGCTGAATATAATTTTTTCCTTGCGGAAATTGATTTCGAGTATCGTCTTTTCCTCCCCTTTATCTATAGCATTACCTTCTCGAAGGTAGTTCGATCCGCAGCGTGTGTTCCCCTTGGCATTAAATTGCTCGCGGGCATGTTTTTGAATGGTTTCAAGCAAAGAACCGGACGGTATATCGCCGTCCTTGCCAATAGATATTGAAAATTTTTCAATTAAAGCAGGTCCCAGTCCAGAGTTTTTCACTTTTACTGAAAATGAGTAGAAGCCATCTATTTCAATGCTTGAGAAGGGTAGGCTAAGAATTAAATGTGGTCTTACCAAAAGTCTGTTGTGCCGTCTTGTTGAATGCGATTGATATAAGGTTACCCCGAAACCCAGTGTGGCTATTACCAATGTAAGAGAGGTTCCAAGTGGTAGTCCCCATCCCAGTTCGACCGAGAGCCCAAATAACGAGCCAATCAAAAAAGATAAAAGAAGTGCAAGAGTTATATTTATTTTATCTAAGTGCCGCATTTAAGTGTCCGTCTGAATTGGTGCTGTGGGCGGCTTGTACTCATTGTATTAGCCAAAGTTGATGCCCTTCAAAAAACTGCTCTGTTGAGTTTCAAGGCGAAAGTGCTCAGATTTGAGCGCACCTAGAAATTGAATTTAGTGCAGTATCGTCGCTAAGAATCGCTCGACGTCATCAATCATCCCCTTTACGTCTCCTGAGGTAAATTCGTCTGTCTTGCCGTGCGCAGCGCTATTGCGAATGCCAGCCATCGCGGTAATACGTTTCTGCTGGATTGAGTTGTAAGCGCTCGCCTTTGTCAGATCGGCGTTCATTCTATCTAGTGACCCATGGGCGATACCACGATCGGTACAGAGGTTGCGGATCGTGGTTTCAAGCACCACCCCGGCAATCACAGCGGCTGCCGAAATATATCCAGCATCAAGCAGCTGACCCGCCTGTTCTAGCTCGCTTGTGAAGACGTCAGCTTGCACCAGATTTCGAAGCGAATTGAGATACCCCCCCTCAAAATCCTCTTTTGCTGCCAGAAAAACAGCTCGCATTCGTTCAAAGCGGGCAACGCCGACATCGAACATTTGCTTCTCATCAGCTTCGGTAAACCTTTGCAGGTAACTAGATTCTTTGCCGCAAACCCTTTCAAGCAGTGCCTTAACCTTTACTGACCAATTCAGAATCAAATCCGGGGCTAGGTACTCTGTCTGGCCCTCCCTTCTTGGGTCGCCTCTCATCGTGGTGGCGTTAAGCAGCTGAATCAACTGTTTATCTAGCTCTGCAAAGCGCTTCTCAAACTGTGCTGTCACTTTGAGTTCCCTGTGTATAAATCACGAAATAGTGGCTTTAGGCCGCTATAAGATCAAGCTTATGTTTTTTGGATCGTCTGAGCTTCTATGCTGCGGGGACCTGCAATTATTTTTTGCACCTATCCCTTGTGTTAGCACTAACAGGGTGACATTATCTCTTTGTGTCAGCACTAACAGGGGAAGGGAATGGAAGATTTGAACAGCGCGGTTGGCAAGAGGACCGGCGCGGATCGGCAGCGGGACTTCGCCGAACGGCAGAAGGCAGCAGGCTACAAACGGACAACGGTCTGGATTCACGAGGAGACGGCAAAGGAGGGGATCAGGGCAGCACGGGCAGGAAAGCCACTTGAGCCGATGGAGTCGAAAGACCCCTTGAGCTGGGCGGCTGGTTGGATCAGCGAGAAGGGTAAGCAGTAGATGCGGGGAAATCCCGTATGTCGATCGGCTTAAGTCGGAGCCGATTGAATCGATGGTCCAGATTTGGGCCATCTCAAAAGAGGTGCCAAGCCGCTGCGTCAACAGCGGCCTGGCGATCACACGACGCAACCTTGAGAGACACGTCATGCAACTTTACCAAAATATCAGTAACGCCCTGAAAGGCCAAGATAAGTCCGAATTTGAAGGGGAGGGCTCGGCACGCACTGAGGCGGAAGACTCTAGCGTCTTACACCTGCCACTCTTCACCGAGAAGCAACGAACCTTAGTGGTTGAGCTCATTCTCGCAGAGCGGCGTTACGCTACTCGGTGGTGGACGCACCTGAGCGAGATGCGGCGGCGTAAGGAGCTCCCTGAGTGGGTTGCGGCGGACATTGGCACTCATGATGAGCATGACCGTCTGTTGGATAGTAAGAAGGCCGTCAACCAGGCTCTGTTCGGCTCGGATGACCTGGGCGGCGATCAGCAATACCGCGCGGTGGTGTTGGAGTAGGGCTGACAAACTACGAAACCTTCGCAGCATCAAGGGCACTACCCCGAAACAGGGTGGTGCCCTTTTTTCATTTGCTGGCCGTTGGTGCCTTCTCGGTGAGGTAGATAAGGTCTTTCCTCACTTCCTCGGCGCACGGTCTACACATTCCGAGCATCGTCCAAGGTCGCCAGTCGAGAACAAGGAAAGTGAAGCCTCCGATGCGCTTACATTTCCCTGCATAACCATGAGTGCAGCGGGCCTGCTGGTAGGTCGTTGGTCCCATCTTAATAACCCCTGGTGGTGGTAATTTATAAAGGGTGGGATTTTTTCCGTTTACGCACTCCTCTGGAGGCCCCGGTTTCATTGAAAGGTACTGGGAAAAAATCCCAGCACTGCACCATTTCAGCAAAATAACCGGACGCAACCGGACAATGAGGGAGTGATGACTGGGAAAAATTCCCAGTACTAGGCGGAAAAATTCCCACCGAAAAACTCGAACTCAGATGAACTTGAAGCGCGGTGGCCCAGGGGAAATCTCGAGCTCCTTTCCCGGGCAGTCGTCAATTGCTGCCCACGTGACCGCATACAGCGCGCAACGGGCCATTCCCTGTTCTCTGCCGCCTTTCCGGCTCTCTCTCGTGCGCACGATCAGCCCAGCCTCTATAAGCTCAGAGAGGGCTGAGGCAAGCGTCTTCGCGTCCATAGGCTTACCCTTGGCCATCATTGAGGCGGTGCAGGACAGATCTCCGTTATTACGGCCGTTGTAGTTCCTGGCCAACTTGATCAGCACCGTTACCGCCTTGGTCGACAGATTGTCGAAGGCGTCGCTGACCAAGAGCCGATAAGGAAGCGCCAAAACTCGGCCGCCGCCAAAATCGACTTTGTAGGATTTTTTTCTGGCCATTAGCGGCTCACAGGCAGGCGGAACGGGTGTCTCCGTTATGGAGACACCCGCTATCTTTGGATTACGACGCTTCGCGCATGAGGATGTACTTGGCGACGCGGTGAGGTGGGCGGCCCGGCTCAGTAGACTGGTGCGTCCAATAGGTGCGGATTTCGTGCCCCTTTTTCCTGAGGCGTCGGATGGTGTTCGGTGGCTGGACGATATCCAGGTCCTTGGCGGCCTCGATGGTTGATACCGGCCCGTGTCGCAGGGCCTCCATCATCTTGCGGTCTTGCTCAGTTGAAGAATGACGTGTCATAGTTTGACCTTCACGTTGGTGCTATCCAGTGTGTTTCGCTAGGGCGGTGCTCGAACACCGCCTTGGCATCTCTCGCGCAGCCCTGCGCAATCCCCACTCCTCATTCTTTTCGCACTTCATCGTGCCCCGACCTTTGCTGCGCGCTCGATGAAAGCCTTCAGCTCGGACGCCAGCGCCAGGCGCCGGCGTCCGATTTTGAAAGTCTTGATTTCGCCTTGAGCGATTAGCTCGTAGGTGGCCGAGCGCGAGATACCCAGAATTCGGGCAGATTCTTCGACGCTCACCGATAGCGGCGCCATTTGTTGACGTGCTTGTTCCATGGTTGTCTCCCCAAAAACGAAGCCAGTAATGGCGTCGTGCGTTGCTAGATTACGACGCATAAAGCTTTCATTGCAAGCAAATGCTAAACAGACTCGTACTCGCACGGATTGACAGCGGTTTGCGTGTCACGCAAGCTGTGGATATCAGGTCAGTAAGCCTGACCTCAGCAGAGCAGATGGAAGGGTATGGCTACTAAGACGAGTAAGCGGACAGGCGAATCGAGTACTACGGTAAGCGTGGGGATTAGAATTGACCCGAAAATCAAATTCGCGCTCGACATTATGGGCAGGCTTCAAAAGCGATCTTTAACTGCCGTCGTTGAGTGGGCAATTTCGAACGCTATAGCCGACCAAAAAATAGATTTGCCGGACAAGATGGACGCTTCTCTCGCAGAGGTTATCGATAGGGTATGGTCGACGGACGAATCCACGCGCTTCATCAAGCTTTGCTTTGATATGCCTCAAGCACTCACATATGACGAACTGCGGATTTGGGAGACGGTTAAAGCAAGTAGCTTCTTCTGGGTGACCGATGAGGCTGGCTGCTACGAAATTGATCGAGCTTCAATTTCTTTAGAATTTGTGCGGATGGCATGGGATGCGTTGCTTGCGCACGTTGAGAAACACAAATTAAGCAGCACTATCGTTCCCATACGCGATGATGACTGTATCCCATTTTAAATGAGCTCCACGGCCGCGGCCTTTGTGCCTGGCGCTAGGTGAGCGTAGCGCAGCGTCATTTTAATATCGGCGTGCCCCAGCAGATCCCGTACCGTGTTGAGCGGTACGCCGGCCATTACCAGGCGTGACGCAAAGTCGTGACGCATATCGTGCCAGCGGAATTCGTCGATCTGCGCCCGCTCAAGCAACTTGAGCCAGGCGCTTTTGACGTCCTCAAAGCGACCGCCGCCCTGACCTGGGAAGACATACGGCGACTTGCTCCCCTGCTTCTTCCAGGCTTCCAGCACACCAATAGTCTCCTTGTTCATCGGGATGTGGCGCGTATCGCTTGTCTTGGTGGTGGCTCCGGCGACTGTGATTGTCTTCGTGTCGAAGTTCACCGCTGACCATCTCAGGTCGAATAGCTCTCCACGCCTCATGCCGGTATTCAACGATACCAACACCATTGGCTTCAGGTGATCGGTGAAGGGCAATTCCAGGAGACTTGGCATCGGCTCTCTGTGGCGGTCCATCCGCCAGGCGTTTGCACTCTCGCGCTCGGCCCTCATTTCATCCTGTCGAGCGTCCAAGGCATCGCGCAGACGCTTGGTCTCGTCAGCAGCCAGGTAGCGAATCACCCCCTTTGAGTCGACTTTGAGCTGTTTCAGCTTGGCCAGAGGATGCTCGTCGATGTAATCCCACTCGACCGCCCGGCTGAATACTCCGCTGATAGAGCCCATTTTCCGGTTAACCGTGGAGGGCTTGTTGCCGGCCTGCATCCATCCTGTGCGGATCAGCTCCAGGTCTCGTCCGGTGATCGCGTCCAGGCGCTGGGCCATGATTGGGTCGAAGTTATTACTGAGGGTGTGCTGGGTCTTCTCGTGGCCTTTGTGATGAGCCTTGAACCACGGCATATAGGTGTCATCAATGAAGTCGCGCAAGGAGGGCAGGGTGGCGCCCCTTCGGCCTTGAGTGACCGCCAGAGGCTCTCCATGTGCTCGGGCTTCTGCGAGGTACTGAGTGGCCTCAGTGCGCGCTTGGTCAAGCGTGAGAATGCCGACACGGCCTAAAGTCTTCTTCCGGCCACGGGCCCAGGAGACGACGTAAGACTTTGCACCCGCGGCAGTAACACGCACGAATAGACCGCCGACGGTGGTATCGTGAACTTCGTATTCGTTGCCAGTGACCTGCAGTGATCCCAGCAGTTTGGCTGTTAGCTTTTCTTTCAATTTGTTCCCATGGGTGCATGGTGGGTGCAAAAAGAAATATACCGGGTCGTTTTTACGGACACAACCGGACGCTAAGGCCAATAAATGCTGGGTCGCCTCAATGGTTGCTGGGCTTGATATGACCCTCCTAAGGGGAAGGTTGGCCGTTCGAACCGGCCCTGGGACACCAGATACAAAGCCCTGCACAGAACATTCTGGCAGGGCTTTTTTGTGGGCGTTTTCCGAACATGAGTCGAACCTTGAGGGTGAACAGGGTTCACAGCACGTACGTGGTGTATTTCTCGCAATTCGTGTATCCAGCAAGCCACCGGACAGCGTCTGAGTCCGTAAGCAAAATAATCCCCGGAAACAGCCCCTACCGGCTGTCCGGACTCCGTCACCCCGGACTATCATGCCGATAGGCCTGTCTCTCACTGCAAGGAGCCGCTCGGAACGCCGATGCGCCAGATCTGGAAATCTTTTCGAGCCCTTTATTTCGCCTCCTTGATGATGCTGATCGGCTCCGGCCTGCTCAGTACTTACCTGGCCTTGCGCCTGGCGGCCGACCATGTCGACAGCCTGTGGGTGGGTGCGCTGATGGCGGCCAACTATTTTGGCCTGGTACTGGGTGGCAAGATCGGGCACCGCCTGATCGCCCGGGTCGGGCATATTCGGGCCTATGCAACCTGTGCCGGCATTGTCGGTGCGGCCGTGCTGGGCCATGGCCTGATCGACTGGCTGCCGGCCTGGATCGTGCTGCGGATGATCGTGGGCCTGGGGATGATGTGCCAGTACATGGTCATCGAGAGCTGGCTCAATGAGCAGGCGGACGCCAAGCAGCGCGGCGTGGTATTCAGCGGCTATATGATCGCGTCTTACCTGGGCTTGGTCCTCGGCCAATTGATTCTGGTCATGCACCCTCAGCTCGGCCTGGAATTGCTGATGCTGGTCGCGCTGTGCTTTGCGCTGTGCCTGGTGCCGGTGGCCATGACTCGCCGTATTCACCCGGCTCCCCTGCACCCTGCGCCGATGGAGCCACGCTTCTTTATCAAGCGCGTACCGCAGTCGTTGAGTACGGTACTTGGGGCGGGTGTGATCGTGGGCTCTTTCTACGGCTTGGCGCCGCTCTATGCCTCCCAGCAAGGCCTGACCACCGAGCAGGTGGGTCTGTTCATGGGTAGCTGCATTTTCGCCGGCCTGTTGGTGCAGTGGCCGTTGGGCTGGTTGTCGGACCGTTATGACCGTGCGCTGCTGATCCGTTGTTTTGCCCTGTGCCTGGCGGTGGCTGCTTTACCGTTGGCGATAATGACCCAGGTGCCGCTTGAAGTGTTGTTCGTGGCGGGCTTCCTGTGTTCGCTGGTGCAATTCTGCCTGTATCCACTGGCGGTGGCGTTCTCCAACGACCATGTAGAAGGTGACCGCCGCGTGTCGCTAACGGCGATGCTGCTGGTGACCTATGGCGTCGGCGCGAGTGTCGGGCCGTTGCTGGCAGGTGTGGTGATGAAGATGTTCGGCAGCCACATGCTGTATGCGTTTTTCAGCCTGTGCGCGTTGATCCTGGTGTGGCGTATCCGGCCGAAAGCCGTGACCAACCTGCATCAGGTGGACGATGCACCGCTGCATCACGTCGCGATGCCCGACAGCATGTCCAGCTCGCCGCTGGTGGCCGCATTGGACCCGCGTGTGGATGAGCAGGTGGTGCAGGACCAGATGCAAACCGCCGTCCCGGAGCCGGAAGCGGACCCGACTCCGCCCGTGGATGAGCCGCCCTTTGAGGGGCCGCCTGAACCCCTGGGGCCGGACGACCACCCTCATGACCTGAGCAGGGCGCGCCCCTGACAGCAAAAACGGGCAGACCCCTTTAGGGGCTGCCCGTTTTTTTTGCCGCGATCTTTAAGTTTAAAAATCGTCGTCTTTGTCGAAGCGCCGCGCTTCGCGTTGCAGTTGGTACACAAAGCGTTCGACCTGGCGCTGCACCAAGCCACTCATATTGTGGAAGCGCACGCCGGCAAACGTGGTGTTGATCTTCTCTTCGAAGTGCAGGTAACGCAACTCGACCGAGGTGGTCATGCTGCCAAAGGGCAGGGCGGCGATGAAGCGGTCATACACCTGGCCCAGTTGCAGGCGCTCGGAGATGTCCCCTTCAAAGCGCAATTTGCAGCCGGTAGCGGAAATATCCAGCAGCTTGCCGCTGATGGGCGCCTTGAGCTTCTCGCCACCCAGCTCGATATTGACCAATTGGGCCAGCTTCAAGGCGGCGCGAAAGGCGTTGCGGCGCTGGTGGTAAACCACTTCGTCGGGCAGGCTGCCGGTGTAGATACGGTGGCCGTCCTTTTCGCTGATGCTCATGCCGCCGTTGCTTTCCCAGGCAACGCGCACGCCGTCATGGAAGCCTTCGATGCGGAAGGGTTCGCCATTTTCGAGGTGGCGTTCGCCGTCGCGGGGGATCATTTCGTCCAGGGCCAGGGTGCCGCTGTCCCGGTTGACGTCCACCAGGTAGCTCTGGAAGCGCTGGCTACGTTCGTGGAAGGTAATGATCAGCGGGTCATGGCTGTCTTGCAGCATCCGCAAGGTGCTGGCGATTTCCAGAGGGGTGGTGAGGACCTTGGGTGGCTGCGGGGCATCTTCCGCATTAAGGGCGTTGAACACGGTTCTTCCATCTCCAGACAAAATACGACTACACGCAAGAGCAGGCATTCTGCCAGTATGTGACGCGCCTTGGATAGGCCGCGCCGTGATCCGGCGTCAGGCTTGGCTGCGGGTGCTTGGCTTGACCAGGCGTGAGGTGGAGCCCTGAGCGTTGTAAAGCGCCGGAGGCTCTCCGCCGTGAAGTATACGCAACTGGTTGGCGGTCGTAGCTTGCTGAAGCTGGATCGACTGACCGTTGAGCAGGTTGGCTTCCTGGCACTGGGCGAGCAATTGATTGAGTTCTTTGCTCTGGGCCAGTAATTGATCGCCGACCGAGGAATGGCTGGCCAGCTGTGCCAATCCGTCATGGTCGGCGGGCAGGCCCAGGCTGACGAGGATCTGGCTGCGTTTTTTGCCGTGCTGTTCCAGCAGGACAATCAGCGACTGCTTGCGCGCCAGAATTTCTTCCAGCAGGGGCATGTCCCGGCCATAGAGGGCCAGGGATTCTTCCCTGAGCAGCTCGAGCAGCTGTTGGGTCGGGGCGAGATCATCAATGATCAGTTGAAGCAGATTTTCGTCGTGATGCATGGCTGGCCTTGGGGTTTAAGCGTCCAAAAGCCCGGCGCAGGCCTTAGCCTAGCGCTCGGCTTCGAAATTAAGCAGCTTGCTGGCTACACGGTTGCTGTCGACTTTATAGCTGCCATCGGCGATTGCCTGTTTCAATTCGGCCACACGGGCTTTATTGACCACTGGTTGATCGCGCAGCGAGTCAGTGACCTTCTGCAACTGTTGAGCCTCATTGCTCAGGTGTACGGATTCCCCGCTCTGGCTGGCGCTGGCCTGTTCTGCCTTGGCGGGCAGTGGCTGTGCCTTGGCTTCTACGCTGTCCTTGGTGCCGGTGGTGCGCGTAGGGGCCGACGTGGTCGGGGTGTTATTCAAACGACTGAAATCGATGACCATGATTGAAAAAACCTCTGGGTATTTGGACGCTTGCCATGTTTTCGGCCATACCCGGACAAACTTTAGGCTCGATTGACAATAAACTGCACAGGCCGACATCCAGTCGACAGTGTAGGAAAAGCTGGCGCCCGATACCAGTGCTCTATAAAGCCACCTCTACCTGGCCAGGTGCCGTGACCCGTGCCTTGATCACGCGGTTGGAGTTGAGGTTCTTCACCCTTATCTGCTCACTCATGCCGCCGTTGGACAGCGCTTCCCCCGGCATTTTGACCTGCAGCGCACCGCTGCTGGCGGAAATCACCACCTGATCACCCTTGCGGATCACCTCCGCCTGTTCCAAATGCACCAGGGTGATGACCTGGTCGGTGACCACTGGTCGGGTCAGTTTCTGCCCCACGGCCTGATCGAGGGACGTCAGGTAACCCTGGCTGATCATGCTGATGTCGCGTTCGCGCAACACCACGTCCTCAAAACCGATGATGCCGGTGCGCTTGAGCGGGCGGGCAACGACCACCACATCGCGGAACAATTTGACTTGGGCTGGCACGAACACCGTCCAGGGCGAGGCGCCGTCGCAGCGGACCTTGACCGTCACGCGGCCGATCGGTTGGGCGGGGCTTTCCAGGGTGGCTGTCAATTCCTTGTCGCACATGGGCATGCGCAGGCGCGGGTCCAGCTGGTTGACCTGGATTTCGTAACGGCCCGGTGTCTGGGTGGTCGCCAGATAATCTTCTACAGTGAACTCAAGAAAGCCCTGGGTGACGCCGATAAGTAGATCAGGCAAGGTGACGTTGTCTGCGCGGGCCGTGGCGCCCAGGCCCAAGGCAAGCAACGCCAACGCTGCGCAGAGCGATCTGCGGTAACGTGTCAGGATGGGGCGTCGGGAAACTGTCGTTTTAATATCCATGACCAATAAATAGCAAAGGCCGTGCCGTTTAGCGTTGGGTGCGCGTCGCACCCTTTAAGGTTTTAGCGTAGGAGTCTGGGCATGGCAGGAGTAATGGATTCAGTAAACCAGCGCACACAGCTGGTAGGGCAGAATCGCCTGGAGTTGTTGCTTTTTCGCCTGGATGGCAAGCAGCTGTATGGCATCAACGTGTTCAAGGTGCGGGAAGTGTTGCAATGCCCCAAGCTGACGATCATGCCCAAGTCCAGCCCGGTGGTGTGTGGCGTTGCCAACATCCGTGGCGCGACGATCCCGATTCTTGACCTGGCCCTGGCCACCGGTTCCGCGGGTTTGCAGGACCGCGAGAACCCGTTCGTGATCATCACCGAATACAACACCAAGACCCAGGGTTTCCTGGTGCGCTCGGTGGAGCGCATCGTCAACATGAACTGGGAAGAGATCCATCCGCCGCCCAAGGGCACCGGTCGCGATCACTACCTCACGGCGGTGACGCGGGTCGACAACCAGTTGGTGGAAATCATCGACGTGGAGAAGATCCTTGCCGAAGTGGCGCCGACCTCGGAATCGATTTCCGTGGGTGTGGTAGACGCCGAAACCGCGCATAAGGCGATCTCCCTGCGTGTATTGACGGTGGACGACTCCTCGGTGGCGCGTAAACAGGTGACCCGTTGCCTGCAAACCGTCGGCGTGGAAGTGGTGGCCCTCAATGATGGTCGCCAGGCGTTGGATTACCTGCGTAAGCTGGTGGATGACGGCAAGAAACCGGAAGAAGAATTCTTGATGATGATCTCCGACATCGAGATGCCGGAAATGGACGGCTACACCCTCACGGCCGAGATACGTAACGATCCACGCATGCAAAAACTGCATATCATCCTGCATACTTCGTTGTCGGGTGTATTCAACCAGGCGATGGTCAAGAAAGTCGGTGCCGATGACTTCCTGGCCAAATTCCGTCCTGATGACCTCGCATCCCGGGTTGTCGACCGGATCAAGGCAGCAGATCACGGCTAGGGGGATTTCCCCCTGGCGGTCACACGATTTAAGAGGCGGTATCATTGTCTACGGGTAATTTGGATTTCGAACAGTTCCGGGTCTTCCTGGAAAAAGCCTGTGGCATATTGCTCGGTGAAAACAAGCAGTACCTGGTATCCAGCCGTCTCAACAAACTGATGGAGCAGCAGGGCATCAAGTCGTTGGGTGAGCTGGTCCAGCGCATCCAGGGGCAGCCGCGCAGCGGGCTCAAGGAAATGGTGGTCGATGCCATGACCACCAACGAAACCCTGTGGTTTCGCGACACCTATCCGTTTGAAGTGCTCAAGAGCAAAGTGCTCCCGGAAGCCATCAAGGCCAGCCCGGGCCAGCGCCTGCGCATCTGGTCGGCGGCCTGTTCCTCGGGGCAGGAACCGTACTCGATTTCGATGTCGATCGATGAGTTCGAGCGGACCAACATGGGCCAGTTGAAGGCTGGGGCGCAAATCGTGGCCACTGACCTGTCCGGCACCATGCTCACCAACTGCAAGACCGGCGAGTACGACAGCCTGGCACTGGGTCGTGGCTTGTCCCAGGAACGCCTGCAACGCTACTTCGACCCGAAAGGGGCGGGGCGTTGGGCGGTCAAGGCGCCGATCAAGAGCCGTGTGGAGTTCCGCTCCTTCAACCTGCTCGACAGCTACGCCAGCCTGGGCAAGTTCGACATGGTGTTCTGCCGCAACGTGCTGATCTATTTCTCGGCCGAGGTGAAGAAAGACATCCTGTTGCGCATCCACGGCACGCTCAAGCGTGGTGGCTACCTGTTCCTCGGTGCTTCCGAAGCGCTGAACGGTTTGCCGGACCATTACCAGATGGTGCAGTGCAGCCCTGGGATCATTTACCAGGCTAAGTAAGTCGTACGCGGTAAAAAATGTGGGAGCGGGCTTGCTCGCGAAAGCGCAGTGTCAGTCGATGCATGTATCAACTGACAGGCTGCATTCGCGAGCAAGCTCGCTCCCACATTTGTTTTTGCGGCAAACCTTTCAATAGCGGCAACCCGGATTGCCGCTTTACTGGCACCACGCGGAAACCCGTTGCCGCTTTTCTGGCATTGCCGCCCGGCAATCCGCCCCCAAGCCCTTTAAATACGGGCTTCCCACAAACTGGCACACACCTTGCTATAACCCTGTTAACGAACAGCAGGTCAGCCCTTAAAGGTTTCCGCCATGAGCATCAGCTTCGATAAAGCGCTCGGTATCCACGAACAAGCCCTGGGCTTCCGCGCCCAGCGTGCCGAAGTCCTGGCCAACAACATTGCCAACGCCGACACCCCGAACTACAAGGCTCGGGACCTGGACTTTTCCGCCGTGCTCGCCGCACAGCAGGACAAGACCAAGAACGGCACCTTCGCCTTGAACATGACCAACAGCCGTCATATTGAAGCGCAAGGCCTGAGCAATGGTGACGAGTCGTTGCTGTATCGCACACCGATGCAGCCGTCGATCGACCAGAACACCGTCGACGCCCAGCTGGAGCAATCGGCCTACGCCGAGAACTCGGTAAACTTTCAAGCCAGCTTCACCCTGCTCAACAGCAAATTCAAAGGGCTGATGTCAGCCCTGCGTGGAGAGTAAGCCATGTCCCTGTCCAGTGTTTTCAATATTGCCGGCAGTGGCATGAGCGCGCAGACCACGCGTTTGAACACCGTCGCCAGTAACATCGCCAACGCCGAGACCGTGTCTTCGAGCATCGACCAGACCTACCGCGCCCGTCACCCGGTGTTCGCCACCATGTTCCAGGGTGGCCAGAACGGCGGCAGCGATTCGCTGTTCCAGGATCAAGGCGCCGCCGGCTCGGGCGTGCAGGTACTCGGTGTGGTTGAGGACCAGAGCAATCTGGAAGCTCGCTACGAGCCTAACCACCCGGCGGCGAACGAAAAAGGCTACGTGTACTACCCGAACGTCAACGTGGTCGAGGAAATGGCTGACATGATTTCCGCCAGCCGCTCGTTCCAGACCAATGCGGAAATGATGAACACCGCCAAAACCATGATGCAGAAGGTCCTGACCCTGGGTCAGTGATAAGGGGCGCCAAATAATGGCCATCGTTGATACGTCAAACAACACGCCGGTCCAGGACCTTTTCAACTCGAAGGTCAAGACTGCGACAGACAACGCCAGTAGCCTCGGCGACGCTTCCAAGGCTGCGACGGGCAAGCAGGCGTTGGGCAAAGATGCGTTCCTGCAACTGCTGGTCACCCAGCTGAAAAACCAGAACCCGCTGTCGCCACAAGACAACGGCGCGTTCGTGGCCCAGTTGGCGCAGTTCAGCAGCCTGGAAGGCATCAACACCCTGAACGACTCGGTGAATGCGATCTCCAGCAACTTCAGCTCGTCGCAGGCGTTGCAGGCCTCGTCGCTGGTCGGGCGCTCGATCATCATCCAGACCGACAAGGCCATGGTTGATACGAGCAAGAGCATGACCGGTTCGGTGGCGGTGACCTCGGCGGTGGGCAACGTCTCCGTCAAGATCACCGACAAAGACGGCAACGTGGTGCGCACCATCGACATGGGGGCCCAGAGCGCCGGCACCCAGAACTTCATCTGGGATGGCAAGAACGACAAGGGCGAAGTTGCCCCGGCGGGCACCTACACCTTCAACGCCACCACCAAGAACGACAAGGGCGACTCCGTTGCCCTGGCCACTTCGCTGCCAGCGACGGTAACGAGCGTGACCCTGAGCAAGACCGGCGGCGAAATGCTGCTGAACCTGGCGGGCGGCATGGGCAGCGTCAAGCTGTCGCAAATTCAGACTATCGGTACATAGAGCCGGCTAAATACGGCAGAGGGAGAGAAACATGTCTTTTAACATCGGCCTTAGCGGCCTCTATGCGGCCAACAAACAACTGGACGTGACCGGCAACAACATCGCCAACGTCGCGACCACTGGCTTCAAGTCGTCCCGTGCGGAATTCGCCGACATCTACGCCGCGTCCAAGCTGGGCACCGGCCAGAACAGCATCGGCAACGGTGTGAACCTGGCGGCTGTGTCGCAGCAGTTCACCCAGGGTGACGTCAACGGCAGCGGCGGTATCCTGGACATGGCGATCCAGGGTGGCGGCTTCTTCGTGCAGAAGGGCAGCGACGGTTCGCTGGAGTACACCCGCAGCGGTGCCTTCCGTGCCGACAAAGACGGCTACATCACCAACAACACCGGCACTTCGCGCCTGCAAGGCTACGCGGCAGATGCCGATGGCAAGATCATCAAGGGCGGCCTGACCGACCTGCAACTGAACCTGTCGAACCTGCCGCCCAAGGCCTCCACCAAAGTGGACTCCACCAGTAACCTGAACTCCTCGGAGCCGGTGATCGACCAGGTGGCCAAGCCGTTCAACCCGAACGACACCAGCACCTTTACCACCCAGTACAGCACCACCTTGTACGATTCCCAGGGCAACGCGCACCCGATGGTGCAGTACCTGGTGAAAACCGACGGTAACAAGTGGAATGCCTATACCCTGATCGATGGTCGCAACCCCAACGGTTCGGCGCCAACCGGCACCCCATCGACTCCACCTGTGCCATCGGCCTTGACCTTTGACGGCGCCGGCAAGCTCACCAGTGTGGTCACCGGTGGTGTCTCTGATAAGACCCTGACCATTACCGGTTGGGTTCCTGGCACCGTGACCAACGGTGTGTGGAAGGCCAACGGTGCGGATGCGAACCCAGCAGGGATCGCCGTCAACATGGCCAACATCACCCAGTACAACTCGGCCACCTACCGCAACCCACCGGTCACCGATGGCTACGCCACCGGCCAGATCACCGGCCTGAAAATCGACGGCAGCGGCGTGTTGTTCGCCACGTTCAGCAACCAGCAGAGCAAGGCCATCGGCCAGATCTCCCTGGCCAGCTTCAACAACGAGCAGGGCCTGCAGCCAGCCGGCGGTACTACCTGGAGAGAGACCTTCGCCTCCGGCCAGCCGGGTTACGACACCCCGCAAGCCGGTACCCTGGGTTCGATCGTGGCCAACTCCCTGGAGAACTCCAACGTCAACCTGACCAACGAGCTGGTGGACCTGATCAAGGCCCAGAGCAACTATCAGGCGAACGCCAAGACCATCTCCACCCAGAGCACCATCATGCAGACCATCATTCAGATGACCTGATGCGGTAGCGCTGCACAAGAAGCCCCTCGTAAGAGGGGCTTTTTTGTGGGCGTAGGAAAAGTGCCCTCGACACATCGGGTTACTCGCTTTGAGGCCTGGGAAGGAACGCTGCGTAGCCATTCTGCCACTGATTGAACCGGAGCCTGGCTGGCTCACCAATCAAGAGGGGCAAGGGTATGTTGCATTCAGGAGTGTCCGGGCCGGGGACCGGTCGTGTGGGGTATATGCCTGGCCTTGCCGGTGGAGAGACACCTGCGGTTGCGCCGGTGACTGAAGTGTCTGCGGTCAAGCAGTTGCTTGGCGAGCTGTTCGATGCGCAGCAGAGCGGCAAGCACCAAACGATGCAGGACACGCGCGACAAGTTGAATGCGCTGCGCGAGAAAATGGGGGGTGAGGCATTCAAGGACGCCCTCAAAAAGATGATGGAGGAGGCTGACGAGACACTTCGCGCGTTTCTCAGGCAACTGTTGATGCAGTGGTTTCCGGATGAGGGCGATGCACCGTCACCTGCTCCGCCGTTACCTGCTCCATCGTTGCCGCGTGGTGGTGGCGGCGGCCCTAGGGTTCCCCGAAGTGGTTTCGGGCCCTCTGAGTCCATGAGCAACAAGCCGATTACTGAGGGCGCAAAACACTTCAACTACACACCTGATAACAGCAACCCCGGCAAAAAGCCTGACAATATCTGGAGTGGCTTCAGCCAGGGGCCGGATGGTAATTGCATCACGGTTTCCGCCATAAAAGCCGCAATGATGCAATTTGGCCAGAAGCCCACCGATGTCTTCAAAGACGTGAAGACGACAGCGACCGGCTATGACGTGACAATGCGCGATGGCTTCAAGCTTTCATTGACCAACGAGGAAGTGAAGCAGGCGGCCCGGCATGCACAATTCAAAGGGGATGACCCGGCGATGATGACGGATGCCAACTTCATGTATGCCGCGAGCGCCAAGCGGGCGCAGATGGAGGACAACGATGGCACGGCAGGGCGCAGTTTCATGGGCGCGATGAACAGCCTCAATGATGGAGAACACTCCCGTGAAGGTCTGGATCGCCTTGGGTTGAGGGGCCGCTACAGGTCGGCTACGGATGCCGAATTGAGAAGCGGCAAGGTGGGAACTGTGGAATACGGCGGCCATTCGATGGCCGTGATCGATGGTCGCGTTGAATTGTGGGGGCGGCGAGGCGGCGTGCCGCAGTCGGGTACCGCAACCGTGCTGTTCTAGGCAGATCCCGTGCATTTTCCAGGCAAAAGAAAACCCCCGATACACCGCAGGCATATCGGGGGTTTTGCAGCCTTGGGTGATTAAACCCAAGGCGGGCTCAGCTTATTGGCAAGCTTCGCAATCCGGCTCGTCGATCGCGCAGGCTTTTGGCACTGGGGCCGGGCCGGCTGGAGCGGCGAGGACCGAGTCATCACCGTGGTTGCCGCTGGAAACAGCGTTCAGCTTACCGGTGTTGATGGTCGACTTCTCGGTGCTGGTCGCGGCCAGGGCGCGGAGGTAGTAAGTGGTTTTCAGGCCACGGTACCAAGCCATGCGGTAGGTCACGTCCAGCTTCTTGCCCGAAGCGCCGGCGATGTACAGGTTCAGCGACTGAGCCTGGTCGATCCATTTCTGGCGACGGCTGGCAGCGTCAACGATCCACTTGGTGTCCACTTCGAAGGCCGTCGCGTAGAGCTCTTTGAGTTCTTGCGGGATGCGCTCGATCTGCTGCACGGAACCGTCGTAGTACTTCAGGTCGTTGATCATGACCGAGTCCCACAGGCCGCGAGCCTTGAGGTCGCGAACCAGGTACGGGTTGATCACGGTGAATTCGCCCGACAGGTTCGATTTCACATACAGGTTCTGGTAAGTCGGTTCGATCGACTGCGACACGCCAGTGATGTTGGCGATGGTGGCGGTCGGTGCGATGGCCATGATGTTGGAGTTACGAATGCCTTTCTGCACACGGGCACGTACCGGCGCCCAGTCCAGGGATTCGTTCAGGTCGACATCGATGTACTTCTGGCCACGGGCTTCGATCAGGATCTGTTGCGAATCCAGCGGCAGGATGCCCTTGGACCACAGCGAACCCTGGAACGTCTCGTAGGCGCCGCGCTCGTCGGCCAGGTCGCAGGAAGCCTGGATCGCGTAGTAGCTGACCGCTTCCATGGACTTGTCGGCGAACTCGACCGCAGCATCCGAACCGTAAGGAATGTGCTGCAGGTACAGCGCGTCCTGGAAGCCCATGATGCCCAGGCCGACCGGACGGTGCTTAAAGTTGGAGTTCTGCGCCTGTGGCACCGAGTAGTAGTTGATGTCGATCACGTTGTCGAGCATGCGTACGGCGGTGTTGACGGTGCGCTCCAGCTTGGCGGTGTCCAGCTTGCCGTTGACGATGTGGTTCGGCAGGTTGATCGAGCCCAGGTTGCAAACGGCGATCTCGTCCTTGTTGGTGTTCAAGGTGATCTCGGTGCACAGGTTCGAGCTGTGGACCACGCCCACGTGCTGCTGCGGGCTGCGCAGGTTGCACGGGTCCTTGAAGGTCAGCCATGGGTGGCCGGTTTCAAACAGCATGGACAGCATTTTGCGCCACAGGTCTTTGGCCTGGATGGTCTTGAACAGCTTGACCTTGCCTGGGTACTCGGTGAGGGCTTCGTAGTACTCGTAGCGCTCTTCGAAGGCTTTACCGGTCAGGTCGTGCAGGTCCGGCACTTCGGATGGCGAGAACAGAGTCCACTTGCCGTCATCGAAGACGCGCTTCATGAACAGGTCAGGGATCCAGTTGGCGGTGTTCATGTCGTGGGTACGACGACGGTCATCACCGGTGTTCTTGCGCAGCTCGATGAACTCTTCAATGTCCATGTGCCAGGTTTCCAGGTAGGCGCACACAGCGCCTTTGCGCTTGCCACCCTGGTTCACGGCGACGGCGGTGTCGTTCACGACTTTCAGGAACGGTACAACGCCCTGGGACTTGCCGTTGGTGCCCTTGATATACGAACCCAGTGCACGCACCGGGGTCCAGTCGTTGCCCAGGCCGCCGGCGAATTTGGACAACATGGCGTTGTCGTGGATCGCGTGGTAGATGCCCGACAGGTCATCCGGCACGGTGGTCAGGTAGCAGCTGGACAGCTGTGGACGCAGGGTGCCGGCGTTGAACAGGGTCGGGGTCGACGACATGTAGTCGAAGGACGACAGCAGGTTGTAGAACTCGATGGCACGGTCTTCTTTCTGCTTCTCTTCGATCGCCAGGCCCATGGCCACGCGCATGAAGAACACTTGCGGCAGTTCGAAGCGGATACCGTCCTTGTGGATGAAGTAACGGTCGTACAGGGTTTGCAGGCCCAGGTACGTGAACTGCTGGTCGCGCTCGTGGTTGATCGCCTTGCCGAGTTTTTCCAGGTCGAAGGTGGCCAGGACCGGGTTCAGCAACTCGTATTCGATACCCTTGGCGATGTAGGCCGGCAGAGCCTTGGCGTACAGGTCGGCCATCTCGTGGTGGGTGGCGCTGTCGGCGACTTTCAGGAAGCCCAGGCCTTCGGCACGCAGGGTGTCCATCAGCAGGCGTGCGGTCACGAACGAGTAGTTCGGCTCACGCTCAACCAGGGTACGGGCGGTCATCACCAGGGCGGTGTTGACGTCGGTCAGGGCCACGCCGTCGTACAGGTTCTTCAGGGTTTCGCGCTGGATCAGGTCACCATCGACTTCTTCCAGGCCTTCGCAGGCCTCGGTGATGATGGTGTTCAGGCGGCCCAGGTCCAGCGGTGCAAAGCTACCGTCGGCCAGGGTGATGCGGATCGACGGGTGAGCCTGTACGGCGGCTTCTTCGGCCGGGGAACGTACGGCACGTTCCTTGGCGCGCGAGTCGCGGTAGATCACGTAGTCGCGAGCCACTTTCTGCTCGCCGGCACGCATCAGGGCCAGTTCGACCTGGTCCTGGATTTCTTCGATGTGGATGGTGCCGCCCGAAGGCATGCGACGCTTGAAGGTCGCGGTGACTTGTTCGGTCAGGCGGGCAACGGTGTCGTGGATGCGCGACGAAGCGGCAGCGGTGCCGCCTTCAACTGCAAGAAACGCTTTGGTGATGGCGACGGTGATTTTGTCATCGGTGTAAGGAACGACAGTGCCGTTACGCTTGATCACGCGCAATTGGCCGGGCGCAGTGGCGGACAGATCCAGGTTCGAATCAGCGGCCTGCGGCACGGAGCCTTGCGGGTTCTCGCGAGTTGTGTCGGTTTGCATGGGGGGTTGTCTCCACATTCTATATTTATTTGGGCACCATCAAGGTGCCCACCGTTCCGTCCTGAAGCACTTACAGCAGGCCTGGGCCTGGCATAACAACTTCGGGACAGGAGGAAGGGAGCTGTTCGCGCCGCTTCCATGCCGAAGTCTTCGGTTCGGGGCTGCAAAGCCCTTGGCCGTATTCCTGGTGGGTGACAGTTGCCAGGTTCAAGCACTGCAACACCCGTACCGTTTTGCGCTGTTGGAGCGTGAAAACGGCTGCCATCCGCGTGCGCGGTTTGGTCTTTCAAAAAATGCGTTGGTTCAACCAAACGAGAGCAAGAAAGGGCTTGAGTTTCTTGTCTGATCTGTGTTTGGTCTTTTCGCTCAAAACCCTACATGTAGGGTTTTTTTAGCGCCGACCTACAAGATAATGCGTTTTGGGGGGCTTAGCAACGCACTACCTGTGGATAACGCTGTGGGTAAAATGTGTATGAAACGTGGAACACCCGTGTAGGCCGCATTACTGCTGGAGTCGGCCGTTTGTCACCGAATATTCCAAGGCAAAAACAGCCGGTTGGATTTTTGAGGGCGCGAACCCTATCACAAAAAATCGCGATCACCGAATGGATTTCCCGGCTTGTGTTTGGGGACTGGCCCATGGCTACAATCGGCCGCAACGGGCGGTGATGTGGTTCAGATCATGCCCTCCTTTTATGACAGACATTGAGGTCGCCCGTGGAGCAAGAAGCCTGGCAGGTATTGATAGTCGAGGACGACCAGCGGTTGGCCGAATTGACCCGTGATTACCTGGAGAGCAACGGCCTGCGGGTGTCGGTGGAAGGCGATGGCGCCTTGGCGGCGGCGCGCATCATCGCCGAGCAGCCGGACTTGGTGATCCTCGACCTGATGCTGCCCGGCGAAGACGGCTTGAGCATCTGCCGCACCGTACGCGAGCGCTATGACGGCGTGATCCTGATGCTCACCGCGCGCACCGACGACATGGACCAGGTGCTGGGCCTGGACATGGGCGCCGACGACTACGTGTGTAAGCCGGTGCGCCCGCGCTTGTTGCTGGCACGCATCCAGGCCCTGTTGCGACGCAGCGAGCCTGCGGAACCGGCAACAACGGAGAGCCCGCGCCGCCTGCAGTTCGGCCCCCTGGTGGTGGACAGCGCCTTGCGCGAGGCCTGGCTGAATAATGAAGGTATCGAACTGACCAGCGCCGAATTCGACCTGCTGTGGCTGTTGGTGGCGAACGCCGGGCGCATTTTGTCCCGCGAAGAAATCTTCATCGCCCTGCGCGGCATTGGCTATGACGGCCAGGATCGCTCCATCGATGTGCGCATTTCACGTATTCGCCCGAAAATCGGCGATGACCCGATCCACCCGCGCCTGATCAAGACCATCCGCAGCAAAGGCTACCTGTTCGTCCCCGAAGCCGCCGCCGACATGTCGCTGTGAACTCGATCTTCCTGCGCATCTACGGCGGCATGTGCGCGGCGCTGATCCTGGTGGCGCTGCTCGGGGTGCTGGCCCTGCACCTGCTCAACGAGGTGCGCAGCGGCCAGTACCGCGAGCGCCTGGCCCACGGCACCTTCGCGTTGATGGGCGATAACCTGCAACCCATGAGTACCATTGAGCGCCAGCGCGCCTTGGCGGTGTGGGAACGCCTGTTGGGCATTCCGCTGGAGTTGCGCCCGCTGGCCGAGGCGCAACTGGACCTGAGCCAGCGCACTCGCCTGCAACGCGGCCAGGTGCTGGTCGAGCAGACCGGGCCGCACGCCGCGCGGGTACTGCGCTTGGTCAGCGATCAGGAGCAGCTTGTTCTTACCGGTGAAGTGCAGCAGATCAGCGAACAGCTGGCGCGCGCTACCATTTATCTGCTGGCAGACGAACTGGTGCGCTTCCCCGTGGCCGAACAGCCGCAACGCCTGGCGGATATCAAAGAAGCCAAGGGCTTTGGCTTCGATATGCATTTGATGACCCTCGACCAGGCCGACATGGACGAAGACCAGCGCCGCCGCGTCTCGGAAGGCGATACGGTGATGGCCCTGGGCAAGGGCGGCGATTCGATCCGCGTGTTTGCCGGCATGGTCGGTACGCCGTGGGTGTTGGAACTCGGGCCGCTGTATCAGATGAATCCTTACCCGCCGCAATGGCTGATCCTGATCGCCTTGATCGGCCTGACCCTGATCGGTTTGATCGTGTATCTGCTGGTGCGCCAGCTTGAGCGTCGACTGCGCGGCCTGGAAGCCGCCGCCACTCGCATTGCCAAGGGCAACCTGGAAGTGCGCGTGCCCGCCCGCGGTGCTGACTCGGTGGGGCGCCTGGCTGCGGCGTTCAATGGCATGGCCGAGCACTTGCAGCAGTTGCTGGCGATCCAGCGCGAGCTGGTGCGCGCGGTGTCCCACGAACTGCGCACGCCGGTGGCACGCTTGCGTTTCGGCCTGGAAATGGTCGGCGATGCCACCACTGCCGAGGCGCGGCGCAAATACCTGGAAGGTATGGACAGTGATATCCAGGACCTCGACGGCCTGGTCGACGAAATGCTCACCTACGCGCGCCTGGAGCAGGGCTCGCCGGAGCTGAATTTCCAGCGGGTCGATCTCAATGCGCTGCTTGATCAGGTGATCGGCGAATTATCGCCACTGCGTCCACAGGTCAACGTGGCGCGGGGGATTTGCCTGTCTTCGGCGCACTGGGATGATGCCTGGGTGGATGCCGAGCCGCGTTACCTGCACCGTGCACTGCAGAATCTGGTGAGCAATGCCATGCGCCATGCACAGGGCCAGGTGCTCATCAGCTATCAAGTGGGGCAGGTGCGCTGCCGCATCGATGTCGAAGACGACGGCCCCGGCGTGCCGGAGAGTGCCTGGGAGCGCATCTTCACGCCGTTCCTGCGCCTGGACGACAGCCGCACCCGCGCGTCCGGCGGGCATGGCCTGGGGCTGTCGATTGTGCGGCGGATTATCTACTGGCACGGCGGGCGGGCGTTGATCAGCAAGAGCAATAACTTGGGTGGGGCGTGCTTCAGTTTGAGTTGGCCGAGGGAGCAGGATAAGCCTTGATATCAGCCTTCGCTGAGGGGGCACATCGCAAATGTAGGAGCCGGCTTGCCGGCGATAGCGGCCTATCAGGCGCTGACGGCCACCAGGCTCAACAGCTGTCCGCCATCCACCGCAAACTGCCCCACCAACTCCTTGCCATGGCACCACTCTGTCGACAAGTCCGTCAGCAACCGCAGCCTTATATAGCCGGCCTCAGTCCACTCCATCACCTGCGCATGCTCAAAATAGAAGCGCTTCTGCACAATCGGGTAGAGCGCCTTGAACAAACTCTCCTTGGCCGAAAACGTCAGCGTCACCAGCAGGGCGTGCTGCTCGCGCGGGAGGGCGCCCATGCGCTGCAGTTCATCGGCGGTAAGAATTTCCCCCGCCAACCGTTCCGCCCGTTCCAGGTCCAGCACGTTCTCCAGGTCCATCCCCAGGCCACGCCATTGCGCCTTGTGCGCGACAATCGCAGCGGCATGCCCGGTACTGTGGGTGATGGAACCGCTGATGTGCGCAGGCCACACCGGCGCGCGGTCTTCACCGATCGCGGGGATGCAGTTGAGGTGATCGAGTTGTTGCAACGCTGCGCGGGCACACAGCCGGCCGGCCAGGAACTCGGCTTGGCGCTTGGCCACCGAGCGCTGGATGCTGGCCGGTGGCGGTACGGCACTGCGCTGGAAGTCGTCCGCCGTTAATAAGGCAGGGTTAAAGCGGGTGCTGAGAAACACCGCGCCCGGCAAGGGCTCAGGCAGGGGCCAGTGGGCGTCGAGTGGGGTGCAGCATGCGGGTAGGGAATTCATGGGCGGTATTTTGCCGAGTTGATGGGCGTGAGGATAGCCCGCAGCGGTTCAGGCGCGGTTCAGAGCCTGTTCAGGAGGAGTTCAGGGGCGCATGCGTAGCCTTGGGCATACACAGCCAAACGCGTAGAGGTAACACCATGACTGCGATCAAACAGCTGATGTTGGCGTTAAGCATGCTCAGTGCCACTGCCGGGGTGCAGGCCGCCGACGGTGCCTTTGCTGGATTCGGTGGTGAGAAGACCAAGAAATCCAGCACCTTGATCCAGCGTGTCAGTTTCGAAGAGTCTGGCAGCCAACCCGCGCCCTGGGGACAGTCCCTGGGCCTTGCAACCCCGCAGCCGGCCTATCGCGCCGGCTATGAACACCTGACCGCACAGTACAATGGCATTAAACTGCGCCCGCAAGACCTGCAGGGCCGCTATGATATCCCTCTGTCGGACAGTTGATTTGCCTTGGAGAGCCTTATGAAATTGCTGGTGGTGGAAGATGAGGCGTTGCTGCGTCATCACCTGTTGACCCGCCTGACCGACAGCGGGCATGTGGTCGAAGCCGTGGCCAATGCCGAAGAGGCCCTGTACCAGACCGGCCAGTTCAATCACGACCTGGCGATCATCGACCTGGGCCTGCCCGGCATGGGCGGCCTGGACCTGATCCGCCAATTGCGTACCCAGGCCAAGACCTTCCCGATCCTGATCCTCACCGCCCGCGGCAACTGGCAGGACAAGGTCGAAGGCCTGGCGGCCGGTGCCGACGACTACGTGGTCAAACCGTTCCAGTTCGAAGAGCTGGAGGCACGGATGAACGCCTTGCTGCGCCGCTCCAGCGGGTTTACCCAGTCGACTATCGTGGCCGGCCCCTTGCTGCTGGACCTCAACCGCAAGCAGGCGTCCCTCGATGAGCAGCCGCTGGCGCTGACGGCTTATGAATACCGCATCCTCGAGTACTTGATGCGTCATCACCAGCAAGTGGTCGCCAAGGATCGCTTGATGGAACAGCTCTACCCCGATGACGACGAGCGCGATCCGAATGTCATCGAAGTGCTGGTCGGCCGCCTGCGCCGCAAGCTGGAAGGCCCGGGCGGGTTCAAGCCGATCGACACCGTGCGTGGCCTGGGCTACCTGTTCAATGAGCGCTGCCGTTGATTCGCTCGCTACGCGTGCGCTTGATGCTGGCGGCCGCCACCCTGGCCGTGCTGTTCATGCTGGGCTTGTTGCCGGCCATGCAGGGCGCGTTCAGCCTGGCGTTGCAGGACTCCATCGAGCAGCGCCTGGCGTCGGACGTCACCACCCTGATCTCTGCCGCACGCGTGGAGAACAACCGCCTGCTGATGCCGGCGCAGTTGCCCGACGAACGCTTCAACCTCACCGATAGCCGCCTGCTCGGCTATATCTACGACCGTGAAGGCCACCTGGTGTGGCGTTCGCGGGCGACCAAGGAAGAAAACATCAACTACAAACCGCGCTACGACGGGCGCGGTAACGAATTTGCACGGATTCGCGAGGCCAACGGCCAGGAATTCTTCGTGTATGACGTCGAGGTCAGGCTGCTGGGCGGCAAGAGTGCGGCATTCAGTATCGTCGCGCTGCAACCGGTGCGCGAATATCAGCTGACCCTCGAAGGCCTGCGCGAAAACCTCTACCTGGGCTTCGGCGCGGCCTTGCTGGTGCTGCTGACCCTGCTGTGGTTGGGCCTGACCTGGGGCCTGCAAGCGCTGCGGCGGCTGAGCCAGGAACTTGACCAGATCGAAGGCGGTACCCGCGAAAGCCTCTCCGAACAACACCCCCGCGAGTTGCTGCGCCTCACGGGCTCTCTCAACCGCTTGCTGCACAGTGAGCGTGAACAACGCGCGCGCTACCGCGACTCCCTCGACGACCTGGCCCACAGCCTGAAAACCCCGCTGGCGGTGTTGCAAGGCGTGAGCGAAGACATGGCCCAGCGCCCGGAAGACCGTGACCAGGCCTGGGTACTGCAATCGCAGATCGAGCGCATGAGCCAGCAGATCAGCTACCAGTTGCAGCGCGCCAGCCTGCGCAAAAGTGGGCTGGTGCGCCATCAGGTGCGGCTGGAACCGGTGCTGCAAAGTCTGTGCGACACGCTGGACAAGGTCTACCGCGACAAAGGCGTTACGGTGTCTTTTGAGTTGCCGCAAGACTGCGACGTGCCGATCGAGAAGGGCGCTCTGCTGGAGTTGCTCGGCAACCTGCTGGAGAACGCCTACCGTCTGTGCCTGAGCGAGGTGCGCATCAGCCTGGTGGAAGGCCTGGAAGGCACCGAGTTGTGCATTGAGGATGATGGCCCTGGCGTGCCACCGGATCAGCGTGCGCGGATCCTGCAAAGGGGAGAGCGGCTGGACCGCCAGCATCCGGGGCAGGGGATTGGCCTGGCGGTGGTCAAGGACATCATCGAAAGTTACGGCGCGCGGCTGACCTTGGGGGATTCGCCGTTGGGCGGGGCCGCGTTCAAGATTCACTTTCCTGCCTTGTGATCTTTGTTGACTCCACTGGCCTCTTCGCGAGCAAGCCCGCTCCCACATTCGACCACGTTTATCCTGTAGGAATGCGGTCGAATGTGGGAGCGGGCTTGCTCGCGAAAGGGTCGGCAAAGGCAATACACCTCTAACTCTCCTGCGCGCGATACGCTCCCGGCGTCAACCCTGTCCACTTCTTGAACGCCCGATGAAACGCCGACGGTTCGGAAAACCCCAACTGCTCGGCGATCTCCTGCAATGACAAATCCGCCCGGCCCAAATGATAGATGGCGATGTCCCGCCGCAGCTCATCCTTGAGCGCCTGAAAGCTGGTGCCTTCTTCGCGCAAATGCCGGCGCAGGGTCTGTGGGCTGATATGCAGGTGCTGGGCGACGGCTTCCAGGTCCGGCCAGGGACTGCGGTCGCGGCTGAGCAAGCGGCGTAGCTGGCTGCTCAAACTGTCGCCTTCGTCCGGCCGCGACAGCAGATCGGCGGGGGAGCGCTCCAGGAAGTGCTTGAGCGTGCGCTCATCCTGCAACAGCGGCAGGCTCAGGTAGCGGGCGGGAAATACCAGGCTGCTGTTCGGTGCACCGAATACCTGGGCACAGGGAAACAGCAGGTCATATTCGCTGGCGTGAGCCGGCTGCGGGTAGCTGAAAGTGGCCTGGTGCAGCCGGATACGCTGGCCGATCAGCCAACTGCCCAGGCGATGCCAGATCACCAGCAGGCATTCACTCAGGAAGTGATCCGGGTCCCAAAGCTGCGAGTCGTCCAGGCTCAAACGAGCCATTTCGCCTTCGCGTGTCAGCTGCCAGCGCGGGCCTTGCGGGAATAGGCTATAAAATAATAAGCCGCGTTCCAGAGCCTTCTCCAGGGTGCGGCAGTGGATCAACGCGTGGCACATCATGGCGAACGTCCCGCGTTTACTCGGGCCGTCGGCGAAGCCCAGGTATTCGTCGTCCAGCGCCAGCCAGAGCATTTGCAGCAACCGGGTAAATTGCTCCGGCGCGATGCGGGCGCGGGGTTCGGTCAACAGCTCTGGGGTGATACCCACCTGTTGCAACAGGCCCGTATAGTCGTAACCGGCCCGACGCGCCCCGCCGAGGGCTGCCCGGGCGTAATGACTGGCGATGGTACGTTCACGCATGCGAAGGCCTCGTCCCTGAAAGGGCGGATCGTAGCATCCCCGGACAGGGTCACAAGGCGGATATCCGCCAAATTGTAGGACGGGATTGGGTCGGTGGGCGGAAATCCGCCACTCGATCGGGGGCTTGGAAGAATGGCTGTAGAGCCCCAGGCCTGATGTCTAAAGGCCTTCAGGGATTTTGAGAGAAGTGGCACGGTGTTTGCGATAAGGACCACAGCGCAGGCCTGCATCTATAGGTCTCGCAAACAACAAATCCCTCCAGTGCAGGAGGGTTCGCAATTCAAGTGTCGTGGGCAATGGCGGATATTTGCCACACGGGACGATTGAGGAACTTTGCAATGACGACTCGTCAGCCAATCTACAAATCCCTGTACTTCCAGGTGATCGTTGCAATCGTTATCGGTATTTTGCTCGGTCACTTCTACCCGCAGACCGGTGTGGCCCTCAAGCCACTGGGTGACGGGTTTATCAAACTGATCAAAATGGTCATCGCCCCGATCATCTTCTGCACCGTTGTCAGCGGCATCGCTGGCATGCAAAGCATGAAATCGGTCGGCAAGACCGGCGGCTATGCGCTGCTCTACTTCGAGATCGTTTCGACCATCGCGCTGCTGATCGGCCTGATCGTGGTAAACGTCGTGCAACCGGGCGCCGGCATGCACATCGACGTAGCGACCCTGGACGCCTCCAAAGTGGCGGCCTACGTCACTGCCGGTAAAGACCAGAGCATCGTCGGCTTTATCCTCAATGTGATCCCTAACACCATCGTCGGCGCCTTCGCCAACGGCGATATCCTGCAAGTGTTGATGTTCTCGGTGATCTTCGGTTTCGCCCTGCACCGCCTGGGTGCCTACGGCAAGCCGGTGCTGGACTTCATCGATCGCTTCGCCCACGTGATGTTCAACATCATCAACATGATCATGAAGCTCGCGCCAATCGGTGCCCTGGGTGCCATGGCGTTCACCATCGGCGCCTACGGTGTGGGTTCCCTGGTGCAGTTGGGCCAGCTGATGATCTGCTTCTACATCACCTGCATCCTGTTCGTGCTGGTGGTGCTGGGTGGTATCTGCCGCGCCCACGGTTTCAGCGTGATCAAATTGATCCGCTACATCCGTGAAGAGCTGCTGATCGTTCTGGGTACTTCGTCTTCCGAATCCGCACTGCCACGCATGCTGATCAAGATGGAGCGCCTGGGTGCCAAGAAGTCCGTAGTAGGCCTGGTGATCCCGACTGGCTACTCGTTCAACCTTGACGGTACTTCGATCTACCTGACCATGGCTGCTGTGTTCATCGCCCAGGCGACTGACACCCACATGGACATCACCCACCAGATCACCCTGCTGCTGGTGCTGCTGCTGTCCTCCAAAGGCGCTGCTGGCGTGACCGGTTCGGGCTTCATCGTGCTGGCGGCCACCCTGTCGGCCGTGGGCCACCTGCCGGTTGCCGGCCTGGCGCTGATCCTGGGTATCGACCGCTTCATGTCCGAAGCCCGTGCACTGACCAACCTGGTGGGCAACGCCGTTGCCACCATCGTTGTGGCCAAGTGGGTCAAGGAACTGGACACCGACAAGCTGCAAAGCGAGCTGGCGTCCGGCGGTACCGGTATCTCGGAAACCCGCGAGCTGGATGACTTGGGCGTGGCCGAAGGCCCTGCACCTGTCGTCAAGTAAACAGCTGATGGCGTGACCTGACGCCAACTGCTGCCCACAAACGCCCCGACTGGTTCGGGGCGTTTGCGTTTCCGGCCGGTCACTTTTGCCGTGTTTTGATTTAAATTAAGTGAGTACTTCATCAAAAGCCGACGAGGCCTTTTTCACTTCACAGCCTATTTAGGCGAACCGGGTCTTCGCGGATGAAATTTGCGCCGCGCGGCACGATCTACATGCGATCATCAAATGAGCATTTGCGCCGGGGCGCGTGCGGGAGGTTATGTGGACAGTGTTGATTTGAATGTCCTGCGCAGCGTGCTTGAATGGCGTCGCGCCGGGCAGCAAGTGGTGTTGTACAGCGTTGTTCAGACGTGGGGCAGTGCCCCGCGTCCACCGGGTGCCATGCTGGCGCTGAGAGGTGATGGGGTGGTGATCGGCTCGGTGTCGGGCGGTTGCATCGAGGACGACTTGATTGCACGCCTGCAGGATGGCCGGTTGCCTGCAGACGGGCCGCCGGTCCAGTCGGTGACCTACGGCGTGACCCGCGATGAAGCCGCGCGTTTTGGCCTGCCCTGTGGCGGCACCTTGCGCCTGACCGAAGAGCGTGTGCGCGATTGGGCGTGGGTGTCAGAGTTGCTGGCGCGGTGCGAAGACCATCAGATCGTCGCGCGTGAACTGGACCTGGCCAGTGGTGACGTCACCTTGACCAGCGCAAGCAAGACCGATGTGGTCACCTTCGACGGCGAACGCCTGCGCGCCATCTACGGCCCGCGCTGGCGCTTGCTGCTGATCGGCGCCGGGCAACTGTCACGCTATGTGGCAGAGATGGCGCGTTTGCTGGATTTCGAAGTATTGATCTGCGACCCGCGTGATGAGTTCGTCTACGGCTGGGAAGAGCAGCATGGCCGCTTTGTGCCGGGCATGCCCGATGAAGCCGTGCTCAACATCCAGACCGATGAGCGCACGGCCATTGTGTGCCTCACCCATGACCCGCGCCTGGATGATATGGCCTTGCTGACAGCGCTGAATTCATCGGCGTTCTATATCGGCGCACTGGGTTCGCGGGTCAATAGCCAGAAGCGCCGGGAAAACCTCGCCGCGCTGGGGCTGTCCGCCGAGGCGATCGCACGCCTGCATGGGCCGATTGGCTTGCATATCGGCAGCCACACTCCGTCGGAGATCGCGTTGTCGCTGATGGCGGAAATTGTCGCGATCAAAAACGGTGTGGCGCCGATGCAGAAGAAGCCATTGCCGGTGGTGGCTGAGTGACTGTGACTGTCACCGCAATTGTGCTCGCGGCGGGGCAGGGCAGTCGCTTTCGTGCCGTGGCGGGGGTAGACCAGGATAAGTTGTTGGCTGATTGTGTGGGTCTGGATGGCGTGACACGGCCGGTGATCGAGCAGGTGCTGATGAGTCTGCCGGCTGCTGTGGTTGAGCGCTGGGTGGTGACTTCACCGGACCGGCTTGAAGTGATTCGCTTGGCAGAGGCCTACGGTTGCAAGGTCTTGCTGCGGCGCTCAGCAGGCATGGGCGACAGTATTGCGGCGGCGGTTGCAGCCAGTGCGGCGGCGGACGGCTGGCTGGTGGTGCTGGGAGATATGCCGTTTATCTGTTCGTCCAGCGTTGAGCGGGTGATCGATGGGCTGGAGGCAGGTGGCATCTGTGTGCCGGTGCAGAATGGGCAGTATGGGCACCCTGTGGCGTTTAGCCGGGCATCTGGGCCAGGGCTGATGGCGTTGAAAGGTGATCGTGGTGCCAGGCCGTTGTTTGCGCAGGCGAAGGTATGTGAAGTGTCTGTTGATGATCCGGGCGTGCTCTGGGATGTCGACCTGCCACAGTCTTTACATTACTCCCCACCCTAATTGTAGGCGCCGACAAGCCGGCTCCTACGGTTGAATGTGTATCCGTAGTCAATAAAAAGCCCCGCCTGATCACTCAGGCGGGGCTTTTTAGTCGCTGCGCGAATCAGGCGAGAGGTTTGCTCTCGTGCTCTGCTTCCTGTGCTGCGGCAGCAGCTGCGGCGGCTTCGGCTTCCTTGCGACGACGACGCACTTCACGTGGGTCGTTCGGGGCACGGCCGTTTTCGGTCAGCGCGCTGACCGGTGCTGCTTCAACCACGGGGGCGGCAACTTCGGCAACCACCGGCGCTTCAACCACTGGCGCAGGTTCAACGACCGGAGCAGGCTCAACCACTGGGGCTGGCTCGGCAACCACGACTTCGGCAACCGGGGCTGGCGCTTCTTCTACCACAGGGGCAGGTTGTGGCGCTTCAACCGGCGCGGCAGGCTCGGCAGTCCATTGGAAGGCGGTCTGTTCTTCACGAACTTCGCGGACTTCACGTACTTCTGGCGCTGCTTCGACAACCGGTGCTTCAACCACCGCTTCAACCACTGGCTGAGGCTCAACCACTGGGGCGGGCTCAACCGTTGCCACTTCAACTTCTGGCTGGGCTTCTTGAACCGGGGCAACTTCCACTTCCGGAACAACCGGCGCTTCGATTGGGGTGGTGGCTTCGACAACAGGCGCTTCAACAACCGGCGATTCTACGACTGCAGTTTCAGCAACCGGCGCTTCAACAGCAGGTGCTTCAACGACTGGCGTCTCGGCGGCAGGTGTTTCCACGGTGACGGTTTCTTCAACAGCAGCGGTAGCGCGTTCAGCCTGCTCGTGTGCCTGGGCTTCAGCAGGTGCGCTGATGACCGAGCTGGCAACGGCAGCGGTCACGGCCAGGCCGGCAGCCAGTTCGGCGCCAGTCGGTTCGCCGGTAGCGGCTTCTGCGTTTTCGCCGGTCTCTTCCGAGCCTTCGATCACGTTGCCGTTGGCATCACGCTGACGCTCACGACGGTTGCTGCGACGACGCTGGCCACGGGAACGGCGGCGTGGACGATCGCCTTCGGCGCCTTCCTGACCGTCTTCCTGCAGTTGCTCTTCGCCGGTCAGTACTTCTTCTTCGCTGGCAGCAGCGTTCTCGGCACGCGGTTGACGCTCTTCACGCGGGGCGCGAGGTTGGCGTTCTTCACGTGGCGCACGCTCTTCACGCGGCTGGCGGGCCGGACGTTCTTCAGCAACAACGGCAGCGCCGGCAACGGCGGGTGCAGCGTCCAGTGGCTCGCGCAGTTCACGTACACGTTCTTCGCGCTCGCCACGTGGCTTGCGGTCTTCACGTGGAGCGCGCGGCGTACGTGGGGCGCGCTCTTCACGCGGTGCACGTTCTACGGTCGGGGTTTCTTCACGGGCTTCGCGGGGCGCACGCTCTTCACGCGGGGCGCGTTCTTCACGCGGCGCACGTTCTTCGCGCGGCTTGCGCTCTTCGTCGCGACGGCCATTGCGGTTACGGCTCTGCTGGCGACCGTTACGACGCTCTTCGTTGCGTGCTGGGCGCTCGGAGGCTGGTTTTTCAACCACAACCGGTGCGGCAGGCTCTTCCTTGGTGGCGAACAGGCTCACCAGCGATTTCACCAGGCCTTTGAACAGGCTTGGCTCAGGCAGGGCAGCCGGCGCGGCAACAGGGGCTGCAGCTTCGGTCGGAACCGGTGCGTTGGCGCGGGCTGGCGCAGTCTTCACGGCTGCTTCCTGGCGAACCAGGGTGCGGGTCGCGGCGGCTGGCTGGACTTCTTCCACTTCGGCGGCGGCAGCGGCGATTTCGTAGCTGGACTGGCCGCTGTGGGCTTCCGGGCTGTCATCACGCAGGCGCTGCACTTCGAAGTGCGGGGTTTCGAGGTGATCGTTCGGCAGGATGACGATACGGGCACGGGTGCGCAGTTCGATCTTGGTGATCGAGTTGCGTTTTTCGTTGAGCAGGAAAGCGGCAACCGGAATCGGCACTTGCGCGCGGACTTCGGCGGTGCGGTCTTTCAGGGCTTCTTCTTCGATCAGGCGCAGGATCGCCAGGGACAGCGATTCAACGTCACGGATGATGCCGGTGCCGTTGCAACGTGGGCAAACGATGCCGCTGCTCTCGCCCAGGGAAGGACGCAGACGCTGACGGGACATTTCCAGCAAGCCGAAGCGCGAGATACGGCCAACCTGCACGCGGGCACGGTCAGCTTCCAGGCATTCGCGGACTTTCTCTTCCACGGCGCGCTGGTTCTTGGCTGGGGTCATGTCGATGAAGTCGATCACGATCAGGCCGCCGATGTCACGCAGGCGCAATTGGCGGGCGATTTCTTCAGCCGCTTCCAGGTTGGTCTGCAGGGCGGTTTCTTCGATGTCGCTGCCTTTGGTCGCACGCGCCGAGTTGATGTCGATGGACACCAGGGCTTCGGTCGGGTCGATCACAATGGAGCCACCGGAAGGCAGTTCGACCACGCGCTGGAAGGCGGTCTCGATCTGGCTTTCGATCTGGAAGCGGTTGAACAGCGGAACGCTGTCTTCGTACAGCTTGATCTTGCTGGCGTACTGCGGCATCACCTGGCGGATGAAGGTCAGGGCTTCGTCCTGGGCTTCAACGCTGTCGATCAGCACTTCGCCGATGTCCTGGCGCAGGTAATCGCGGATGGCGCGGATGATCACGTTGCTTTCCTGGTAGATCAGGAACGGCGCGGAACGATCCAGGGAGGCTTCTTTGATGGCGGTCCACAGTTGCAGCAGGTAGTCGAGGTCCCACTGCATTTCTTCGCTGCTGCGGCCCAGGCCGGCAGTGCGAACGATCAGGCCCATGTCGGCCGGTGCGATCAGGCCGTTCAGCGCTTCACGCAGTTCGTTGCGCTCTTCGCCTTCGATGCGACGGGAAATACCGCCGGCACGTGGGTTGTTTGGCATCAGGACCAGGTAACGGCCAGCCAGGCTGATGAAAGTGGTCAGGGCGGCGCCCTTGTTGCCACGTTCTTCTTTTTCGACCTGGACGATGACTTCCTGGCCTTCGCTCAGGACGTCCTTGATGTTCACGCGGCCTTCGGGGGCTTTCTTGAAGTACTCGCGGGAGATTTCTTTGAGGGGCAGGAAGCCGTGGCGCTCGGAGCCGAAATCGACAAAGGCAGCCTCAAGGCTTGGTTCGATGCGAGTAATACGGCCTTTATAGATGTTGGCCTTCTTTTGCTCGCGTGCACCGGATTCGATGTCCAGGTCGTAGAGGCGTTGGCCATCTACCAGTGCAACACGCAACTCTTCGGGTTGAGTTGCGTTAATCAGCATTCTTTTCATGTTGTACCGTCGGTTTCCGGGCTGCCGGAAACGGCGTTCGGCACACACGACTTCTCACGGTCGGTGTCAGGTGCGTCAAGAGTGGTTGGCCACTCCAGTGTCCAGCAATAACGAGCCAATTGGGCCGGTATCGCGACGGACGCGTCCTGCTTGTTAGCGGTGGTGACAAAGGCACCACTTCAACAAAAGCTAAGGTCAGGAGGAGGAATCAACCGGCGACTGTGGACGAGATGAAGCGTCTAAATATAAGCCTAGTGCTACACGGTCCGACGGTTGTGCATCTCCACCCTACACGTATCCCTGATAATTCGGGTGCTGCCGCGCGCAGAATCCGCAGCGGGTTGGCATTTACCGTGTTCTCCAATGGGGAGTCCACGCTCATGGCTAAACAAGACTAGGTGTGGGCGATTGCGCTCTCACTCAGCTCTTAACAGGCGTTGTTTCCGAAGCATTCGCCATGGTCTGGCTCAAGACTGACTGCACTTTGTGAACTGGCCGTAAATATCGGCGCAAAACGCGAGTATTCACTCTGCTTTCTGCACTCGCTTCAGGCCTCATGTCACCTGCGCTTGTTACAATCTCGAGCCTTCCAGGGTGGCGAAAGCCCCGTAGGACGGCCTCGCGTCCTGATGAATTGCGATGGTCAGGGCCGGCAGTTTGCCGCATGTCCTCTGTCCAGGCCGCTTTTGGCGGCGTTCGCGACTATAGCAGCAATGATTAAGTGCTTCAATTCCATAAAAAATTGTTATCATCGCCGCCATGACGACTACCGCCCCCCAGACCCCCAGCGTCCAGCTGCTTGAGGTCTCGCCGGAATATGCCGGCCAACGCATCGACAATTTTCTCCTGGCCAGGCTCAAAGGCGTGCCCAAGACCTTGATTTACCGCATCTTGCGTAAAGGTGAAGTGCGGGTGAACAAGGGCCGGATCAAGCCTGAGTACAAGTTGCAGGCGGGCGATATCGTGCGCGTGCCGCCGGTTCGCGTGCCGGAACGTGATGAGCCCGTGCCATTGGCCCAGGGCTTGTTGCAGCGCCTTGAGGCGTCGATTGTCTTCGAAGACAACAAGCTGATCGTGATCAACAAGCCTTGTGGCATTGCGGTCCACGGTGGCAGCGGCTTGAATTTTGGCGTGATCGAAGCCTTTCGTCAGTTGCGTCCGGATGCCAAGGAGCTGGAGCTTGTCCATCGCCTGGACCGCGACACGTCTGGCCTGCTGATGATCGCCAAGAAGCGCAGCATGTTGCGCCACTTGCACACCGCCCTGCGTGGCGATGGCGTGGACAAGCGCTACATGGCGCTGGTGCGCGGCAACTGGGCCAGCTCGATCAAGAGCGTCCGTGCGCCGTTGCAGAAGAGCAACCTGCGTTCCGGCGAGCGCATGGTGGAAGTGGACGAGGAGGGCAAAGAGGCCCTGACCCTGTTCAAGGTGCTGCGCCGTTTCGGTGACTTTGCCACCCTGGTAGAGGCCAAGCCGGTGACCGGCCGTACTCACCAGATCCGCGTGCACACCCTGCATGCGGGCCACTGCATCGCCGGAGACACCAAGTACGGCGACGAGGATTTTTCCAAGGAAATCCGCGACCTGGGCGGCAAACGCCTGTTCCTCCACGCCTACATGCTCACGGTACCGCTGCCCGATGGCGGCGAATTGAAGCTGCAGGCTCCGGTCGATGAGATGTGGGCCAAGACTGTGGAGCGTTTGAGTGTCGCACCTTGATTACAAACTGCTGATTTTCGATTGGGACGGCACCCTGGCCAACTCCATTGGCCGCATTGTCGAATCGATGCACGCAGCGTCGACCCGTTCGGGGTTTGCGCTGTGCACGGATCATGCGGTCAAGGGCATTATCGGCCTGGGCTTGCCTGAGGCCATTCGCACCTTGTACCCCGAGATCAGCGACGCTGAGCTGGTCGCTTTCCGGGATCATTACGCCGATCACTACATTGCGCTGGAGGCTACGCCTTCGCCGCTGTTCGATGGTGTGGTGCAGTCCCTGGATGCCTTTCGCGCCGAGGGTTATCACCTGGCGGTCGCCACCGGCAAGGCCCGTCGCGGCCTGGACCGAGTGCTCAAGGCGCATGGTTGGGAAGATTATTTCGATATCACCCGTGCCGCCGATGAAACTGCCAGCAAGCCTCACCCTCTGATGCTGGAGCAGATCCTGGACCATTGCGGTGTGTCGCCACGCCAGGCCTTGATGGTGGGCGATGCTTCCTTCGACCTGATGATGGCGCGCAATGCGGGCATGGACAGCGTGGCGGTCAGCTATGGCGCCCAGGCGGCCGAAGCCTTGCAGCAATATGAGCCCAGGCTGACGATTGATCATTTTTCCGAATTGCAGGCCTGGCTCAGCCGGGCTCAATAAGTCTTTGCTGGGGTTGATGGCATGAGTGACGAGTGGAAAGCGCCCGAAAAGGCTGAAAGCAGTGATGACAAGAGCTGGAAGCTGCTGGAGAAAACCCTCCTGGTCAGTGTCCAGGAGCAGCGTCGTGCGCGGCGCTGGGGGATTTTCTTCAAGCTGCTGACTTTTATCTGGCTTATCGCCATGCTGGCGCTGTTCAGCCCGTTGATGGACATGGAAAAAAGCGCGACCCGTGGCGCCAACTACACCGCGCTGATCGAAGTGCGCGGGGTAATCGCCGACAAGGAATCCGCCAGTGCCGACAATATCGTCAGCAGCCTGCGTGCCGCGTTTGAGGACCCCAAGGTCAAGGGCGTGATCCTGCGCATCAACAGTCCGGGCGGCAGCCCTGTGCAGTCGGGTTATGTGTATGACGAGATTCGCCGTCTGCGTGGCCTGCACCCGGAGATCAAGCTGTACGCCGTTATCTCCGACCTGGGGGCTTCCGGCGCCTATTACATCGCCAGTGCCGCTGACCAGATCTACGCCGACAAGGCCAGCCTGGTGGGCTCCATCGGGGTGACGGCGGCCGGTTATGGGTTTGTCGGCACCATGGAGAAGCTGGGGGTGGAGCGTCGTACCTACACCTCGGGTGAGCACAAGGCTTTTCTCGACCCGTTCCAGCCGCAAAAGGCCGATGAAACCCAGTTCTGGCAGGGCGTGCTCGACACCACCCATCGCCAGTTCATCGCCAGCGTGAAACAAGGGCGTGGCGATCGCTTGAAGGATAAAGACCACCCGGAGCTGTTCTCCGGGCTGGTGTGGTCGGGCGAGCAGGCGTTGCCGCTGGGCTTGATCGACGGCCTGGGCAGTGCCAGTTCGGTCGCACGGGATGTGATTGGCGAGAAGGAGTTGGTGGATTTCACGGTGGAAGAATCGCCGTTTGATCGTTTCTCCAAGCGGCTCGGTGCCAGTGTGGCCGAGAAGCTGGCCTTTTACATGGGCTTCCAAGGCCCGTCCCTGCGCTGATCCAGCAGGCGCATCGATTCAAATGTGGGAGCGGGCTTGCCCGCGATAGCGGTTGGCCAGTCGACATCGATAGTGGCAGGACCACCGCTATCGTAGGCAAGTCTGCTCCCACAGTGGTTTGGTGGTGGGCTTAAGGGATCTGGACGCCTTCAGCCAGCAGCATGTCCACCAGTCGTATCAGCGGCAAGCCAACCAAGCTGGTCGCGTCCGGCCCTTCGGTGCTCTGGAACAGGCTCACACCCAAACCCTCAGCCTTGAAGCTCCCGGCGCAGTCATATGGCTGCTCGATCCGCAGATAGCGCTCAACACGCTCAACGTCCAGCTCACGCATGTGCACGGTAAAAGGTACGCAATCGACCTGGCAGTGCCCCGTCTCGCTGTTCAGCAGTGCCAGCCCGGTGAGGAAGCTGACGCGCTTACCGCTGGCTGCCAGCAATTGTTCGCGGGCGTTCTCGAAGGTGTGGGGCTTGCCGATGATCCGGCCGTCGAGCGCGGCCACCTGGTCGGAGCCAATGATCAAATGCCCGGGATGACTGGCGGCCAGGGCGCGGGCTTTCTGTTCGGCCAGGCGCTTGACCAGTTCAATGGCTGATTCATTTTCGCGGTGGCTCTCGTCGATATCCGGCGAGCTGCAGATGAACGGCAGGTGCAGGCGGCTCAGCAATTCCCGGCGATAAACCGAGCTGGATGCAAGTAATAAAGGCAGCATGGGCGTCTCCTCAGGGCAGCGGGGGATTCTAGCGGGGCGACCGGCTGACGCACAGGGCTGAATTTCCTTTGACATGGCTGGGTGCATCCCTATAATGCTGCGCCTATGTTGAATGACCCGATTCCACCTCACGTTGACCCGCGCAAATTGGCTGATCGTGGCACCTCCCTTCAAGGTGAGTTGCTGCTGGCCGATTTGGAGAGACTCTGCGACCCGCTTTCCGACACTGTCGGTACGGTGCAGGCCAAATTCGTTTTTGAACGAGATGAACGTAAATCTGTGGTCATTCACAGCTTTATCGACACCGAAGTCAAAATGGTTTGCCAGCGTTGTCTTGAGCTGGTCACCCTGCCGATCCACAGCGAGTGCAGTTATGCTGTGGTGAAGGAGGGTGCGAATACCCAGTCGTTGCCGAAAGGTTATGACGTGCTGGAACTGGGCGAAGATCCTTTGGATCTGCATGCACTGATCGAGGAGGAGCTTTTGCTCGCCTTGCCCATTGTGCCTGCTCATCATCCGGAAGAATGCCAGCAGCCGGCGGGCCTCGATGACGAGCCCGAACCGAGCGAGGACGAGGTAACGCGGTCCAACCCGTTCAGTGTATTGGCGCAGTTAAAGCGTGACCCAAACGTTTAGGAGTTAATCAATTATGGCTGTTCAGCAGAACAAAAAATCCCGCTCCGCCCGTGACATGCGCCGTTCGCACGACGCTCTCGAGGCTAGCACCCTGTCCGTAGAAAAGACCACCGGTGAAGTTCACCTGCGTCACCACGTATCGCCAGAAGGCGTATACCGTGGCCGTAAAGTGATCGACAAGGGCGCTGACGAGTAATCACTTGTCTGCTCTAGTCATCGCGATAGACGCAATGGGCGGGGACTTCGGTCCCCGCAGCATTGTTCAGGCCTGCATTGCCAGCCTGTCTGCAACACCCTCGCTGCACCTGACCCTTGTCGGTCAACCCTCCTTACTTGAAGAACTGATTGCCAGCCATCCGGCGGTGGATCGCGCGCGCCTGACGATTACGCCAGCCAGCGAAACCATCACCATGGATGAAAAGCCAGCGGCAGCCTTGCGTGGCAAGCCTGATTCTTCGATGCGGGTAGCCCTGGAGCTGCTGCGTGATGGCAAGGTGCAAGCCTGCGTCAGTGCCGGCAATACCGGGGCCTTGATGGCGTTGTCGCGGTTTGTGCTCAAGACGCTGCCCGGCATTGACCGGCCCGCGATGGTGGCGGCGATTCCGACGCAGAAGGGCTACTGCCAGTTGCTGGACTTGGGCGCAAACGTCGATTGCAGCGCCGAGCATCTGCTGCAGTTCGCCGTGATGGGCTCGGTGGCCGCCGAGGCGCTTGGCGTGGCGCGTCCGCGCGTTGCCTTGCTGAATATCGGTACCGAAGACATCAAGGGTAACCAGCAGGTCAAGCTCGCCGCCACGTTGCTGCAAGGTGCGCGCGGCTTGAACTACATCGGTTTTGTCGAGGGTGACGGGTTGTATCGCGGTGAGGCGGACGTGGTGGTGTGCGACGGATTTGTCGGCAATATCCTGCTCAAATCCAGCGAAGGCCTGGCGACCATGATCGCCACGCGTATCGAAGCACTGTTCAAGCAGAGCCTGGCCTCGCGCTTGGTTGGCGCGCTGGCGCTGCCGTTGATGCGCCGCCTGCAGGCTGACCTGGCCCCGGCGCGGCATAATGGCGCGAGTTTCCTGGGGTTGCAGGGCATTGTGGTGAAAAGCCATGGCTCGGCCGGCGTGGAAGGCTTTCAAAGCGCGATTGCGCGGGCCCTGATCGAGATCCAGGAAAACCTGCCGCAACGCTTGCATGGCCGTCTAGAGGACCTGTTGCCTTAGGCGAATCGGCCCGGGAGTGCTTAAATGTGACCGGCCAGTTCAATTGACCATCCAATCTGTCAGTTTCGTGCGCTCCCACCGTAGGAGTGCGCATTTTTGACGACCAGATCATTAGGGGCTTGTTACATGTCTACATCCCTCGCATTCGTCTTTCCAGGGCAGGGTTCGCAGTCCCTCGGCATGTTGGCCGAGCTGGGCGCGCAGTACCCGCTGATCCTGGACACCTTTAAAGAGGCTTCCGACGCCCTCGGTTACGACCTGTGGGCACTGACCCAGCAAGGGCCGGAAGAGCAACTCAATCAAACCGATAAAACCCAGCCGGCCATTCTGACCGCTTCGATCGCCTTGTGGCGCTTGTGGCTGGCGGAAGGTGGCGCGCGTCCGGCATTCGTGGCCGGTCACAGCCTGGGCGAATACAGCGCCCTGGTGGCGGCGGGCAGCCTGACCCTCGGTGAAGCGGTCAAGCTGGTCGAGCGTCGTGGCCAACTGATGCAAGAAGCCGTTCCGGCCGGGCAGGGCGGCATGGCCGCGATCCTGGGCCTGGACGATGCCGTCGTGATCGAAGCCTGCGCCGAAGCGGCCCAGGGCGAAGTCGTCAGCGCAGTAAACTTCAACTCCCCTGGCCAGGTGGTGATTGCGGGTGCCAAGGCTGCCGTTGAGCGTGCGATCGAAGGCTGCAAGGCCCGTGGCGCCAAGCGCGCCTTGCCGTTGCCGGTGAGCGTGCCATCGCACTGCGAGCTGATGCGTCCGGCTGCCGAGCGCTTTGCCGAGTCCATCGCCGCCATCAACTGGCAGGCGCCGCAGATCCCGCTGGTGCAGAACGTCAGCGCAGCCGTGGCCGCCGACCTCGACACCCTCAAGCGCGACCTGCTGGAGCAGCTCTACAAGCCCGTACGCTGGGTTGAGTCGGTCCAGACCCTGGCGGCCAATGGCGCCACCGAGCTGGTCGAGTGCGGCCCGGGCAAAGTCCTGGCCGGCCTCAACAAACGTTGCGCCGACGGTGTGTCGACCGCCAACCTCAATACCCCGGATGCCTTCGCTGCCGCTCGCGCGGCACTGGCCTGATTTCCGCACTTAGGAGAAGCCTGCATGAGTCTGCAAGGTAAAGTTGCACTGGTTACCGGCGCTAGCCGTGGCATTGGCCAGGCGATCGCCCTGGAACTGGGCCGTCAGGGCGCTGTTGTGATCGGCACTGCCACTTCCGCTTCGGGCGCCGAGCGTATCGCCGCGACCCTGAAGGAAAACGGCGTGCAAGGCACCGGCCTTGAGCTGAACGTGACCAGCGATGAGTCCGTGGCTGCCGTACTGGCTGAGATCACCGCACAGTTCGGCGCGCCGGCGATTCTGGTGAATAACGCCGGTATCACCCGCGATAACCTGATGATGCGCATGAAAGACGACGAGTGGTACGACGTGGTCGACACCAACTTGAACAGTCTGTTTCGCCTGTCCAAGGGCGTTTTGCGTGGCATGACCAAGGCGCGTTGGGGCCGAATTATCAATATTGGCTCCGTAGTGGGTGCCATGGGCAACGCAGGCCAAGTAAACTACGCCTCCGCCAAGGCCGGTCTGGAAGGTTTCAGCCGTGCATTGGCACGTGAAGTCGGCTCGCGGTCGATTACGGTCAACTCGGTGGCCCCAGGGTTCATCGACACCGATATGACCCGCGAACTGCCGGAAGCACAGCGTGAAGCGTTGCTGACGCAGATTCCGCTGGGCCGTCTGGGTCAGGCTCAAGAGATCGCGAATGTGGTCACTTTCCTGGCATCCGACGGTGCGGCATACGTGACTGGGGCTACAATCCCGGTGAACGGCGGGATGTACATGAGTTAAATTGTGACGGATCGCTTCAAAAAAATGTCATACGAGCTGTCTAAAATCCGTTATAAAGCTGCAACTTAATTTATAGGCAGGTGGCCGACCGGGTACTGGGTGAAGCTTTCAGTTGAAAAGCTGAAAAGGCTTTCTATACACTTACCCACTGGCCAGCTGCCTGAATTTGTCCATTAGGAGTTAAACAAGGTATGAGCACCATCGAAGAGCGCGTCAAGAAAATCGTCGCCGAGCAACTGGGCGTTAAAGAAGAAGAAGTGGTCAACACTGCTTCCTTCGTAGAAGACCTGGGTGCCGATTCCCTTGACACCGTTGAGCTGGTGATGGCTCTGGAAGAGGAATTCGAGACCGAAATCCCGGACGAAGAAGCTGAAAAAATCACTACTGTTCAAGCTGCTATCGACTACGTTACTAGCCACCAGGCGTAATAGTTTGTAGTCGTCGCTTGCTGTCAGGGAAAAACCGCACTGCTGTAACGGCGTGCGGTTTTTTCTTTAGCCCTGATGAAAAGTACGCGCTGAAGCAAAAGTGTCGTCATTAGAAAAAGGAGAGTGCTGTGTCGCGTAGACGCGTCGTAGTCACCGGTATGGGTATGTTGTCGCCACTGGGCACGGATGTGCCAAGCAGTTGGCAGGGCATTCTGGCTGGCCACAGTGGTATTGGTCTGATCGAACACACGGACCTTTCTGCCTATTCCACCCGTTTTGGCGGCTCGGTAAAGGGTTTCAACGTCGAGGAATATCTCTCGGTAAAAGAATCCCGCAAACTCGACCTGTTCATTCAATACGGCCTGGCAGCCGGTTTTCAGGCAGTGCGTAACGCCGGCCTGGAAGTCACCGACGCCAACCGTGATCGCATCGGCGTGGCCATGGGTTCAGGTATTGGCGGTTTGACCAATATCGAAGAAACCAGCCGCACCTTGCACGATTCCGGCCCTCGTCGAATTTCACCGTTCTTCGTACCGGGCTCGATCATCAATATGATTTCCGGTTTCCTGTCCATCCACCTGGGCGCACAGGGGCCTAACTACGCCATCGCCACGGCGTGCACCACCGGCACGCACTGCATCGGCATGGCCGCGCGTAACATTGCCTATGACGAAGCCGACGTGATGATCGCCGGCGGCGCCGAAATGGCCGCCTGTGGCCTGGGCATGGGCGGCTTCGGCGCGTCCCGTGCGCTGTCGACGCGCAATGACGAACCGACCCGTGCCAGCCGTCCGTGGGACAAGGGTCGTGACGGCTTCGTGCTGTCCGACGGTGCCGGTGCCCTGGTGCTGGAAGAGTTGGAGCACGCCAAGGCGCGCGGCGCCACCATCTATGCCGAGCTGATCGGCTTTGGCATGAGTGGCGACGCCTACCACATGACCTCGCCACCGTCCGACGGTGCCGGCGCTGCGCGTTGCATCACCAATGCCCTGCGCGATGCCAAGGTCAATGCGGACCAGGTGCAGTACATCAACGCCCATGGCACGTCGACCCCGACGGGCGACTTGGCGGAAGCCGAAGCCATCAAGTCGGTGTTCGGCGAGCATGCCTACAAGCTGGCGGTCAGCTCCACCAAGTCCATGACCGGCCACTTGTTGGGTGCGGCAGGCGCGGTCGAAGCGATCTTCAGCGTCATGGCCATCAAGGACCAGGTCGCTCCGCCGACCATCAACCTGGATGAGCCGGACGAAGGCTGCGACCTGAACTTCGTGCCTCACGAAGCGCAACCCATGCCGATCGACGTGGTGATCTCCAACTCGTTCGGTTTTGGCGGCACCAACGGTTCCCTGGTGTTCCGCCGGTTCGCCGAGTGATGCACAGCTGGGTCGACGGTCAGCCAGCGGACAGCGTGCCCCTGAAAGATCGCGGCCTGGCGTATGGCGATGGACTGTTCGAGACCATCGCGGTCAAGGCCGGGCAGCCCTTGCTGCTCGACCGTCACCTGCACCGGCTCGATGAGGGGTGCAGGCGCCTCGCCTTGGTTGCGGATCATGCATTGATCCGCAGCGAAGTGCTGGCCTATGCCGCCGCCTTGGGTGACGGTGTTCTCAAATTGATCCTGACCCGTGGCGACAGCCTGCGCGGTTACGGCATCAACCCTGGCGTACCCGTGCGCCGCATCTTGCAGGGCAGTCCGCCCGCGACCTATCCCCACGCCCATGAAATGGACGGCATCCGCCTGTTTCCATGTGCCACGCGCCTGGCCGAGCAGCCATTGCTGGCCGGTCTCAAGCACCTCAATCGCCTGGAGCAGGTGATCGCCCGCGCCGAATGGCAGGATACCGAGCATGCCGAAGGCTTGATGCTGGACATGTCCGGTCGTGTCATCGAAGGGGTATTCAGCAATGTTTTCCTGGTGCGCAACGGCTTGTTACTAACCGCTGATCTGACCCGTTGTGGGGTTGCCGGGGTCATGCGCGCCGAGATTCTGGCCCAGGCACAGACCCTGGGCATCCCGGTGGCCGTGGCCGACATCGATCTTGAGCAACTGCAGCAAGCCGATGAAGTCTTTGTGTGCAACAGCGTTTATGGCATTTGGCCGGTGCGCGGGTACGCTGCGATGAGCTGGTCGGTTGGGCCGCTCACCCGTAAACTGCAGGGCATTGTTCGCGCGCTATTGGAAATTTGAGTTGATACGAAAACTGGTTGTACTGCTGCTGATTGGTCTGTTCTCGGCGGCTTTGCTGTTGGGCTATTCGGCCTGGAAGTTCGACGCTGCCTTGAAGCAGCCCTTGAACCTGACCCAGGAGCAATTGCTCGACGTACCGGCAGGGGCGACCCCCACCGGTACCTTCAATCGCCTGGAAGCCGACGGTGTGCTGGAGGGCGCCTTCTGGTTGCGCCTGTACTGGCGCTTCAACCTCGACGGCCAGCCACTGCACAGCGGTGAGTACCGCATGACGCCCGGCATGACGGCGCAGGGCTTGATCGGCCTGTGGCAGCGTGGCGAAGTGGTGCAGTACAGCCTGACCCTGGTCGAAGGTTGGAACTTCCGCCAGGTGCGCTCGGCCCTGGCCAAGCATGAAAAGATCGTGCAGACCCTCTCGGGGCTCAGTGACAGCGAAGTCATGGACAAGCTCGGCCACCCCGGCGTGTTTCCCGAAGGACGGTTCTTCCCGGATACCTACCGCTTCGTGCGTGGCATGACCGACGTCGAATTCCTGAAAAAAGCCTACAACCGCCTGGATGATGTACTCGCCCAGGAGTGGAGCAAGCGCGCTGCCGATGCGCCGTACACTGACCCTTATCAAGCGCTGATCATGGCCTCCCTGGTGGAGAAAGAGACCGGCGTACCCGAAGAACGTGGGCAGATCGCCGGGGTATTCGTGCGGCGCCTTAAGGTTGGCATGCTATTGCAGACTGACCCGACGGTGATCTACGGCCTGGGTGAACGCTACAACGGCAAGTTGACCCGCGCCCACCTCAAGGAAGCCAACCCCTACAACACCTACATGGTCGCCGGCCTGCCGCCGACGCCGATCGCCATGGTCGGCCGCGAGGCGATCCATGCCGCGCTGAACCCGGTGCCGGGCAGCAGCCTGTATTTTGTCGCACGGGGCGACGGCAGCCATATTTTCTCTGATGACCTGGATGCGCATAATGCCGCCGTGCGTGAGTTCCAGCTCAAGCGCCGTGCCGATTACCGGTCCAGCCCGGCACCGGTGGTGAAGCCTGCGCAAGACGCGGCGCCTTCGTCGGACGCGCCCGAGCAGGCGCCGGTTGAAAAACCGGCCGAACCGATGCCGGGCACCGCCGCGCCGCAAAGCCCGCAATAATTCTGACTAAGGACTGCCTGTGACTGGCTTGTTTATTACCCTGGAAGGCCCCGAAGGCGCCGGCAAAAGTACCAACCGCGATTACCTGGCCGAGCGTTTGCGCAGCGAAGGCATCGAGGTGGTGCTGACCCGCGAGCCCGGCGGCACGCCGCTGGCCGAGCGTATCCGCGAGGTGTTGCTGGCCCCAGGTGAAGAGCAGATGAACCCGGATACCGAGCTGCTGCTGGTGTTCGCGGCGCGTGCCCAGCACCTGGCCGAAGTGATTCGCCCAGCCCTGGCACGCGGTGCGGTGGTGATCTGCGACCGGTTCACCGACTCTACCTATGCCTACCAGGGCGGCGGCCGGGGCCTGTCCCTGGAGCGTATCGCCACCCTGGAAACCTTTGTCCAGGGCGACCTGCGCCCGGACCTGACCCTGGTGTTCGACCTGCCGGTGGAAGTGGGCCTGGCACGCGCCAGTGCCCGTGGCCGCCTGGACCGTTTCGAGCTGGAAGGCCAGGCCTTCTTCGATGCCGTACGTACTGCGTTCCTCACGCGCGCCGCCGCCGAGCCTGCGCGTTATCACCTGCTGGATGCCGCCCAGCCGTTGGTCAAGGTGCAGCAAGCCATCGATGCCCTGCTGCCAACATTGCTGGAGCGCGCCCGTGGCTGAAGCCTACCCGTGGCAGGACAGCCTGTGGCAGCAACTGGCCGGCCGTGCCCAGCACGCTCATGCCTACCTGCTGCATGGGCCGGTGGGTATCGGCAAACGTGACCTGGCCGAGCGACTCATGGCCAGCCTGTTGTGCCAGCGCCCGGTCAACCTGGAAGCCTGCGGCGAGTGCAAGTCGTGCCTGTTGCTCAAGGCCGGCAGTCACCCGGACAACTACCTGCTGGAGCCCGAGGAAGCCGACAAGGCGATCAAGGTCGACCAGGTGCGTGACCTCGTCAGCTTCGTGGTGCAGACCGCGCAGATGGGTGGGCGCAAGGTGGTGCTGATCGAGCCGGTGGAGGCGATGAACATCAACGCCGCCAACGCCTTGCTCAAGAGCCTGGAGGAGCCGTCCGGCGATACCGTGTTGCTGCTGGTGAGCCACCAGTCCAGCCGTCTGTTGCCGACCATCCGCAGCCGCTGTGTGCAGCAGGCATGCCCGCTGCCGAGCGAGGCCATGAGCCTTGAGTGGCTGGCGCAGGCATTGCCGGCATGCACCGAGGACGAGCGCGTCGAGCTGCTGACCCTGGCGGCTGGCTCGCCGTTGGCGGCGGTGAAGCTGCAGGCCCAGGGCGTGCGTGAGCAACGCGCGCTGGTGGTGGATGGCGTAAAGAAACTGATCAAGCAGGAAGTGTCCGCCACTCAGCTGGCGGAAAGCGCCTGGAAGGATATTCCCCTGCTGTTGCTGTTCGACTGGTTCTGCGACTGGTCGAGCTTGATCCTGCGCTACCAGCTGACCCAGGACGAACAAGGCCTGGGCCTGCCGGACATGCGCAAGGTGGTGCAATACCTGGCGCAGAAAAGCGCCCAGGACAAGGTGCTGACGATCCAGGACTGGATCCTCGCCCAACGCCAGAAGGTACTCGGCAAAGCCAACCTCAACCGCGTGCTGCTGCTTGAAGCGCTGCTGGTGCAGTGGGTCGGGTTGCTCGGCCGCCGTTAATTCCCGTGGCCGGCGGGTGTATCGTCGGCCAGACACTTTTCGTGACTGAAGTTGTAGATACCTATGCTCGTAGACTCCCATTGCCACCTTGATCGCCTCGACCTGGCCCAGCACGGCGGTTCCCTGGACGCCGCGCTAGAAGCCGCACGCCAGCGCGGGGTAGGGCACTTCCTGTGCATTGGCGTCAGCGCCGAAAACGCCGCCGACGTCAAAGCCTTGGCCGAGCGTTATGCCGATGTGGATTGTTCGGTGGGTATCCACCCGCTGGACCTCAAGCCCGGAGAAGCCCCTGCCCTTGACTGGTTGTTGGGTGAACTCAATCACCCGCGCGTGGTGGCCATCGGCGAAACCGGCTTGGATTACCACTACGAGCCTGAAGCCGCCGAGTTGCAGCAGGCCTCGTTCCGCCTGCACCTGCAAGCCGCCCAGCAGACCGGCAAACCGGTGATCGTCCACACCCGTGGCGCCCGCGCCGACACCCTGGCCCTGCTGCGCGAAGCCGCGCTGCCGCAGGCCGGTGTGTTGCACTGCTTTACCGAGGACTGGGACATGGCCAAGGCCGCCCTGGACCTTGGGTTCTACATCTCCCTGTCGGGTATCGTGACCTTCCGCAACGCTGATGCCCTGCGTGACGTCGCTCGCCAAGTGCCGGCTGACCGCCTGCTGGTGGAAACAGACTCGCCGTACCTGGCGCCGATTCCTCACCGCGGCAAGCCAAACCTGCCCGAGTACGTGCGTGATGTGGCGGATTACCTGGCGATGCTGCGGGGTGAGTCCTATGAGCGCTTTGCCGAGCAGACCACCGAGAACTTCAAGCGCCTGTTCCCGCTGGCTCACGTCGCTGGCTGACGCGGCCAAATCGCAGGCAAAAAAAACCCGGGTTCTGGGGGGTGAATCCGGGCTAAGACCATTAGGAGTAAAACAAGGGCACGCGGTCCGTTGGTACCCAGGCCGGCGCTTCACTTGGGGGAGATGTCACGCCGACAGTTCAAGTATTGATCAGTATCTGATTCAGTCCAGTCGCGACTGGTCGTTTTTTAAACAGATTTGGAATACGCGCGCTTCGCTTGAGTTCTCATTGGGCAGGTGCACGGCGGCGGTTGTTGCGTATTATTTCTGACTGAGATCCATGAAAACGTTGGCACGCTGAAAGTAAAGTGCGTTTGCGGTTCACATAGGCATTGCCCAGCGACCGTTCAGTCGGGATAATCCCTCGCACCGGGTAAATCGTATCGCCGCGTATCCGTGGCCGTGCGCAACCCTCCCTATTTTGACCTTTGCAGACCTCTTCCTCATGCACAAAGAACCCCGTAAGGTCCGTGAGTTTCGCCGCCGTGAGCAGGAAATTCTCGACACCGCCCTCAAGCTGTTCCTCGAACAGGGTGAAGACAGCGTCACCGTCGAGATGATCGCGGATGCCGTGGGTATCGGCAAAGGCACGATCTACAAGCACTTCAAGTCCAAGGCGGAAATCTACCTGCGCCTGATGCTCGACTACGAGCGCGACTTGAACGAGTTGCTGCATTCGGCCGACGTCGACAAGGACAAGGAGGCCCTGTCCCGCGCCTACTTCGAGTTCCGTATGCGCGACCCGCAGCGCTACCGCCTGTTCGACCGCCTGGAAGAGAAGGTGGTCAAGGGCCATCAGGTGCCGGAGATGGTCGAGGAGCTGCACAAGATCCGTGCTTCCAACTTCGAACGCCTGACCCTGCTGATCAAGGGCCGCATCAGTGAAGGCAAGCTGGAAGATGTGCCGCCGTACTTCCACTACTGCGCCGCCTGGGCCTTGGTGCACGGCGCCGTGGCGCTGTACCACTCGCCGTTCTGGAGCAATGTGCTGGAAGACCAGGAAGGTTTCTTCCAGTTCCTGATGGACATCGGCGTGCGCATGGGCAACAAGCGCAAGCACAGTACCGAGCATCCACCGCTGGAATCGCCTTCCACGTAATGATTTGCTGCCGCGCGCAGTACCCCAGGAATATACTCAGGCATGGACCCTTGCTAAAAGCTGATTTTTCAGTCAGCTTTTAGCGCGCCCGAACCATCCTCTGCCGGAGTGATCCATGATCGTTGATCGTCAAGGTAGGCGTTTTCGCAATTTGCGGATCAGCCTGACCTCAGCCTGCAATTATGCGTGTACCTACTGCGTGCCCAACGGCAAGCGGCTGGTGGCTGCCCAGGACGAGCTCTCGGCCGAGGCCATGGCCCGTGGCGTGGCGTACCTGATTGAGGCCGCGGGTATCGACCGCCTGCGTATCACCGGCGGTGAGCCGCTGGTCAGCCCCAAGTTGGAAGCCTTCATGGGCGCCGTGGGTGGCATGGGCCTCACTGATATCAGCCTGACTACCAACGGCCAGTTACTGGCGCGCAAGCTGCCATTGCTGGTCGAAGCCGGGATAAAACGCATCAACGTCTCCCTCGACACCCTGGATGCGGACGCTTTTCGCAGCATCGCCCGTGGTGGCGACCTGGCCACCGTGCTCGATGGCATGGACCAGGCGCGCGCTGCCGGAATCAAGATCAAGGTCAATATGGTGCCGTTGCGCGGCCAGAACCTTGACCAGGTCATGCCGCTGCTCGACTACTGCCTGGAGCGTGGCTACGAGTTGCGCTTCATCGAGTTGATGCGCATGGGGCACCTGGCCAAGGATTCCAACGCGTTCCTGCAGCAATTTGTCAGCCTGCAGCAACTGCTGGGCCTGATCGGCGAGCAGTATGAATACCTGCAAGCCAATGCCCCCGTGGACGCCACCGCCGTGCGCTACGAAGTACCGGGCAAGGGCTACTTTGGCGTGATCGCCAACGAAAGCGTGCCGTTCTGCCGTACCTGTTCGCGGTTGCGGTTGTCGTCCACGGGCTGGCTGCATGGTTGCCTGTCGTCGAGTAACCGTCACTACATCGGCGACTTGCTCGACAAGCCGCGCCATCAAGCGTTGCCGGCGCTGCAAGGCCTGTTGATGAAGGCCTTGGGCGATAAGCAGGAAGTGGCCTTCTCTGGCGGCGCCACCATCATGAAGATCATCGGCGGCTGACCACACCTCTTATGGATGTTGGCCTTGTAGGCGCTGGCTTGCCATCGATAGCGCCCTGTCAGTCACGTATGCGATGGCTAATGCGCCGCGATCGCCGGCAAGCCGGCTCCTACCGTTGTTCAGCATTGCAGATGAATGGCCTGGATTCTGCATCTCACGCCCATTCGCCGGTTTTCCGTCACCGGCTTCTGGAGGATTAGGATGCGTAGTCTGGTTTTGTTGCTGGCGTCGTTGACGCTGAGTGGTTGCATGACCGTCAGCGATATGGCCGAAGGCACCCGTTATCAGATGAGTGATGCCGGCTTGCTGGACCACAGCGATACTCGCCGTACCGCCTCGATTCGCGTGCAGCCGGACTCCTTTATTTTTATCGCCCAGGGCGCTTTCGTGCCACCGGGTAGCGCTTATCCGCGACCGAACGTGGTGGCTGAAGAAGCGTTCAACGGCTTTGTTGAATATTTCCCCATGGTGCGCCGCGCCCGTCAGCCGGAAGGCCTGGAACAGGCTATGGCCGAAGCCCGTGCGGCGGGCGCTCACTACTTGCTGTACTGCCGCTTCGCCAAGGCGGATGACCGCATTGGCAACGCCGATGAATGGGCCGATCAGGAAGCCCTCGACCGCGTCGGTCTGGACAGCGGCGTCATCCAGATCATGTTGATCGAGACCAGCACCCAGTATTTGATTGATACTGCACGTATTCGCAGTCGTGGCGGTTTACTGACGTTCCACGACAACAAGCCAGAAGATTTGATTACTCGCCCGCTGGCACAATACGCTCGTGGCCTGTTAGGGATGAGTAATCAATAAGAACCAGGAGAGCACCATGACCGATTCTGCCAAGGCCAACGACCTGTTGGCGCAACTGCCCAAAGGCAAGGGACCGGCACCGGTGCACCTGTGGAACCCGGACTTCTGCGGCCACATCGACATGCGCATCGCCCGCGACGGCACTTGGTTTTACCAGGGCACGCCGATCGGGCGTAAGCCGATGGTGAAGCTGTTCTCCAACATCATCCGCCGCGACGGCGATGATTACTTTCTGGTCACCCCCGTGGAAAAGGTTGGCATCACCGTCGATGATGCGCCGTTTGTCGCGGTAACCCTCGAAGTCGAAGGGCAGGGTGAAGACCAGGTGCTGCGTTTTACCACCAATGTTGACGACCAGATCGAAGCCGGCCTGGAACACCCGTTGCGGGTGGTGATCGACCCCGTCACACAGGAACCTGCGCCGTACCTGCGGGTGCGCACCAACCTCGAAGCCCTGGTGCACCGCAACGCGTTCTACCAGTTGGTGGAGCTGGCGGTAAGCCGTCCGATCAACGGTCAGAACTGGCTCGGGGTCTGGAGCGGTGGGGAGTTTTTCCGCATTGGCCTGGAGCCCTGAGGCCGGTTTTTTCATTTCCCTGAAATAATTCGCTTGCTGCAAATGGGCGCTTTCGGTTATCAATTTGTACATGATTAGACATGTTCGATTTGATAAGAAAAAACGCGTCGTCGACGAGCTCATCCGCCGTATCGAGGGTGGGGTCATGGCTGACGGTTTCCTGCTGCCGGGCGAGCACCAATTGGCCGAAGAGTTCGCGGTCAGCCGCGGCACCCTGCGCGAAGCCCTCGCCGAACTCAAGCGACGCAACTACATCGCGACCCAGAGCGGCGTCGGCTCCATCGTCACCTTTGACGGCATGGTGCTCGACCAGCGCAGTGGTTGGGCCCAGGCCCTGGCCGACACTGGCGCGCGGGTGAACACCGACATCCTGCGTCTGGAAGCCGTTACCCGCCCGGACCTGTTCAGCCGATTCGGCAGTGAGCAATTCATCGCCCTCGACCGTCGCCGTCGCACCACCGATGGCACCGCGGTGTCGCTGGAGCGCTCGTTGATGCCCGCCTCCGGAGGCCTGGAGAGCCTGCCAGACGTGGGCCTGATCGATAACTCCCTGACCATCACCCTGGCCGCCTACGGTTATGTCGGCGCCGAAGGGGACCAATGGATCGGGGCCGAACCCCTCAGCGATGAAGATGCCGAATTGCTCGGACGCCCCGCAGGCACGGTGTTCCTCAAGGCGTCGCGTACCACCTATGACCGTCGCGAGCGTTTCATGGAGTACGTCGAAAGCTTGCTCGACCCGCTGCACTTTCGCCTGCACCTCCAGTTTGGAAACTCGAAATGACCCCGCACAACCGCGCCCTCGGCGCCTTCTACGGCCTGGCCTTGGGCGATGCCCTGGGCATGCCGACCCAATCCCTGAGTCGCGAACAAGTCCGCGCGCGTTTCGGTGCCATCACCGGGCTGGAAGATGCCGACGCCGACCAGCCGATCGCGCCGAACATGCCCGCCGGCTCCATCACCGATGACACCGAGCAGGCCATCCTGGTCGGCGAATTGCTGGTGGAAGGCCAAGGCAAAATCGAGCCTACCGTGCTGGCCCAGCGCCTGATCGATTGGGAGGCAGTGATGCGCGCCAAGGGCTCGCAGGATCTGCTGGGGCCGTCTACCAAGCGTGCGATCGACATGATCCTCGCCGGTCACACGCCGGAAGAGTCCGGCCGCTACGGCACCACCAATGGCGCAGCAATGCGCATCACCCCGGTGGGGATTGCCGCCGATGTCAGCGACCCGGCGCAGTTTATCCAGGCGGTGATCCAGGCATGCCAGGTCACCCATAACACCTCCCTGGGAATTTCCAGTGCGGTGGCGGTGGCAGCGGTGGTGTCGGCTGGCATCAACGGCGTGGACCTGGGCGAAGCGCTGAATATCGGCACCCAGGTTGCCCAGAAGGCCGAAGGCCATGGCCACTGGGTTGCCGGCGGGCGCATTTCCACGCGCATCAGCTGGGCGCGGACCTTGAGTGTCGGCAGTGGCGACAAGGCCCTGTTTGCCGACCTGCTGTACGAATTGATCGGTACTTCTGTCGCGTCCCAGGAGTCGGTGGTGGTGTCGTTTGCCCTGGCCCAGCAAGTGGCGGTGGGCGAGATGAACGCCTTCGAAGCGCTATGCCTGGCGGCCAGCCTTGGCGGTGACACCGACACCATCGCCGCGATTCTCGGCGCGATGCTCGGTGCGTGCCTGGGCCTGCAGTGCTGGCCCGAAGTGCTGATTGAACAGGTCAAGCAGGTCAATGGCCTGGATTTGCAGCCGCTGGTCGAAGGGCTGCTGATATTGCGCTGAACCCCGTAGGAGCCGGCTTGCCGGCGATAGCGATCGGCGAGCCGGCGACGCATTGGCTGGGACACCGCCATCGCCGGCAAGCCGGCTCCTAACGAGTTCGCGTCGAGTCAGGATGACCGGTTGACGCTTTGATTCTCTGCCACAACCACAACAATACAGGCACTTGGAGCACCCCCTCATGAGCACGACTTCTTCCGGCCAAAGTGCCGGGCAATTGGAAACACGCGGCATCGAACCGGTTCCGGAAGGCGAGTGCAACGGTCACCCGCTGCAACTTTTCTGGGTGTGGTTCGCGGCGAATATCAGCATTCTTGGCTTGCCGCTGGGTGCGACCCTGGTCGCGTTCCGAGGCTTGGCAATCTGGCAGGCGATCATCGTCGCCATCCTCGGCGCTGCGGGCTCTTTTGCGGTGGTGGGCATCATCTCCATCGCCGGCCGTCGTGGCCGTGCGCCGAGCCTGACGCTGTCCCGCGCCATCTTCGGCGTGCGCGGCAATATCGGGCCGACGTTGGTGTCATTGATGTCACGCCTGGGTTGGGAGACCGTCAACACCACCACGGCCGCCTTCGTGCTGCTGTCGTTGTGCTCGATCCTGTTTGGTTCGCCGGTCGAGGCGAAAAGTGCGCCGGTGCTGACCCTGATCTTCATCGCCATCTTTGTGCTGCTGACCTTGTCGGTGTCAGGCCTGGGCCACGCCACCTTGCTGGTGATCCAGAAGTGGGCCACTTACGTGTTCGGCGCCTTGAACATCCTGGTCGGCGGTTTCCTCTGCGCCACCATCGACTGGAGCGCCGTGTTCAACGCCACGCCGGCACCGCTCAGTGCGATGATCATCGGCATCGGCACCATGGCTGCCGGTACCGGTATCGGTTGGGCCAACGCCGGCGCCGACATGTCGCGCTATCAGCACCGCAGCGTCAAGGCCGTGCGCCTGGTGGCCTCCGCCGCGTTTGGTGCAGGCATTCCGCTGGTGTTGTTGATTACCCTCGGCGGCTTGCTGTCGGTGGGCAACAACGACCTCGCCTCGGCCACTGACCCAATCGTCGCGATCCGCGACATGTTGCCCACCTGGATGGCGGTGCCGTACCTGATTACCGCGTTCGGCGGGCTGCTGCTGTCCAACAACCTGTCGGTGTACTCGGCGGGCCTCACCACCCTGACGCTCGGCTTGAAGGTCAAGCGCGTGCATGCGGTAATCGTCGACATCGTGGCGATCTTCGCCGGCTCGATCTACTTCATGTTGATCGCCGACAGCTTCTATGGCCCGTTCATCACCTTCATTTCGCTGCTGGCGGTGCCGATTACTGCGTGGGTCGGCATCTTTGTGGTCGATTTGATCCACCGTCACTACTACAGCCCCAAGGACCTGCTGGACGTGAGCCCAAGCAGCGCCTACTGGTATCGCGGCGGCGTGGAGTGGCGTGCGTTTGGTGCCTGGGCCGTGGCGATCGTGCTGGGTTTCAGCTTCACCACCATCGGCACCACCGCCGAAAACATCTGGTTCGCCGGGCCTTTGTCCGACTCCTGGCTTGGCCACAACGGCCTGGGCTGGATCGTCACCTTCCTGGTGGCCGGCGGGATTTACGCGGTACTGGGCGGCGCCGCTGATCGTCGTCCGGCTTTAGTCGAGAGCCCTAATGTCTAGATTGCTGCACACCGGCCAAGTCATTGTCGACCTGGTCATGGCCCTCGATACCTTGCCCGCCACCGGCGGCGACGTGCTGGCGCAATCGGCCAGCTTTGAAGCCGGCGGCGGTTTCAATGTGATGGCTGCCGCTCGGCGCAACGGGCTGCCAGTGGTCTACCTGGGGCGTCACGGTAATGGGCGTTTTGGCGACCTGGCGCGCGCGGCGATGCAGGCCGAAGGGGTGGAAATGGCCCAGACGGCCAGCACCGATAAAGACACCGGTTTGTGTGTATCGCTGACCGAGGCTACCACTGAGCGCACATTCATTTCCCATATCGGCGCCGAGGGTGAGCTGAGTGCCGAAGACTTGGCCAGGGTTGTGCCGCAGGCTGACGACTATGTGTACGTCAGCGGCTACAGCTTGTTGCTGGAGGGCAAGGCGCAGCCGCTGATCGACTGGTTGCTGACGTTGCCACGGGAGATCGTGGTGGTGTTTGACCCAGGCCCGCTGGTGAAGGCGCCGGAATCAGCCGCAATGCGCGCGTTATTGCCGCGCATCGACATCTGGACCAGCAATGGCCCCGAAGCGCTCGCATTTACCGGTGCGGCAGATATAGCCGCCGCGTTGCCCGAGTTGAGCCGACACCTGCCGGCCAATACGTTGCTGGTGGTTCGTGATGGGCCGAATGGCTGCTGGGTTGGGCGACCGGGAGCGGTTGCGCATGTGCCTGGCTTCAAGGTGCAGGCCGTGGACAGCAATGGTGCCGGGGATGCGCACGCGGGGGTGTTTATTGCGGGCTTGGCGAAGGGCTTGAAACCTGCCGAAGCGGCACGCCGTGCGAATGCCGCGGCAGCGTTGGCGGTGACGCGCCGGGGCCCGGCTACGTCCCCCGGCACTGCCGAGGTTGATGCGCTGACTGCTGAATAGCCTCAATCAAAATGTGGGAGCGGGCTTGCCCGCGATGGCGTCCAGTCAGTCGAGGAATAAGGTGACTGACACTCCGTTATCGCGGGCAAGCCCGGCTCCCACACTGTGTTGCGGTGTATTCAAGATTACTGAGGAGTCTCGCTGTCCAGCTTGCGCGCCTCATCCACACCGGATGCGGTCAGCTTGATCGGCAGGTTCAACGAATATTCACCGGCGTCGTCGGTGGTCACATGCCCATCCTTGATCAGCCCACGGTCCTGCAGGAACGCCAAGACACTGGCGACCTCTTTTTCGCCGCGGTAGTTATCCAGCACCTCTTTGCCCAAGCCTTGCGGATGAGCGTGCAGCAGGCGGGTGAGGACTTCTTTTTCAAGGTTTCTATCGACGTTCATGCGTACCTCTTCACTGGGAAATGATCGGGTGTTCGTCTTGCGTTCGATGGGTCAAGGCGCAGGTTGTTTCGGCGCACCAGGGACGTTGGAGTCATCGCCCTTGTTGATGTTGGGCTGATTGATCGCCGGGCCCATTTTGCCGTTACCGACGGCAGCAGGCGCTTGACGCTGGTTATCGTTGCCTTGGGTGCGCGGGTCAGCGCCGGGCTCAATGACCGCGCCACCATTGGTGTCCATGCCAGTACCCATGGATTTCTGCGACTCGGTGGTGGCGTCAGGCGTTGGATCGGTAGGTCCGGTGGTCGAGCTGGCGGCAAAGGCGCTCAGCGACGCAGCAGACAACAGGCCGGTGAGGGCGAGGGCGGCAAACTTGGAATTTTTCATGAGGGTGTCTCCATATGATTAATGTCCTTACCCTCTATTGGTCCGCCTGGGTTTGTCGTTCGTGCCTTGATGGCGACGAACGGTCTTGATCGACCTGTAAGATTTTGTGTGTGGACGCGCGTCGCGCGATCAGCCTCGCGACGGTTATCAGCCAGTTGAACAGCGCCACCGCCACCAGGCTCAACAGCAGCGCCGGCAGGCCGTACGCGACGATGATCTGCCCCGCGAGCAGCGGAAAACCGAATACCCCGACAAAGTACGCCAGGCTGAATAACAGCAGCGCCTGGGAGGTCGTACCGCCGGGTGCTTCATTGGCGACCAGCCCGTTGATCACCGAATAGGTCAGGCCATAACCCACGCCCAGAGTAATGGCGGCCAGCAGATAGCTGAGGGTTCCGGACACCGTAAAACTGAACATCAACACCGACAGCAGCATCAGCCCCGACAGCACACACGCCGCGCGGTACGCATCGCGCTTGACGACAAATCCTGCGATCAGCAAACGGCTGGTGATCGCCGCGCTCAGGAAGCCCGCAAAGAACAGCGAATAGTCCAGCGCGTGCGCCGCCGCATAGCTGGTCTGGAACGAGGACAGCCCGCCGAAGACGCAACCGCCCAGGCCAACCATCAGGATCGCGAATGCCGCTTTGGAGGACAGCACCTGGCGGGTGGAGACCCAGGAGATTTTCGCCACTGGCGCGGTGTCCTGTTGCTTGAGTTGTGCACCAAGGCGCCAAAACAGCAGCACGCCGACGAGGCTGGCAATAGCGGCAATGTAAAAGGCGGTGGTCAACGGCAACCCCAGCGCGCTTGCCGCCCGCCCCAGCAGCGGCCCGGAACCGATCCCGCTCATCATGCTGCCCGACAGCAGCGCGAAATATTTGGCGCGATGCTGCGGCTCCACCAGCAGGGCTACGATGATCGGTCCCAAGGTGTAGAACACACCCCACCCAAGCCCAAGGGCCAGGCCAAACAGCATCAGGCCTTCGCCGAAGCCGGGCATCAGTGCAAAGCCCAGGCACGCCACCACCAGCAGCAGGCCCATACCTGCAATCGCCCGTGCCGCGCCCCATGCATCGGACAAATGCCCTGAGACCAGCACGGCCACAAAGGTGCTCAGCATCGCCGTGGAAATCACACTGCCCGCATCCTGTTCATTGCCGCCGCGTGTGTGAATCAGCAACGACAGCAGGAAGGTCGAGCCGTAAGACAGCGACAGCAGAAAACTGGCAAGACAGAACAGGGCGAACAGCGAGGTGCTCACCGGGGGCTTGGGATGCATGGGGCGGCCTTCAGGTCGTTGGCGTTATGCCGGGCTTTTTACCATGCAGGCCATGGCTGATTGTTACGTGGTTGCTGGCGCCAGCGTTACCCGTGGACGGAGTAAGGGCGCCCGACGCAGGTGCAGTGAAAATGCACTGCAATCAGTCATCAAAGCGCCTTAGTATGTGAGCTTTGAAATTGCCAAGGCTCGCCCATGACCATCGAGATTCGCCCCGCCGTGCCCAGCGATGCTGCGCAGATCCTGACTTTCATCACCGAGCTTGCCGAGTACGAGAAGGCCCGGCATGAAGTGATCGCCAGTGTGGTGGACATCGAGCGCAGCCTGTTCAGCGAGGGCGCCACCGCCCACGGCCTGATCTGCTCGCGCGATGGTGTGCCGATTGGTTTTGCGGTGTTCTTTTTCAGTTATTCCACTTGGCTGGGCAGCAACTGCCTGTACCTCGAAGACCTCTATATCAACCCGGAACAACGCGGCGGCGGGGCGGGAAAGAAACTGTTGCGCCACCTGGCGAAGATCGCCTTCGATAACGGCTGCGGGCGTTTCGAGTGGAGCGTGCTGGACTGGAACGAACCGGCGATTGCCTTCTACAAATCCATTGGCGCCCAGCCGCAGGAAGAGTGGGTGCGCTATCGCATGGAAGGCGATGCGCTGCGCGATTTCGCCCTGGGCTGAAGCGCTCCTTTCAAAAACACTGAAGATCAAAATGTGGGAGCGGGCTTGCTCGCGAATGCGGTGGATCAGTCAACTCATATATGGCTGACACACCGTATTCGCAAGCAAGCCCGCTCCCACATTCGATTTTGTTCGCCTTGAAGATCATGTTTTGCTCACTATATGGGATGCAAATTTATATATTGAGATATTTCAAATGATAGGTTTATAGTCGGCTGCATCAGCACTCACTACCAAAAATAAAACAGGTGAAGCGATGCAGGCACAACCGTTGTCACTCCCCGCCGTGCCCGAGCCAACCTATGGCGAACGGCTCAAAGGCAAAGTGGTGATTATCACCGGTGCCGCCCAAGGCATTGGCGAGGCAATCGTCGCGTGTTTTCAGGCCCAGCAGGCGCGCTTGATCATTGCGGATATCCAGGGCGAAAAAGTCGAGAAGGTCGCCGCCCACTGGCGCGAACGCGGCGCCGACATCTATGCACAAGCCGTCGACATCACGTCCAAAGATCAATGGCAGGCGCTGGTCAACCTGGCTATCGAGCGCTTTGGCCGCGTGGATGTGCTGGTCAACTGCGCCGGCGTCAACGTGTTCCGCGACCCGCTGGAGATGACCGACGAAGACTGGCGCCGCTGCTTCGCCATCGACCTCGACGGCGCCTGGTTCGGCTGCCGCACGGTGTTGCCGCACATGATCGAGCAGGGCATTGGCAACATCATCAATATTGCCTCCACCCATTCCAGCCACATCATTCCCGGCTGCTTCCCGTATCCCGTGGCCAAGCATGGCCTGCTCGGCCTTACCCGTGCCCTTGGTATCGAATACGCGCCCAAGGGCATCCGTGTGAATGCCATCGCGCCGGGCTATATCGAAACCCAGCTCAACGTCGACTACTGGAACGGTTTCCCCGACCCCCACGCCGAGCGCCAGCGCGCGTTTGACCTGCACCCGCCCAAGCGCATCGGCCAGCCGATTGAAGTGGCGATGACGGCACTGTTCCTGGCGACCGACGAGGCGCCCTTTATCAATGCCACCTGCCTGATGATCGATGGCGGGCGGTCTGTGATGTACCACGACTAAGACGTTTTCCAATAACAAGAACGAGGTGGTTCATGCTCAAGAAGACACTCGGCACCCTGGCCCTTGCGGTCGCGTTCAGCGGCGTTGTATCCGCCGAAGAAGTGAAAATCGGCTTCCTGGTCAAGCAGGCCGAAGAACCCTGGTTCCAGACCGAATGGGCCTTCGCCGAAAAAGCCGGCAGGGACCAAGGCTTCACCGTGATCAAGATCGCCGTGCCTGATGGTGAGAAAACCTTGTCGGCCATCGACACCCTGGCCGCCAACGGCGCCAAGGGCTTCGTCATTTGCCCGCCGGACGTGTCCCTCGGCCCGGCAATCATGGCCAAGGCCAAGCTCAATAACCTGAAGGTGCTGGCGGTGGACGACCGTTTTGTCGACGCCAAGGGCAAGCCCATGGAAGACGTGCCTTACGTCGGCCTCGATGCCTACAAGATCGGCCAGAAACAAGGCGAGGCCATGGCTGCCGAAGCCAAGCATCGCAACTGGGACTGGAAAGAAACCTACGCCGTCATCAACACCTTCGACGAGCTGGAAACCGGCAAGAAACGCACTGACGGTTCGGTAGAAGGCCTCAAGGCCGCCGGCCTGCCTGCTGACCACATCCTGTTCAGCGCGCAGAAAACCCTCGACGTGCCAGGCAGCATGGACGCCACCAACTCGGCGCTGGTGAAGCTGCCCAGCGGCGCGAAAAACCTGATCATCGGCGGCATGAACGACAGCACCGTGCTGGGCGGCGTGCGCGCCACCGAGAGCGCCGGCTTCAAGGCTGCCAATGTGATTGGCGTCGGCATCAATGGCACTGACGCCATCGAAGAGCTGAAAAAATCCGACACCGGTTTCTACGGCTCCATGCTGTTGAGCCCTGACGCCTCGGGCTACAAAACCGCCAGCGCGATGTTCGAGTGGGTCACCAAAGGCACCGAGCCGGCCAAGTTCACCGCCCTGGACAACGTGACCCTGATCACCCGCGCCAACTTCAAGGAAGAGTTGAGCAAAATCGGGCTGTGGAAATGACCGGCGCGGCCCTGCGATTCAACGGCATCGGCAAGGAATTTCCCGGTGTGAAAGCCCTGGCGCAGATCAGCTTTGAAGCGCGGCCGCGCGAGGTGCATGCGTTGATGGGCGAGAACGGCGCGGGCAAGTCGACGCTGCTGAAAATCCTTGGCGGCGCTTACCTGCCCAGCAGCGGCTCACTGCAGATCGGCGAGCAGACCATGGACTTCAAGTCCGCCGCCGACAGCATTGCCAGTGGGGTCGCGGTGATCCACCAAGAGCTGCACCTGGTGCCGGAAATGACCGTGGCCGAAAACCTGTTCCTTGGGCATTTGCCGACGCGGTTCGGGGTGGTCAACCGTAGTCAATTGCGCAAGCAAGCGTTGGCGTGTCTCAAAGGCCTGGCCGATGAAATCGATCCGGACGAAAAGCTCGGACGCCTGTCCCTCGGCCAGCGCCAACTGGTGGAGATCGCCAAGGCGCTGTCCCGCGGTGCCCACGTGATTGCGTTCGACGAACCCACCAGCAGCCTCTCGGCGCGGGAAATCGACCGCTTGATGGCGATCATCACCCGCCTGCGCGATGAGGGCAAAGTCGTGCTCTATGTGTCGCACCGTATGGAAGAGGTGTTCCGCATCTGCAACGCGGTGACGGTGTTCAAGGACGGCCGTTATGTGCGCACGTTCGACGATATGAACGCGCTGACCCACGACCAGTTGGTGACGTGCATGGTCGGTCGCGATATCCAGGACATCTACGATTACCGGCCACGGGAACAGGGCGATGTGGCGCTTAAGGTCGAGGGTTTGCTCGGACCAGGCCTGCGTGAGCCGGTGAGCCTGCAGGTGCACAAGGGCGAGATTCTTGGCCTGTTCGGATTGGTCGGGGCAGGGCGCACGGAGCTGTTCCGGCTGCTCAGTGGTTTGACCCGTAGCACCGCAGGTAGCCTTCAGCTCTGCGGCCAGACACTGCAACTGCAGTCACCCCGCGACGCCATCGCCGCCGGTGTGCTGCTGTGCCCGGAAGACCGCAAGAAGGAAGGCATCATCCCGCTGTCCAGCGTGGCTGAGAACATCAATATCAGTGCCCGTGGTGCCCATTCCAGGTTTGGCTGGCTGCTGCGAGACGGTTGGGAAAAGCACAACGCCGACCACCAAATCAAAGCCATGAAGGTCAAGACGCCGAACGCCGAACAGAAAATCATGTACCTCTCCGGCGGCAACCAGCAGAAGGCCATTCTCGGCCGCTGGCTGTCGATGCCGATGAAGGTGCTGCTGTTGGACGAGCCGACCCGTGGCATCGATATCGGCGCCAAGTCGGAGATCTACCAGATCATCCATAACCTGGCGGCCAGTGGCATCGCGGTGATCGTGGTGTCCAGCGACCTGATGGAAGTGATGGGCATCTCCGACCGCATCCTGGTGATGAGCGAAGGCGCCCTGACTGGCGAACTCACCCGCGACCAAGCGGACGAGGCACGGCTGTTGCAACTGGCTCTCCCGCGTTCGCGGGCTTGAAGAATTCGAGGTGAATGATGTCTGAGGTAAAAACTGCAAAGGGCTTCTGGCCGGGTTTCAACCAGCGCAAGTTCCTTGACGATTGGGTCATGCTGCTCGCCGCGTTGAGCATCTTTGTGCTTAGCGCATTGTTTATCGACAACTTCCTGTCGCCGCTGAACATGCGTGGGTTGGGCCTGGCGATTTCCACCGTGGGCATCGCCGCGTGCACCATGTTGTTCTGCCTGGCGTCGGGGCACTTCGACTTGTCGGTAGGCTCGGTGATCGCCTGTGCCGGCGTGGTCGCGGGCATTGTGATCCGCGACACCGACAGCGTGGTGCTCGGCGTCTCGGCGGCGTTGGCCATGGGCCTGGTGGTGGGGCTGATCAATGGCATTGTCATCGCCAAGCTGCGCATCAACGCCTTGATTGCAACGTTGGCGACCATGCAGATCGTGCGCGGCCTGGCGTACATTTTCTCCAACGGCAAGGCCGTCGGGGTGATGGACGAAGGTTTCTTCGTATTCGGCAACGGCCAACTGATGGGCGTGCCGGTGCCGATCATCATCACCGTGCTGTGCTTTGTGTTCTTCGGCTGGCTGCTCAACTACACCACCTACGGGCGCAACACCATGGCCATCGGTGGTAACCAGGAAGCGGCGTTGCTGGCGGGGGTGAATGTTGATCGCACCAAGATCATCATCTTTGCCGTGCACGGTCTGATCGGCGCCCTGGCCGGGGTGATCCTCGCGTCGCGCATGACCTCGGGCCAGCCGATGATTGGCCAGGGCTTTGAGCTGACGGTGATCTCGGCGTGCGTGCTGGGCGGGGTGTCGTTGAGCGGCGGCATCGGCATGATCCGCCACGTGATTGCCGGGGTGTTAATCCTGGCGATCATCGAGAATGCGATGAACCTGAAGAACATCGACACCTTCTACCAGTATGTGATCCGGGGTTCGATCCTGCTCCTTGCGGTCATCATCGACCGCATGAAACAACGCTAGGAAGAACATCGCCTAACCCCTGTGGGAGCGGGCTTGCTCGCGAAGGTGGTGGTTCAGTAAGAACATCTTTGACTGACACACCGCAGTCGCGAGCAAGCCCACTCCCACATTTGGATCTCCACTGTATTGAGGTCCGTGATTTGCCATAATGGCGCCGTTTTCGTACTTCCCAATAGGCCCGATATGCAGGAAAACGCCCACACTCCCATCAAAGACGCCGCGCCCACCGGCACCCAGACCCTGCTGCGTGGCCTGGGCGTGGTGCAGGCGGTGGCGGCCGGTGCGCGGGATCTGAAAGAGATCGCCAAGCGCATCGGCACCACCCGCAGCACCACTCACCGCTTGGCCAGTTGCCTGGTGGAAGAGCGTTACCTGCGTGTGGTGCCGCAGGTGGGTTACCTGCTGGGGCCGAAGTTGATTGAGCTGGGTTTCCAGGCGCGCGAAGAACTGCCGCTGGTGACCTTGGCCATCCCGTACCTGGATGAGCTGTCGGCGTTGACCGGTGACACCATCCACTTGGCCATCCGCGAATACGACGACGTGCTTTACCTGCACAAGAACCCTGGCCGCAATGGCCCCGAAATGCGCTCGCGGGTCGGCCACCGCATGCCGCTGGCACGTACGGGTATCGGCAAGGCGTTGCTGTTGGATGACTCGGCAGAAGAGTGGCAGCGCCTGTACGAAGTCAGCCTGCCGGCGGGTGGGAAAAACCTGCAATGGCCGCAGCACCCGGAGCAATCCTGGGCACAGTTCGAGCAGCGCATGCGTGAATACGTGGTGGGCGGTTATGCGTTCGACCTGGAAGACAACGAACCGTCAATCCGCTGCGTGGCGGCACCGGTGCGCGATGCCAGCCGGCGAATCGTCGCCGGCATCAGCATCGCCAGTACCGTGCCCTATATGCCGCTGGAGAAAATGGCCGAGCTGATCCCTGTGGTCAAACAGGTCGCAGCACGGCTGTCAGCGGAGTTGGGCGCGAAGGCCTGATCAGGCCTTCAAGGTCGCCATGTCGATGACAAAGCGGTACTTCACGTCGCCGGCGATCATGCGGCTGTAGGCTTCGTTGATATTACGGATGTCGAGCATTTCGATGTCGCAGGTGATGCCGTGCTCGGCGCAGAAATCCAGGACTTCCTGGGTTTCGGCAATGCCACCGATCAAGGAGCCGGCCAGGACTTTTCGGCCCATGATCAGCTTGGCGGCGTTGACCGGTGGGTCGACCGGCTCGATCAGGCCGACCAGGATGTGCACGCCGTCAAAGCGCAGCACGTCGAGGTAGGGGTTCAGGTCGTGCTGCACCGGGATGGTGTCCAGCAGGAAGTCGAAGTGCCCGGCGGCGGCTTTCATCTGCTCGGCGTCAGTGGATACGATCACGTGATCGGCACCCTGGCGACGGCCTTCTTCGGCCTTGCTTGCCGAGCGGGTGAACAAGGTCACTTCCGCGCCCATGGCCTTGGCAAACTTGATGCCCATATGGCCCAGGCCGCCCATGCCGAGCACGCCGATTTTATCGCCGGCCTTCACACCGTGGTGCTTGAGCGGCGAGTAGGTGGTGATGCCGGCACACAGGATCGGCGCGGCGCTGGCCAGGTCGAGCTTGGCCGGAATCTTCACCACAAAGTGCTCACTGACCACGATGCTGTCGGAGTAGCCGCCCATGGTGTTGCTGCCGTCGACGCGGTCCGGGGTGGCGTAGGTCATGGTCGGACCTTCGAGGCAGTATTGCTCCAGGTCTGCCTTGCACGCGTCGCAGTGACGGCACGAATCGACCATGCAGCCCACGCCGACCAGGTCGCCGACCTTGTGCGCGGTGACGTTGGCGCCGACGGCGGTGACCTTGCCGACGATCTCGTGGCCCGGCATCAGCGGGTACACGGCGATGCCCCATTCGTTGCGGGCTTGGTGGATGTCGGAGTGGCACACGCCGCAGTAAAGGATCTCGATGGCCACGTCATCCACACGCGGGCTGCGGCGCTGGAAGGACATGGGGGCGAGGGGAGTGGTGGCCGACTGGGCGGCGTAACCGATGGCGGTGTACATGGCGAGACCTCGCAAAAGCAATGACAGGTGAGGTGGCGCATTCTCCGCGCCGGGTCCTGATGCGGCCATGGCGATTGCTCCGAGTCTCATGCCTATTCGTCCGGGAGTGCCCCGGGTTTGGATCCATCGGCCGCCAGACCTGCGATGATGTTCTCATCCCTTATTCGCGAAGTTTTTTGCCATGTTGTTGACCCGCCATCTCGATGCCAACGCCACGCTGGTCTCCTTGATCGAAGGGCTTACGCCCTGCGACGGTTTCTCGCCGACGAACCTGCCCGGCGTGCAGGTACTGCGCGCCAGTTGCGACGTGGCGCGTGGGCCGCAGATCTACGAGCCAAGCCTGATGTTCGTGGCCCAGGGCAGCAAAGTCGCCTACCTCGGCCCGCGTACGCTGGAGTATGGCGCCGGGCATTACCTGATCCAGGCGATGCCGGTGCCGTTCGAGTGCGAGACGTTTGCCATGGGCGCCGATGCGCCGCTGTACGGGGTGACGGTGGGCATCGATCGGGTGGTGTTGGGTGAATTGGTGATGGCGATGGGTATGCAGGCCGGGCCACCGCCGACAGCGCAGACGCTGGAGTCAATGAGCTCGGTGGTGCTCGACGATGCGATGCGCGGTTGTGTCGAGCGGCTGTTGCAGTGCCTGCACGATCCGCTGGAAAGCCGGATCATGGGCCCGGCGCGGGTGCGGGAATTGCTCTTCACCGCCTTGCGTGGGCCACAGGCCGATGTGCTGCGCGCATTGGTGGAACAGCAGGGGCAGTTTTCCCGGATTGCCACCTCGTTGAATCACTTGCATGCCCATTACGCCGAGCCGCTGAATATCGAGACGCTGGCGGGGTATGCGCACATGAGTGCGTCGACGTTTCATGAGCATTTCAAGCGCTGCACGCTGTTGTCGCCGGTGCAGTACCTCAAGCGTTTGCGGCTGCTCAAGGCCCAGCAATTGCTGCTGGTGGAAGGCATGGGCGTGGCGCAGGCGGCGCATAACGTGGGGTATCAGAGTACGTCGCAGTTCAGTCGGGAATATAAGCGCTATTTCCTGCGCAATCCTGGTGAAGAACGCGCCGCATAATTCCACCAGGCACAACACCGTAAATGTGTGAGCGGGCTTGCTCGCGAATACGGTGGGTCAGCTAACACCTACCTCAACTGACAGGCCGCCCTCGCGAGCAAGCCCGCTCCCACATTTGCCCGAGGTGACTGGCTTTTTTCGGGCCACAAAAAAGGCTCCCATTTGGGAGCTTTTTTATTCAAGCAGCGGGCTTACATATTCGGGTAGGTCGGCCCACCCGCGCCTTCCGGCGTGACCCACGTGATGTTCTGCGAAGGGTCCTTGATGTCACAGGTCTTGCAGTGCACGCAGTTCTGGGCGTTGATCTGGAAGCGCTTCTCGCCGTCTTCCTGGGTGATCACTTCATACACGCCGGCCGGGCAGTAGCGCTGCGCCGGTTCATCGTAGAGCGGCAGGTTGGTGCCGATCGGGATGCTCGGGTCCTTGAGCTTCAAGTGGCACGGTTGCTCTTCTTCGTGGTTGGTACCGGAGATGAACACCGAGCTCAGCTTGTCGAAGCTCAGCTTGCCGTCGGGTTTCGGGTAGTCGATTTTCTTGCTGTCTTTCGCCAGCTTGAGGCAGGCGTAGTCCGGCTTGGTGTCGTGCAGGGTGAACGGCATCTTGCCGCCCAGGATGTTCTGGTCGAACCAGTTGAAGCCCGCGCCAAGGATCGGACCGAACTTGTGCATCGCCGGGCCGAAGTTACGGCTGGCGAACAGTTCTTCATAGAGCCAGCTCGACTTGAAGCTATCAACGTAAGCGCTCAGTTCATCACCGCCTTCGGACTCGGCAAACAGGCGGTCGGCCACGGCGTCGGCGGCGAGCATGCCGGACTTCATCGCGGTGTGGCTGCCCTTGATCTTGGCGAAGTTCAGGGTGCCGAGGTCGCAGCCGATCAGCGCGCCGCCCTTGAAGACCATCTTCGGCAGCGAGTTCAGGCCGCCTTTGCAGATGGCACGGGCGCCGTAGCTGATGCGCTTGCCGCCTTCCAGGTATTGGGCCAGCACCGGGTGGTGCTTGAGGCGCTGGAACTCATCGAACGGCGACAGGAAGGTGTTGCTGTAGGACAGGTCGACGATCAAGCCGACCACCACCTGGTTGTTTTCCAAGTGATAGAGGAAGGAGCCGCCGGTGTTTTCGGCGCTCATGATGTCCAGCGGCCAACCAGCAGTGTGGACGACCAGGCCTGGTTGGTGCTTGGCCGGGTCGATTTCCCAGATTTCCTTCAGGCCGATGCCGTAGTGCTGGGCGTCGGCGTCGCTGTCCAGATTGAAACGCTGGATCAGCTGCTTGCCGATGTGGCCACGGCAACCTTCGGCGAACAGCGTGTACTTGCCACGCAGTTCCATGCCCGGGGTGTAGACGCCTTCTTTAGGATGGCCTTCGCGGTCGACGCCGAGGTCGCCGGTGATGATCCCGCGCACCACGCCGTTTTCGTCGAACAACGCTTCCTGTGCGGCGAAGCCTGGGTAGACTTCCACGCCGAGGTTCTCGGCCTGCTGGGCCAGCCAGCGGCACAGGTTGCCCAGGGAGATGATGTAGTTGCCTTCGTTGTGCATGGTCTTGGGCACAAAGAAGTCAGGCACCTTGGTGGAGGCTTCGGGGCTGCGCAGTACATAGATGTCATCGCGCACCACCGGAGTGTTGAGCGGGGCGCCGAGTTCTTTCCAGTCCGGGAACAGTTCGTTCAGGGCGCGTGGTTCGAACACGGCACCGGACAGGATATGCGCGCCGACTTCGGAGCCTTTCTCGACCACGCAGACGCTGATTTCCTTACCGGCTTCGGCGGCCTTCTGCTTCAGTCGGCAGGCGGCAGACAGTCCCGCCGGGCCAGCGCCGACGATGACCACGTCGAATTCCATGTATTCGCGTTCCACAGGCTATCTCCTACTCAAGGCTCAACAGGCTTTTTTTTCTAATTGGTGGAGGTTCGGTGTCGTATCCATCATCACTGTGCCAAATGGCAGGGGATGACCCACCTTTCTCTCTAGGTGGCGCATTATATCTACACCACTGCTAGCGTCCAATACAAACGTTTGTTTGAATTGCCCGCAGGCTAGGTAAATCAAAGTGGTGCGGCTTATGACTGGCTATTTTGCCGTATTGACCAGAATAGGTGTTCCGGTCAATATACGGTCGGTTTTGCGCTAACCGTAGGCAGACTGCAGGTTTCAAGAGCACGTCCAAAAGCAAGACAGGTGACGCGTGCCCGGACAATGGCGCGCAGTTTACACGCTGCGATAAAGAATGACCTCTCAGTCACCACTGACGAACGGTCATCATTTCCCGTGAGCAAGGTCGCCGCCTGCGTTTTTGGAGGTGCCCTTGTGTGCCGATGAGCATCAACCGCCAGGTTCGCCTAGGCGACTTTCTTTTCACCGGAGAGTAACGAGGAATCCATGAAGGTTCTTGTAGCTGTCAAACGCGTTGTCGATTACAACGTGAAAGTTCGCGTCAAGGCGGACAATTCCGGCGTCGACCTCGCTAACGTCAAGATGTCGATGAACCCTTTCTGCGAAATCGCCGTGGAAGAAGCCGTACGCCTGAAAGAGAAAGGCGTGGCGACTGAAATCGTCGTGGTTTCCATCGGCCCTACCACTGCTCAAGAGCAGCTGCGTACCGCCCTGGCACTGGGCGCCGACCGCGCTATCCTGGTCGAGTCCGCTGAAGAGCTGACCTCCCTGGCCGTTGCCAAGCTGCTCAAAGCCGTTGTCGACAAGGAACAGCCTCAGCTGGTGATCCTCGGCAAGCAGGCGATCGACAGCGACAACAACCAGACTGGCCAGATGCTGGCTGCACTGACCGGTTATGGCCAGGGCACCTTCGCTTCCAAAGTCGAAGTGAGCGGCGACAGCGTAGCTGTAACCCGTGAAATCGACGGCGGCGCCCAGACCGTTTCCCTGAAGCTGCCGGCCATCGTCACCACCGACCTGCGTTTGAACGAGCCGCGCTACGCGTCCCTGCCAAACATCATGAAAGCCAAGAAGAAGCCGCTTGAGTCGGTTACTCCCGAAGCTTTGGGCGTTTCCACCGCCTCTACCAACAAGACCGTAAAAGTTGAAGCGCCGGCTGCTCGCAGCGCGGGCATCAAGGTCAAGTCGGTGGCTGAACTGGTCGAGAAACTGAAAAACGAAGCGAAGGTGATCTGATCATGACTATCCTCGTAATCGCCGAACACGATAACAAGGTGCTGGCCCCGGCCACCCTGAATACCGTGGCTGCCGCCGCTAAAATCGGTGGCGACATTCACGTACTGGTTGCCGGCCAGGGCGCTGGCGCCGTGGCTGAAGCCGCTGCGAAAATCGCGGGCGTGAGCAAAGTCCTGAACGCTGACAATGCCGCCTACGCGCATCAGTTGCCAGAAAACGTTGCTCCGCTGGTAGCTGAGCTGGGCGCTGGCTACAGCCACATCCTGGCTGCCGCCACCTCCAACGGCAAAAACATCCTGCCACGCGTTGCCGCGCAGCTGGACGTTGACCAGATCTCCGAGATCATCTCGGTAGAAAGCGCCGACACCTTCAAGCGCCCGATCTACGCCGGTAACGCCATCGCGACCGTACAGTCCAACGCTTCGGTCAAAGTCATCACCGTACGTGCCACCGGTTTCGACCCGGTTGCCGCCGAAGGTGGTTCGGCTGCCGTTGAAGCCGTTGCAGCTGCGCACGACGCTGGCACCTCCAGCTTCGTTGGCGAAGAGCTGGCCAAGTCGGATCGTCCTGAGCTGACCGCTGCCAAGATCGTCGTTTCCGGCGGCCGTGGCATGCAGAACGGTGACAACTTCAAGCACCTGTACGCCCTGGCCGACAAGCTGGGCGCTGCGGTCGGCGCTTCCCGCGCGGCCGTCGACGCAGGTTTCGTACCCAACGACATGCAGGTCGGCCAGACCGGCAAAATCGTTGCGCCACAGCTGTACATCGCCGTCGGTATCTCCGGCGCGATCCAGCACTTGGCCGGTATGAAAGACTCCAAAGTGATCGTTGCGATCAACAAGGACGAAGAAGCGCCGATCTTCCAGGTGGCTGATTACGGCCTGGTGGCGGACTTGTTCGAAGCCGTCCCTGAGTTGGAGAAGCTGGTCTAATCCAGTCGCTTCACTTATAAAGAGCCCGGTCCTTGTGACCGGGCTTTTTTTTGACTTGGAGACACACGCCATGGAATTGCGCCCTTGGGCGGTACTGCTGGGCCTCACATTGCTGCCGACGCTGTCGCTGGCCGCCGGCAAATGCGATCGCCTGGTGATCACCGGCAGCCCGGACGCACCGCCGTTGCTCTGGCGCGACCCGCAAGACCCCACGCACCTGATCGGCGCCACCGCCGATTTATTGCAACAAGTGGGCAAGGACCTCGGCTTGAAAGTCGACCTGCTCTACGGTGGCAAACGCTCCCTGGCCCTGGAGGAAGTGCGCAGCGGGCGCATGGATATCCTCGCCGACGCGCCGCTGAACCTGGGTGAGCTGGAAACCCTCGACTACATCCATCCGGCGCTGGTGCAGCTCGACTATCTGGTGTGGACGCGCAAGGATTCGGCGCTGGCCTACACCACGGCTGCCGACCTGCATGGGCACAAGGGTGCCGTGTCGGAGCGTGCACGCTTGAGCGCCGCCTTTGAAACCTTCGCCGGCGAGCAACTGAGCCTGCAACGCCTGCCGTCCCTGACGCCAGCGTTCCAGAAGCTGCTGCTGGGGGAGGTGGACTACGTGCTGGCCGGGCGTTATTCCGGCATGGCCATGGCGCAGACCCTGGGCATGAGCAATGACCTGGTGGCCCGCGACGTGCCTATCGATCAGCCGGGCTTGTACCTGGCGATTTCCCATAACTCGGCCTGCAATGATCCGTGGCTGCGCGGACAGCTGGCCAAAAAGATGACAGAATTGCCCGCGTCCGGTGTGGCGCAAGCTGCGTTGCAGAGCAATCTGGAGCGCTGGAAAGCGCAATTGCAGCAACCCGTCGGCACCCCAACAAAGTAGGGATTTTCAGTGACTCTTCGACCTCTTTTCGCGGCCCTCGCCGTTGTCGCTCTGGCGGGATGTGCAGCCGATCCTGCGCCGAATGAACAAATGCGCCTCACCCAGCAAGCCTTGGAGCAAGCCAGTGCCGTGGGGGCCAACGCGGATGAATCGCCTGAATTGAAACTGGCTGAAGCCAAGTTCGCCCGGGCCAAGTCGAGCATGGCCGACCAATCCTACAAAAACGCACGTATGCGTTTCGAGCAAGCCGAACTGGATGCACGCCTGGCCGAAGCCCAAGTGCTGACCCGCAAGAGCCAGGAACAGTTGAACGTGCTCAACGCCCGCATCACCCGTCTGCGCAAGCAGTTGCAGTTGGGAGAAGCCCAATGAGCCCGATGATCCGCGGTTTGAGCTGTGCGGTACTGTTGGGCACCGCCGTGTTGGGCGGTTGCGCCACCCATCCCGACAGCGAGCAGGCTTTGCAGCAGGCAAGTAACGACTTCCAGCAAGTCAAGGAAGACGCCAACGTGCTGCGTTTTGCGCCCAAGGACGTGATCCGCGCCGGTGAATCCCTGGCGCGCGCCGATCGCTTGTCCAGCTACTGGGGCAGCGGTGCCGATGTAGTGCATTACGCCTACCTGAGCCAACGCTACAGTGCCATCGCCCGCGAACATACCGAACAGGCGCTCAACCAAGAGCGGGGTGTAAAGCTCGAACTGGAGCGCCAGCGCCTGCAATTGGCCCTGCGTGAAAACAAGCTGATCAGCGTGCAGCAGCAGGGCAAATGGCTCGAAGAACAGATCGCCAGCCTGGCTACTACCCAAACCGACCGTGGCCTGGTGATGACCCTGGGCGATGTGCTGTTCGATACCGGTGAAGCAGAGTTGAAAAACTCGGCCAACCGCACGGTGCTCAAAATCGTACAGTTCCTGCAACTCAACCCCAAGCGCGTGGTGCGCATCGAGGGGTATGCCGACAATACCGGCGGCGAGCGCGAAAACCTCAAACTGTCGCGTGACCGCGCACAGTCGGTGGCGGATGTGCTGGTTGACCTGGGCATCGACGAAAAACGCATCCAGGTCGAGGGTTATGGCGACCAGTACCCGGTGGAGGCCAATGCTTCCGAGCGGGGCAGGGCGCAGAACCGTCGTGTGGAAATTGTGTTCTCCGACGAGAAAGGCCAATTGGGCGCAGCCCGATAAAGGCTTGCATCGATTTAACTGTGGGAGGGGGCTTGCCCCCGATGGCGGAGCGTCAGTCACCGAATAGGTTGATTGAACCCTCGCTATCGGGGGCAAGCCCCCTCCCACATTTGTTGGGTGTACACCCTCACAGTTTTTGCTGTCACTACAACGCGCGCTCGACTATTGTGGCAACTGTCCCCGTACACTTCTAAACTGTGCCGGTATGTTTCACACAAAAATAAAATACCCGTGAAATCGAGTGCTGCGTCATGACCAATCTGTTGCTTTACCAACGTATCGCCCAGCAACTGGCTGAGGATATCCGGCGCGGTGTCTACCAACCGGGCGAGCGTGTGCCTTCGGTACGCAAGATGAGCTCGCAGTTGAACGTGAGCCACGCCACGGTGTTGCAGGCCTACGCCAACCTGGAAGACCAGGGGCTGATCCGGGCGCGGCCGCAGTCTGGCTATTACGTGCACCAGACACCCGCGCTCACCGCGCCAACGCCGGATATCGCCCGGGTAGAGCGCCCGGGGTTGGTCACCCGCAGCAGTATCATCCAGCAGGTGTTGGGCGAGTCGCGCCGCGAAGGCGTATTCCCGTTGGGCGCCGCTGTGCCAAGTGTGGATTACTTGCCGGTGCGCGCGTTGCACCAGCAGTTGGCCAAGGTCACGCGCTTCCAGAGCCCACGGGCCTTCAGCTACATGTTCAGCCCCGGATTCGAACCGCTGCGCCGCCAGGTGGCGATCCGCATGCGCGATGCGGGCGTGGTGGTGGACCCTTCCGAAGTGGTCATCACCCACGGTTGCGTCGATGCCTTGCAGATGTCGCTGCGCGTGCTGACGCGGCCCGGCGACCTGATCGCTGCAGAGTCACCGACCTATTACGGTTTGCTGCAATTGGCTGATCTGCTCGGCCTCAAAGTCATCGAGATCCCCAGCGACCCCTCCACCGGCATGAGCCTGGAAGCCCTGCAACTGGCGGCCAACCAGTGGTCGATCAAGGCGCTGGTACTGACCACGCGCCTGAGCAACCCCCTGGGCGGCACCATGCCCGAGGAACGACAGAAACACTTGCTGCGCCTGGCCTCGGATTTCGATATCCAGATTGTCGAGGACGATATCTATGGCGAGCTGATGTTCGAACTGGGCCGCACCAAAGCCCTGAAAGCCTACGACCGCCTTGACCGAGTGATCTACTGCTCAAGCTTTTCCAAGACGCTGTCCCCTGGAGTGCGCATCGGCTGGATGATCGCCGGCAAGTACCAGCAGGAAATCCAGCGCCTGCAGATGTTCAGCACCCACTCCGCGTGCAGCGTCACGCAGATGGGCGTCGCCGCGTACCTGGAGAATGGCGGCTACGATCGGCATTTGCGCTATATCCGCCAGGAGTACCGCAAGAACCTCAGCGCCTTTCAGCTGGCGGTGCAGCAGTATTTCCCGGAAGGCACGCAAATGACCCGCCCGACCGGCGGCTTTATCCTGTGGGTCAGTTTGCCGGGGCGGGTCAATACCCAGGAACTGCACGTGCGTGCCCTGCAACAGGGCATCAGCATTGCGCCAGGGTTGATCTTCAGTAATACCGAGCAGTTCAACCACTGCATTCGCCTCAACTGCGGCACCCCGTGGAACCGCGAGGCAGAGCGGGCGCTGATGACCCTGGGGATGCTGGCCAGCCAGTTATGCCAGGAGACGGCGGCCGGCCTCTGAGGCGCAAAAAAGGGACAACTCCGATAGCTGGCTAATCACCGCGCTTGTCATGCCGTGCACAACAAGCGAGCATATGGCCCTCTGCCGTTAACGCTGTAGGCAATATGACTCGGATTTTTCGCGCTGTTTTGGTGATTGGCCTGTTAGGCCTGTGCAACGTCGGCACAGCGCTGGCGGCGGCCCCTGTGAGCGAAACCAAGCCTGCGGCCGACGCCGAACAGAAGGCGCCCGCGAAAAAACCGGCACCCGTCAAAAAAGCGCCCGCGGTGAAGAAGCCAGCCGCCACCGCCAAAAAACGTGCGGCCAGTAAGTCAAAATCGTCCCGAGAAGTGGCACAGACCCAATTGCCGCCGGCACAGTTGGACTTGTCACTGCCGTCGGACATGGTCAGGCACTTGCAGCCTATTGGCACCATGCCCAAGCCCAAGAGCGTGCCCTTGCTGCCGCCGATGTTCGGCGAGAAGCCTACCGATAACAGTGCTTTCCAGATCAACGGCCGCCTGCTCAGCAATGAGATGAGGCTGCAATTGCGCAACGAAGAACGGCGCGATGTGGAAGGTGCAGCGCTGGATTTCGAATTCAAGCAGTAAACTTTTCCCACAAACGTGACGTGTCCCTTCGACCATCTGTCGCAGACTGGTCAGTCACTTTTGTTTTCTGCGAAAAACCCCTGTTAGACCATTTTAAAACGGCTGTTTTAGGGCGTACTCTAGCCCGGCCATCCACATTGAGTCGTCGAGGACCTGCTGGTCATGAATTGCCGTGAAGGCTGTGGCGCTTGCTGCATCGCCCCCTCCATCAGTTCGCCATTACCGGGTATGCCACAAGGCAAACCGGCGGGCGAACGCTGCCTGCACCTGTCGGTCGAACAGCTATGCCTGCTGTTCGGGCAACCGGAACGACCGGCGGTGTGCAGTGACTTCAAGGCGGACATCGAGGTGTGCGGCACCGACCAGGCCGATGCGATCCGTTTGATCGGCTGGTGGGAGCACATGACGGCGGCTTGATGGGCTTTACTATCGGAACTTCAACAATAAGGAATACAACAATGGGTTCGCTGAAACGAATGGCTGTGTTGTGCGGTTTTACGATGTTGTTTGCTGCCACTGCCCAGGCTGAGGATTGGCAAGTCGCCAAGGACGAAGACGGTATCAAGGTGTCCCTGAGCGAAATTGCCGGCTCCAAGTACAAGGCCTATCGCGGTGTGACCGTGATCAAGGCGCCTGTGGCCAAAATCGTCGCCCTGCAGGAAGACGTGGCCGGTGCCTGTGCCTGGATCCACGAGTGCAAGTCCCAGAAGCTGGTGGACAAGAAAGGCGACGAGAGCTGGACCTACACCCAATTCAAGGCCCCGTTCCCCGTAACGGACCGTGATTCCTACCTGCATATCACCACCACCAAGGCGGCCGACGGCACGCTGACCCGTAAGCTCGAAGGCGTCCCGACCTACAAGCCTGAAGAAAAAGGCTACGTACGGGTTGCCCAGGTCGATGGCTTCTGGAAACTCGTGCCAAAAGGCGAAAACCAGACCGAAGTCACTTACCAGGTGCACACCGAGCCAGGTGGCAGCGTGCCTTCGTGGTTGGCCAACAAGTTTGTGGTGGACGCGCCGTTCAACACCTTGAAAGCCTTGAAAGAACACGCTGAAAAATAAGCGCAGTTGATCCGGTGCCTCCTGACTTGAGTGGAACGTTTGGCGAACCCTCAAGGTCCAGATAGTGGTAAGCCCACACACGGGTTTTATCGAGGAGGCACCGATGCAAAAGTGGCAGATTACCTTCGTTGATGATCACGGCGTTCAGACCGTCGAGCAGTTCACCTGCGATCAGAAGCCCAGCCTCGAAGATGCGGCACACATGATTCGCAACAAACTGGTGCCCATCGCCGCTGAACTGGACCTCAATGACCTGGAGGGCCGCAAGCCCGAGCCTACGGTCAAGATCCTCAAAGACCAGAACAGTATCCAGATCCTCGACATCTCTCCCGCCGCCTGAACATTCCCTGTACGCACTTAAAGCGCCTCTGGTGGAGGTGATAGCTTCGCGCTACTCTGCAAGTGAGATCAGCGAATGAATCGCTAAGGTCTGGTCTTGTCAGCTACATGCTTGTTTTCCAGCGGTGATGTTTTTGCCGTAGCCCCCACGCCAGTACGGCGTGGGCTTCGGGAAGCACGGAAAGTCTATCCATCAATTCGAGGAGCACTTTTCATGAGCACAGCCTATCAAGAAGACATCAGCACCAACGTTCTGCGCCGCATGAAAGAGGGCGGCTTCGACTTCTCGCGTTTTCACCCCATCGAGTTCTACGCCATTTTCCCGGATGAGGAACGGGCGCGCAGGGCTGCGGGTGAGTTTCGTGGGGAATCCCTGAATGCTCAGGTCAGTGCGCGCGACGATGGCGCCTGGTACTTGGAGCTGAGCAAAATCATGTCTGCCACCTACGACGGCATAGGAGACTTCGAGCAAGACTTTGAGGCGGTGGTCGAGCCGCTGGGCGGGATCATCGAGGGATGGGGCGTCAAGCAGGAGGTGCGTGGGTTACCCATGTAGCGGCAATGTATGAGCAACACAGCGTATCGGCTGACCTTTGGGTCGGCCGATTTTGTTTGTGCAGCGTCGACATTTTCACCCACGCATTCACCGCGCAAAAAAAAACCACCCAAGAGGGTGGCTTAAAGGGAAGAGCGGTTCGCTGAAGCTGTAGGACGCATCCTGTTCAGCAGATGGGGCCGATTATCCGCAGACTTGGGCGGGCAGTGAAATCAACTCTGACTATGCTGTTGATAGGCAAAGCCCGCATTACGATGAAGCGTGCTGCCATGCACCGGGCATTCTGCGCACCAGGACGGTGCGAGAGGATTCTGGTTGTAATTCAACCCACTGATTTTTAAGTGTTTATGCCGCTGGCACGGGCCTTGCGATGGTTCTTGCGCCCGGGTGACAAGGAGTTCGGCATGATCCGCACTTATTACGATGAAATGTACGATGGGGCAGGGCAGGTCCGGCCTCATTACCGCGAGTTCGCCCGTTGGTTGGCCGAAACCCCGCCTGAATTGCTGGCTCAACGCCGGCGCGAAGCCGATTTGCTGTTTCACCGCGCCGGGATCACTTTCACCCTGTACGGGGACGAGCAGGGCACCGAGCGCCTGATTCCCTTCGACACCATCCCGCGCAGCATTCCCGCCAGCGAATGGCGGATTGTCGAGCGCGGCTGTATCCAGCGCGTCAAGGCGCTGAACATGTTTCTCGCCGACCTGTATCACGAACAGCGCATCATCAAGGCCGGGATCATTCCCGCCGAACAGGTGCTGGCCAACGAGCAATACCAGTTGGCGATGCAGGGCCTGGACCTGCACCGCGACCTGTATTCCCACATTTCTGGGGTCGACCTCGTACGCGATGGCGACGGCACGTACTACGTGCTGGAAGACAACCTGCGTACCCCCAGCGGCGTGAGCTACATGCTTGAAGACCGCAAGATGATGATGCGCCTGTTCCCCGAGCTGTTCGCCGCCCAACGCATCGCGCCCATCGACCACTACCCCAATCTGTTGCTGGACACCCTGAAAAGCTCCAGCCCCCTGGACAACCCCAGTGTGGTGGTATTGACCCCGGGCCGCTTCAACAGCGCGTTCTTTGAGCATGCCTTTCTTGCTCGTGAAATGGGCGTGGAACTGGTGGAAGGCGCCGACCTGTTCGTGCGCGATGACCGCGTCTTCATGCGCACCACCGATGGCCCCAAGGCCGTGGACGTGATTTACCGTCGCCTGGATGACGCCTTCCTCGATCCCTTGGCTTTCAACCCGGATTCCATGCTTGGCGTGCCCGGCCTGCTCGCGGCCTATCGCTCCGGCAATGTGGTGCTGGCCAATGCCATCGGCACCGGGGTGGCGGATGACAAGTCGGTGTACCCCTTCGTCACCGAGATGATCCGCTTTTACCTGGACGAAGAACCCATCCTGAAGAACGTTCCTACATTCCAGTGCCGCAAGCCCGACGAACTCTCCCACGTATTGGCTAACCTGCCAGACCTGGTGGTCAAGGAAACCCAGGGTTCCGGCGGCTACGGCATGCTGGTCGGCCCCGCGTCCACAGCGGCGGAAATCGAAGCCTTCCGTGCGCGTATCAAGGCCAAGCCCCACGCCTATATCGCCCAGCCAACCCTGTGTTTATCCACTTGCCCGACCTTTGTCGAAAACGGCATTGCGCCACGTCATATCGACCTGCGCCCGTTCGTGTTGTCCGGCAAGGAAACCCGTGTGGTCCCCGGTGGCCTGACCCGCGTGGCATTGCGCGAAGGCTCGCTGGTGGTCAACTCGTCCCAGGGTGGCGGCACCAAAGACACCTGGGTGGTCGAGGACTGATGCCATGTTGAGTAGAACTGCCTCGGATTTGTACTGGATGTCGCGCTACCTGGAACGCGCGGAAAACCTCGCGCGCATGCTCGATGTCAGCTATTCGCTGTCGCTGATGCCCCAGGACGGGCGCGGTGATGGCCTGCATGAACTGGCTATGCCGCTGTTGATCACCGGCACCCTGGAGGATTACCACGAACGCCACGGCGAACTGCACGCCGAGCGCCTGTTGCACTTTTTTGCCCTGGATGCGGCCAACCCGGCCAGCATCTACAGCTGCCTCGGCGCGGCGCGGGCCAGCGCCCATGCGGTGCGTGGGCGGATTACCGCCGACATGTGGGAAAACATCAACGCGACCTGGCTGGATATTCGCGACATCGCCCAGCAGGGCCTGAGCCGCTATGGCATGAGCCGGTTCTGTGAGTGGGTCAAGGAGCGGTCCCATCTGTTCCGCGGTGCCACCTACGGCACCATCATGCGTAACGATGCCTTCCGCTTCATTCGCCTGGGCACCTTTATCGAACGTGCCGACAACACCCTGCGCCTGCTGGACGCCCGCTACGAAATGGCCGGTGACCGTGCTGAAGCAGTCACGGATGGCACGGCCCACGCCTACTATCAATGGAGCGCCTTGCTGCGTGCGTTGTCGTCGTTCGAGGCCTACACCGAGATTTATCGCGACGCCCCCGGCGCGCGGCAAGTCGCCGAGTTGTTGCTGCTGCGCGCCGATGTGCCGCGCTCACTGCGGGCCTGCAGTGAGGAGATCGACCAGATCCTCGCCAGCCTGCCAGGTATCAATGGCCGCCCGGCCCAGCGCCTGGCCGCCGAGATGGATGCGCGCCTGCGCTTCACCGCCATCGATGAAATCCTTGAGGAAGGCCTGCACGCCTGGCTGACCGACTTTATCCCCTTGGTCCGCCAGTTGGGCGACGCCATCTACAGTTCCTACCTGGAGGCGGCATGAGACTCTCCATCAGCCACGAAACCACCTACCACTACGAAGACCAAGTGCGCGCCAGCATCCAGTACCTGCGCCTCACGCCCCACGACAGCGAGCGCCAGCACGTACTGAGTTGGCAGCTTGACCTGCCGCGTCCGGTGCGCGCCCAGGTGGACCCGTTCGGCAACATCCTGCATGTGTTGACCCTGGATGAACCCCATGACGCCATTATCATCGGCGCCCGTGGCCAGGTGGACATCGACGAATTGCGCGAGGCCGAGCATGAGAGCCAATCGGCGTTCCCATTCCTGCGCTGTACCCGCCTCACCGAGCCCGATGAAGCCCTGCGCGGGTTTGCCGACCAGCATTGCCATCAGCGTCGCGACCGTACGGCGCTGATCGACCTGATGCATGCGCTCAGCCAGACGATGGTCTACACGCCTGGCGCGACCGAGGTCGACACCTGCGCCGCGCAAGCCTTCGCTGGCCGTGCAGGCGTGTGCCAGGACCATACCCATGCGTTCCTGGCCTGCGCACGCAGCCTGGGGATTCCGGCGCGGTATGTGTCTGGGTATTTGTACTCGGAGGACAGCACGCACCTGGCCAGCCACGCCTGGGCCGAAGCCTGGCTGGATGACGCCTGGTACAGCTTTGACGTGACCAACCAACTGGCCCGCCCGGAGCGGCATTTGAAGCTGGCGGTGGGGCTGGACTACCTCGACGCCTGCCCGGTACGCGGCATGCGCCGTGGCGGCGGGTATGAACAGATGCATGCCAAGGTGTTCGTGGCGCCGACGCCGGTTATTTCTGTCCAGCAGCAATAACCCAGAACACCGCGGATCAACTGTAGGCGCCGGCTTGCCGGCTCCTACAGGGGCAACGTCAAGATCAGGGTTGTTGCTTGCGCCCGGCCATATGCTTCAAATACCCCACCAATAAATCCAGCTCATTGTCGGGCAACACACTGGCGGCAAACGCCGGCATCTTCGCCTGTGGCCAATGCCGCAGGCTCTGCGGGTCACGGATATAGCGCTTGAGGAAATCACCGCCAAAATACTCGGTGGGGTTGTAGGGGATATTCAGGTCTGGCCCCACCTGCGCATCGCCGGCGCCATTTAGGCGATGGCAAGCCAGGCAGTTTTTCTGGAACAGCACAAAGCCCTGGTTGATCGGGTCATTGGCTGCCAGTTTTGGATCTGGCAACAAAGCCGGAAAGCGCTCCGCGACCGTCTTCAACTGTTTAATCCCAGAGATCTGGAACGGCCACTGCTCCGGGCTGATGTGCCCGGCTTGCGGGTCGGTCCACACCAGGTAGAACGGCCCGGCACTCGGTTTGCCGTCGGCCAGCGCAGGCCATGGCTGGGCGGGATCTTCCACCGCGAGCCAGGCGCGAGCACCGTGGGCCTCCAGCAGCGGCGCAGCCGTGAGTTCGGCGGCGAACCCATCAAGGGCAACGGCTTGCAGGTGGCTCTCAGGTTTCAACCCTGGCAGGAGCACCGCCAGCGGCACGGCGCGATAGGTCATGGTGCGCTTGTAGGACACGTCATCAGCGATCTGCACCGACTGCGCTTGTGGGTGCTTGAGCAAGTCGGCGGTCTGCCAGGTCTTGCGGGTGTGGTCGAGTTCGATGGTCAATTGCGCGGCCGCAGCGGGAAGCGTGATCAGCACGGCGAGGAGGGCGATGATGGGTTTCAAGACGCAGGCTCGAATCAAAGGTGTATTTAGGCTAACGATACCGGAATTCGACACGCAAAAAGGCAGCCCCTGCAGGACCGCTATGCGCAATGTCCCGGCAGGTGCTGCCAAAAGCTGCAAACCCTGTGCTGTGATGGCACGCAATGTGGGCGTGGAGGGGTCACCCCATAACCTTGGTTAAGTTGGGCAAGATCAGAATCAGTGTGGTGGCGAACAGAATGAGTCCCGCCTGACGTACTTTCGAATGTTTGAACATGGCTGACTGCCTTTTGTTGTTATTCCTGAGCGTCAAATGCGTGCCGGTTTTTATTTCAGTATGGCGAGATGACGTGTCGCTTTTCTTACAGTTGCTCCAGCAAAACCCGGCAGCAACTTCTTACTGATTGAACCTTAGAGCCCTCGTTCTTCGTGGCTTAGACCCATTTCATATCAGCTAATCAACTTTTGAGCTTAAAAAGGCATGAGGCATATCGCCATCTTGGCGCCAATGCCTTGGCTAGACAGCTAAAACGATTAATCAGGTAATTGCCCACGTTGGCTACCGTTCGTCCGAGCGAGGGGGTCAAAAGCAATGAGCGCATCCGTCATTGAAACCGTGTCAATCGGGCCTAAGGTAGAGGCACACATGCACAGCGGTTCGAGGACGTCATGACCCAAGCTTTGATCTTTGATGCGATACGCACGCCCCGTGGCAAAGGCAAGCCTGACGGCGCCTTGCACAGCGTCAAGCCGGTGAACCTGGTGGCCGGCTTGCTCACCGCCCTGGCCCGACGCAGCGACCTCGACACCCATCAGGTCGACGACATCGTGCTCGGCTGCGTGACCCCCGTGGGCGACCAAGGCGCCGACATCGCCAAGACCGCCGCGCTGGTGGCGGACTGGGACATCAGCGTCGCCGGCGTGCAGATCAACCGCTTCTGCGCCTCAGGCCTGGAAGCGGTCAACCTGGGCGCGATGAAGGTGCGCTCCGGCTTCGAAGACCTGGTGGTGGTCGGTGGCGTAGAGTCCATGTCCCGTGTGCCCATGGGCAGCGACGGCGGCGCCTGGGTGCTCGACCCCCAGACCAATATGCACAGCCATTTCACCCCCCAGGGCATCGGCGCGGACCTGATCGCTACCCTGGAAGGTTTCACCCGCGAGGACGTCGACGCCTTTGCCCTGCATTCGCAGCAAAAAGCGGCCAGGGCCCGTGCGGACGGTGCCTTCAATAAGTCGCTGATTGCGGTGCAGGACCAGAACGGCATTGTGCTGCTCGACCATGACGAATTCATTCGCGGCGACTCCACCCTCGAAGGCCTTGGCAAGCTCAAGCCCAGTTTTGAAATGATGGGGCAGATGGGCTTCGACGCCACCGCGCTGCGGGTCTACAGCCATGTGGAGCGCATCCACCACGTGCATACGCCCGGCAATAGCTCCGGCATCGTCGATGGCGCTGCACTGATGTTGATGGGCTCCGAGGCCAAGGGCCGCGAGCTGGGCCTGCAGCCACGGGCGCGCATCGTCGCGACGGCGGTCACCAGTACCGACCCGACCATCATGCTCACCGGCCCCGCGCCTGCCACACGCAAGGCCCTGGCCAAGGCTGGGCTGCGTGTTGAGGACATTGACCTGTTCGAGGTCAACGAAGCGTTTGCCTCGGTGGTGCTCAAGTTCATCAAGGACATGGGCATCGACGCGGCGCGGGTCAACGTGAACGGTGGCTCCATCGCCATGGGCCACCCGCTGGGCGCCACCGGCTGCGCGATCCTTGGCACCCTGCTCGACGAGCTGGAAGTGCGCCAGCAGCGCTATGGCCTGGCCACTTTGTGTGTCGGCGGTGGCATGGGCATCGCCACCATTATCGAACGCCTCTGAGCCCAAGGAATCTGTCATGACCCAAGCCATTCGTTACGAAAAAGGCCAGGACGGCATCGTCGTGCTGACCCTCGATATGCCCGGCCAGAGCGCCAACACCATGAACAGCGTGTACCGCGAGGCCATGGCGGCCACGGTGGAGCGCCTGGAGGCGGAAAAAGACAGCCTTGCCGGGGTAGTGATTACCTCGGCCAAGAAGACATTTTTTGCCGGTGGCGACTTGAATGAACTGATCAAGGTCGACAAGGCTCACGCCAAGGAATTCTACGACAGCGTGCTGGTGTTGAAAGGACAGCTGCGGCGCCTGGAAACCCTTGGCAAACCGCTGGTGGCCGCCATCAATGGCGCGGCGCTGGGGGGCGGCTGGGAGATTTGCCTGGCGTGTCATTACCGTGTCGCGCTGGACGACAAGTCGGTGCAGCTAGGCTTGCCGGAAGTCACCCTGGGCCTGCTGCCGGGCGGCGGCGGCGTGGTGCGCATGGTGCGCATGCTGGGGCTGGAAAAGGCCCTGCCGTATTTGCTGGAAGGCAAGAAAGTACGGCCGCAGCAGGCGCTGCAAGCCGGGCTGGTGAATGAGCTGGCGGCGGACCGCGAAGCGTTGCTGGCCCAATCCCGTGCCTGGATCCTGGCCAATCCGGACGCCAGGCAGCCGTGGGACAACAAGGCCTACTCGATCCCCGGCGGTACCCCGTCGAGCCCGAAAGTCGCGCAGATGCTGGCGATTGCACCGTCGATTTTGCGCAGTAAGACCCAGGGCTGTTTCCCCGCACCGGAGAAAATCCTCTGCGCTGCCGTTGAAGGCGCCCAGGTGGACTTTGACACCGCGCACCTGATCGAAACCCGCTACTTCACGGAGTTGGTAACCGGGCAAGTGGCAAAAAACATGATGGGCACCTTTTGGTTCCAGCTCAACGAGATCAACGCCGGCAGTTCACGGCCGCAAGGGTATGCACCCTACGTCACGCGCAAAGTCGGTGTGCTGGGCGCTGGGATGATGGGGGCGGGGATCGCCTATGTCAGTGCCTGCGCAGGCATTGAGGTGGTGCTCAAGGACATCAACCTGGCAGCCGCCGAGAAGGGCAAGGCGCATTCGTCGGCGCTACTGGACAAGAAGGTCAGCCGTGGGCAATTGACCGCCGAACAGCGGGAAACCACCTTGGCGCGTATCCATCCTACGGCCTCCGATGCCGACCTGGCGGGCTGTGATTTGATCATCGAAGCGGTGTTCGAAGACCGCGACCTCAAGGCCAAGGTGTCTGCTGCGGCGCAAAGCGTGGTCGGCGCCGAGGCCGTGATCGCCTCCAATACCTCCACCTTGCCCATCAGCGGCCTGGCCACGGCGGTGCCGGATCAAAGCAAGTTCATTGGCCTGCACTTCTTCAGCCCGGTGGACAAGATGCCCCTGGTGGAAATCATCAAGGGCGCGCGCACCAGCGACGAAACCCTGGCGCGAGGTTTCGACTTCGTCCTGCAAATCAAGAAAACCCCGATCGTGGTCAATGACAGTCGTGGGTTCTTCACCTCAAGGGTGTTTGGCACCTTCACCAACGAAGGTATTGCCATGTTGGGCGAAGGCGTGGCGGCGCCGATGATCGAGACCGAAGCGCGCAAGGCCGGTATGCCGGTGGGGCCGTTGGCGGTGTCGGATGAAGTTTCCCTCAGCCTGATGAGCCATATAAGGCAGCAGACGGCCAAGGATCTGCAAGCCGAAGGCAAGGCCGTGCCGACACACCCGGCAACGGCGGTGATCGATCTGTTGGTCAACGAATACAAACGCGTGGGCAAGGCGGCGGGGGGCGGTTTTTATGAATATCCCAACGGTGGACAGAAATACCTTTGGCCAGAGCTGAAAAGCCGCTTTGAACGGCCCGACCAACGTATCTCGCCACAGGATGTGCGCGACCGCTTGCTGTTTATCCAGGCCATCGAGACCGTGCGTTGCGTGGAGGAGGGGGTGTTGATGTCCACGGCGGACGCCAACGTGGGCTCGATCTTTGGCATTGGTTTCGCGGCCTGGAGCGGCGGTGCGTTGCAGTTCATCAACCAGTACGGTTTGAACGACTTCATCGCCCGCGCTCGTTACCTGGCCGAGCAATATGGCGAACGTTTCACGCCACCGGCATTGTTGCTGGAGAAAGCGGCGCAAGGTGACGTGTTCCGGTGAAGCAGGAGGGGCTTGCCTTGAAGGGGTATTTCAAGGCAGGCTCTGGGGTGTGCATTATTCCCATCACCGTGTCAGGTATTTTTTATGTCGCTACGCGTCTGTATCCTGGAAACCGATATCCTGCGTCCAGGCTTGATCGATCAATACCAAGGCTACGGGCAGATGTTCAAGCGCCTGTTCTCCAAGCAACCGATTCCCGCCGAGTTTGTTGTCTATAACGTGGTGAACGGTGAATACCCGTCCGACGACGAAGTGTTCGACGCTTACTTGGTGACCGGCAGCAAGGCCGACTCCTTCGGCACCGACCCATGGATCCAGACCCTCAAGACCTACCTGCTCGAACGTTACGAGCGCGGCGACAAGCTGCTCGGCATTTGCTTCGGCCACCAGTTGCTGGCACTGCTGCTGGGTGGCAAGACCGAACGCGCCGGCCAGGGCTGGGGTATGGGCATTCACGACTACAAGCTCGATGCCAAGGCGCCGTGGATGAGCCCGGAAGTGGAAGAGCTGACGCTGTTGATCAGCCACCAGGACCAGGTGACCACGTTGCCGGAGAACGCCACGGTGATTGCATCCAGCGCGTTCTGCCCGTTTGCGGCGTACCACATCGGCGACCAGGTGCTGTGCTTCCAGGGCCACCCGGAATTTATCCACGACTATTCCCGCGAGTTGCTGGAGATCCTTCAGACAACCTTGGGCGAAAAGGTCTACACCAACGGCGTCGCCAGCCTGGAGCGTGACCACCACGGTGCAACCGTGGCGGAATGGATGATGCGTTTTGTGGCACACAAGCCCGAGGCCCGGGTTTAAAGCCAACCCGAACGCTTGAAACTCGCCCACAAACCCGTGCAGCCCGCCGCAATAAACCCGAGCACCGCAAAATAGCCGTAGTGCCATTGCAGCTCGGGCATGTTCTGGAAGTTCATCCCGTAGATCCCCGCCACCGCGGTGGGGAAGGCGAGTATCGCTGCCCACGCGGCGAACTTGCGCTGCACCACGCTCTGGCGCGAAGCCTCCAGTAACACACCGATCTCGATGGTCTGGCTGGCGATATCGCGCAGGGTAGTGAGGTCTTCCATCTGGCGCGTCACGTGAATCTGCACGTCGCGGAAATACGGACGCATGTTCTTGTCGATAAACGGAAAGCTGAGCTTCTGCAGCTCCTGGCTGATCTCCACCATCGGCGCCACATAACGCTTGAGCCGCAGCACGTCGCGGCGCAGGCCGTGGATCTTCTGGATATCGCGCTCGCTCAACGAACTGCACAGAACATTGCGCTCCAGCTCATCGATCTCGGCATGGATCGCTTCGCTCACCGGCTGGTAGTTCTCGGTGACGAAATCCAGCAGCGCATAAAGTACAAAATCTTCCCCATGCTCCAGCAACAGCGGCCGCGCCTCACAGCGCTGGCGCACAAAGCCGTAGGACGCCGAGTGACCGTTACGTGCGGTGATGATGTAGCCGTTGCCGGCAAAGATATGGGTTTCGATGAACTCCAGCTTGCCGTTCTCGCGCACCGGTGAGTAGGTAACGATAAACAGCGCATCGCCGAAGGTTTCCAGTTTGGGGCGGCTGTGTTTTTCCAGGGCGTCTTCAATGGCCAATTCATGCAGGTTGAACTGGCGTTGCAGGTTGGCCAGCTCCTGGGCATCGGGTTCTTCCAGGCCGATCCACACAAAGTGGTCGGGTTTGGCGGCCCAGGCCGCGCCTTCATCAAGGGTGATATCAGTGACTTTCTTACCGGCGCTGTAGACGGCGGCCGCAACAACTCTACCCATGGTGCTGATCGCTTCTTATTGGGAGGACAGATGTTGGGCAGCTTAGCCTGAATGGCGTTCCGTCGTAGCGCCAAGCTTTTTTGTGGTGAGCGAGCTTGCTCGCGCCGGGGTGCGAAGCGCCCCCAGAATGTTCAGACAGCTCGCAACTCGCGGTCCATCTGCGCGATGCATTCATCCATCTGCACATGACACGCCTGCATCAACGCCGGGATGTCATCCGAAGTCAGGCCTGTCGTAGGAATCGGCGGCAACGACCGTATGAGCACATCCCCACTGTTCCAGCGATTGAGCTGCATGTGTGTCACGTAGTTACTGACACACACCTGCACGATCGGCACACCGGCCGCAATCGCCATATGGAACGCGCCTTTCTTGAACGGCAGCAACCCTTTACCCAGGTTGCGCGTGCCCTCCGGGAACACCCAGATCGACGTGTCCTCATGCTGCAACGTGCGGGTGGTGGTGAGCATCGCGCGGCGTGCCTGGTGCGCATTGCCCCGGTCGATCAGCACATTGCCCGCCAGCCAGAACAACTGGCCGAACAGCGGCACCCATTTCAGGCTTTTCTTGGCGATGCACACCGTGCGATGCGGCACCACGTTACCGAACACAAACAGGTCATAGTTGGACTGGTGGTTGGCAATGATCACGCAAGTGCCGGATTTGTGGCGCAGCGAGTCCACATCGGCCTTTACGTTCAGCCGCAGGATCCACATGGCCGGCAACGCGTAGAGGCGTGCGCACAGACGGCTGTTGTCCGGATTGAACGGCCGGCACAGACCGACCAGCACGCCCAGTACACCGGCGAGCATAAAGTGCAGGCCCATCAACAACATACGTAACAGAAAAAGCATCGACACGGCCCATCGGGAAAAAAGGTGGCGCAGTGTACGGTTGTGCACTGTATTCGGCAATTACCCCGGTACAGCTCGGAGATAGGCGATGTTTAAGAGCATGTTTCAACATCTACCGACATGGGCACGCTAGAGCGGCTGTAGAAGAATCAGAATTCTTTGTAAGAAAAAGCCCGACTCAAGGTCGGGCTCTGGCGTATCAGGTGTAGGGCTTAGCTCAGGATATGCCCTTGGTCTTGGATGATGGCGTCGTCCAAGGCTTCCAGCAGCGCCTTACGCACCTTCAATTTAGTGTGCTTGTGAGCGTTCATATTGAGCTTCTTCAACTGACGCGCCGCTTCCAGCGCTGCGGCGTGCAACTCTTCCGGTGCCACCACCTTGTCGAGGAAACCGGCTTGCAACGCGCCCTGTGGGTCAAACATCTCGGCATTGATCACCGAGCGATGGAACGCCGACTTGCGCAGACGATCCCGCGCCAACTCGATACCGGCGTGGTGCATGGTCATGCCAATCGCCACCTCGTTCAGGCCAATACTGAACGGACCTTCCACGCCAATCCGGTAATCCGCCGACAACAGCAGGAACGCACCCTTGGCCACCGCATGCCCAGGGCACGCCACAATCACCGGGAACGGGTGCGACAACAGGCGACGCGCCAACGTCGAGCCGGAAGTCACCAGGCCGATCGCCTCTTTAGGGCCGGCGGTCATCACCTTCAAATCATAACCACCCGACAGAATCCCCGGCGTACCGGTGATCACCACCACCGCCCGGTCCTTCTCCGCCTGATCCAGCGCTTCATTAAACGCACTGACCACCGCCGGAGAAATGGCATTGACCTTGCCGTTGCTCAAGGTCAGGGTCGCGATACCGTCTTCGAGGTGGTAGGCAATCAACTCACTCATGACGCGGTTCCTTGTAGGACTTGTTATAGAAGTATGCAGCAGACGTTACCCACCACGCCCGCCCCGGTAAAGCGCTGTGACTGACTGGCCAGTCAGGGTTTTCCCCTGCACCGGGCGTGGGAATGCCAGACGCAGGGCGCAATCACCGTCCCAGACGCACACCGCCGATGCCTGAGAATGGCACAATCACCACCCCTTGCCGGGCGTTGAACGGCATAACGGGCTAACCGCATGAATATTCTGAAAAAAACCTTTGCCATCAGAAAGGCTTTCGACTACATTAGCGCGCCTCGACAGACTGAACTGGTTTGACGAGATACGGTGAAGTGTCCGAGTGGCTTAAGGAGCACGCCTGGAAAGTGTGTATACAAGAAATTGTATCGAGAGTTCGAATCTCTCCTTCACCGCCAAATTCGATGTAAACAAAACCCCTGGTTTCGAGAGAAACCAGGGGTTTTGTAGTTTCTGCGGTTCGAAAATCTTACCTTTATCGAATCACGCGCTTGGCATATCCATGCGTCGCCCAATGACATCCAGCAAATCGCACCCACCGCGCAGCGGGATCGAGCACAGCAAGGCAAAGTCTCTGAGTACAACCGCATCGCTACTTATTTCACTGCGAAGCGCAAGGTTCTCAGCCCAGCGCTAAAAACAGAATCCGCATCAGTACTTCCCTGTAGTCGACTTTTTCGAGGTGGCAAGATTACCACCCCGCGCTTCCGGCCTGCGCGTACACCCAAGCCGTCAACCCCGAAGCCACGGTTTCTTTGGGTTATGCGGACACCGGTTTTCCCTCGGCTTGAAGTGAGTTGTTCGCCATTCCTTTTACTCTGCAGCGCTGTAATGGCAAAGGGCTTACATCAACGCTGGAGAAGATTTCCAAGCTTTGTTAAGGTCGCCGCCTTTCCAATAAAGCCATTCAGAGGGATCTAAATGCACCCGGTACTTCGCAAGACATTTGGCGGGCTTTCTGCTCAGTACTACATCCGCAACTTCCTGTTCGGGCTGATTTTTCCCGTGCTGATCTATACCGCGCTGACCCATTCGAAAACCGGTGTGTTCACACTGGGCGCGCTGTTCTATTGCGTGGTCAACAGCCTGCTTTATCCCTACGCGCGTTTCGTTTACGAAAGCATCATGGATTACATTTTTGGCAACAACGTGTTCTTTGTGAATGCCATTCTGATGCTGACCGTCAAGGTGTTCACCATGGCGATCTGCTGGACCATGGCGATTTTCATTGCGCCTATCGGGCTGGCGTATCTGTACTTCCACCATAGCCGTGCGGCGAACCGAGCCTGATTCGATGCTGCGTAGTGCATAGACTGTGGCGCTGGAGCTTGTCGAACCGTCGCAGCGTCCCGTTGGGCCGCGAAGCGGCCATGAAGATGGGACTGCTGCGCAGTCCAGCGGGAGCAAGCTCCCTCGCCACAGGTACTGTGTGTTTGGAAGTGGTCAGATATGCAGCCAGGCGAGGCTCCCTAGTATCACTGCTGCGCCGCCTGCGGTGTACGACATCCGCTTCAACCACTCCCGCCGCGTCAGCAAGGTAATCGCCGCCAACGAAATCGCGATCTGAATCGCGGTCATCGCCTGGGCCCAGCGATGATGCTGGTGCAGCGCCTGTTCCGATTTTTCATCCCATTCCTTCGACGTGGCTTCAAGCTTCTCGGCCTGTTTGCGCACGTCTTCCTTCTGGTTCTTGTAGCGCTCGATTTCTTCCTTGTAATGCACCGCGTCCACACCGGGAATGTGAGTGGCCAGTTCCGCGAGGTTTTGCCGGCTGGACTTGGCCTGCTAGTAGTTCCATTGGTTGGCCGCTTCGGTCTTGAAGATGGCGGCGTTGTTCTTGTCCATCGCCGCTTCGCTTTCGGTCGAGCCGGCCTGGTAGCTGAGCATCGCGCCGAGGGTGGCCATGAGGGCGGTCATCACGGCGATACGGCTGGCGAAATTATCGCCGCGGCCGTGGGCATGCTCGGTGGTGTGTTCGATGTGTTTTTCGTGAGGGCTGGGGACTTCGAAGGCTTCGGACATGGGGGCGTCTGTGAAGGGAATGAGGGAGTCTGATTGTTGACCAGTGAAGCTGTCTCAAACCTGTACATAACGCCGGATCAACCATCCGTATACGGCGATGTTGATCACCAGCACCAACGCGCCCAGGCCCAACTGGATCTGCGGAGTCAGGCCGGCGGGGTAGATCAGCGTGAGAATGTAATGCTCGATAAATCCACCGCCATAGCCGTCCTGCCCGGCGAGGTGACGAAACAGGTTCTCCCAGCGGGTCAGTGGGCAGGGCAGGTGGAACACTTCGACCGCCACGCCCCATGCCGCGGCGGGCAGGTGCAGCCAGATCACCGGGCGCCATTTCAGCGCAAGCAACCCGCCGAACAGGACGAAGAGGATGAAGCTCAAGTGAAATAGCACGAGGCTGTCGGCAGCTAGGCGGTAAAGCATTGCGGGTACTTTGAAAGGTGAGGTTCACAGTCTAAAGGGTTGCTTGCTGACAAGTGTGACCGTTATTGTGCTGAATCCTTTTAGTCCTTCCCCCCAAGGATCTGTTTTGATGAACGCACCGCGTAGAGTCGGCCCAATCAAGGCTGTGATATTCGATATGGACGGGCTGTTGCTGGACACTGAAGGCATCTACACCGAAGTCACACAGATCATCGCCGAACGCTACGGCCGCACCTACGATTGGAGCATCAAGCAGCACATCATCGGGCGCGGAGCCCAGGATTTGGCTGACTACGTGGTGAGGGCGCTGGATCTTCCAATCACGCCCGCCGAATTCCTGACGATCCGTGAACCGCTGATGAGCGAGCGCTTCCCAAAAGCCTTGGGCATGCCCGGCGCGGAAGCTTTGGTGCGGCACTTGAAGGCACATCACATCCCGATTGCCGTGGGCACCAGTTCGTCGCGCCATTCGTTTGGCCACAAGACCACCTTGCACCGCGAATGGTTTGGCCTGTTCGACACCATCGTCACCGCTGACGACCCGGAAGTCGGCGCCGCCAAGCCCGCGCCGGACATCTTCCTCACCGCCGCCCGCCGCCTGGGCGTTGCACCGGAGGATTGCCTGGTATTCGAAGACTCACCCTTCGGCGTCACTGCTGCCAAAGCTGCCCATATGACTGCCATCGCCGTACCGGATGAAGCCATGGCCGACAGCAAATACCACCATGCCGACCAGATCATCCGCAAGCTCGCGGACTTTGACCTGGCGGCCTACGGCCTGCCACCTCGACCTTGACTGATCGCGGTTAAAAACGTGGGAGGGGGCTTGCCCCCGATTGCGGTGGGGCAGCCACGAATGAGCTGACTGTTACACCGCCATCGGGGCAAGCCCCCTCCCACAGTTGATTTGCGGTGTCCAGGAAGCCCTAGGCGCTGAAGCCACCATCGATGGTCAGGCTTGCACCGGTGATGTAACCGGCTTCTGGCCCAGCCAGGTAGGCTACGAAGCTGGCAATTTCCTCGACATGCCCATACCGACCCACCGCCATCAACCCGATCAGGCTTTCGGCAAAATCGCTGTTGGCCGGGTTCATGTCGGTATCCACCGGCCCAGGCTGCACGTTGTTGATGGTGATACCACGCGGCCCCAGGTCTCGCGCCAAGCCTTTGGTCAACCCCACCAGCGCCGCCTTGCTCATTGCATACGGGCCACCGCCACCAAACGGCATGCGCTCGGCATTGGTACTGCCGATATTGATCACACGACCGCCGTCACCCATGTGCTTGGCCGCTTCCTGGGTCGCGATAAACACGCTGCGTACGTTGATCGCCAGGGTCTGGTCAAAGTCTTCCAGCTTGAAGTCTTCCAGCGGCGCGATGGCCAGCACACCGGCGTTGTTCACTAGGATGTCCAGGCGCCCAAAGGTCTCGACGGTGGCGTTGACCGCATTGCGGATTGCCGCTGCGTCGGCGCTGTCGGCGTGAATTGCCAGGGCTTTACCGCCTTCGCTGATCACGCTGTTCTGCAGTGCTTCGGCCTTGGCGGCGGAGCTGACGTAGGTAAAGGCGACGGCGGCGCCCTGTGCTGCGAGGCGCTTGACGATGGCGGCACCGATGCCGCGAGAACCGCCTTGAATCAAGGCGACTTTGCCGCTGAGGTGCTGTGTGGTCATGTCGATCTCCTAGCTGTTCAAGGCGGGATGCCTTGTTGTTGGAACCGAGTATCGACCTCGCCAGCCCCTCCCGGTAGACCGTGATTGCTATAGTCTGTGTAAACCAAAAGTTTAGAGTGGGGCGATATGGAAAGCTTTGGCAGTATCGAATGCTTTGTGCGCAGCGCCGAAGGTGGCAGCTTTGCCGAGGCGGCCCGGCACCTGAGCCTGACCCCGGCAGCCGTCGGCAAAAGTGTCGCCAAGCTGGAGGCGCGCCTGGGTGTGCGCTTGTTCCAGCGCAGCACTCGGCGCCTGACGCTGACCGAGGCTGGCAAACTGTTTCTCGACGAAGTCAGTGGCAGCCTCACCACCATCCAGAATGCCGTGGCCAACCTGGCCAGTGCCGAAGGACGGCCAGTGGGCACGCTCAAGGTCAGCATGGGTACGGTGTTTGGTAATCGCTATGTGGTGCCGCTGCTGGGGACGTTCATGCAGCGGTTTCCGGATATCAGCCCGGACTGGCATTTCGATAACCGCCAGGTCGACCTGATCGGGCAGGGCTTCGATGCCGCCATTGGTGGTGGTTTCGAGCTGCCCCAGGGCGTGGTGGCGCGTAAGTTGACGCCGGCTCATCGCGTGCTGGTGGCGTCACCGGACTACCTGGCGCAACGCGCGCCGGTGTTAACCCCAGAAGACTTGGCGCACTGCACAGGCATTCTTATTCGTTCACCGCAGACCGGTCGCATCCGTTCCTGGCAGTTGACCAGTATCGAGCGTGAACACAGCCCGCTGGTACTCAAGCCGAGCATGACCATGAGCGACTCCGAAGCCGCCTGCTGCGCCAGTGCCCAAGGCTTGGGCATTGCGCTGGTGAGTATGCCGATGGCCGTGCCATTTCTCGACAGTGGTGCAGTCGTGCGTGTGCTGCCCGACTGGTGTGTCGACGACGGCAGCATCTCCATTTACTACGCCGAACACAAACTGCTGCCCGGCAAGACCCGGGCGTTTGTAGATTTCATCATTGAGCAGTTTGCCGAGCAGCAGTTGGGGCAGCGATTCAGTGCCATTTGATTGCACGCTCACACCGCATCGCGGCCATCTCAGGCAAGCCCGCTCCCACCTTGGAATGCCTTCCCCTGTGGGAGCCGGGCTTGCCCGCGATGGCCACACCTCGGTCTACCGTCCGAACTGGCCCGGCCAACCGATGACTTTTTTCGGCCTCGGCGTTGCATAGGTCCTGATCTTCGACGTCGACAGCCCCAACCGCACCAGCGACTCGGCAATGGTCACCGCTGCGGTCACGCCATCCACCACCGGCACGCCGGTACGGTAGCGGATCTGCTCATCCAGCCCAGCCATGCCGCCACAGCCCAGGCAGATTACCTCGGCCTTGTCTTCGCTGATGGCCAGTTCAGCCTGGCGCACGATGGCTTCCATGGCCGCCAGCGGGTCTTCTTCCAGTTCCAGCACCGCCATCCCGCTGGCGCGCACCGAGGCGCAGCGCTGGTACAGGCCGGCCAGTTTCAGGCGGTCCTCGATCAGCGGCACAGTGCGGTCCAGGGTGGTCACCACCGAATAGGCGTGGCCCAGGAACATGGCCGTGCTGGCGGCGGCTTCGGTGATGTCCACCACCGGCACGTTGAGCAGTTCCTGCAAGCCTTCGCGGCCATGCTCGCCGTAGCCGGCCTGGATCACCGCGTCGAACGGCTGGTCATAGGCCATCACCCGGTCCATCACCGCGATGGCGGCCAGGTAGCTTTCGAAGTTGCCCTCCACTGACTCCGCGCCGAAGTAAGGGGTGAGCCCGACAATTTCGGTGCCTGGCGCAGCCACGGCCCGCGCCTGCTGGGCGATGGTTTCAGTGATGGATTCGGTGGTGTTGACGTTGACCACGAGGATACGCATGGAAGGTCCTTGATTAATGACTGACGTTATCGACTGCAATGCTTTCGCCGCTGACATCGGCATAGAACGGCTGGCGCTTGGCAATCAGCCCGTACAGCAACCCTGCAATACCGGCGCCAAACATCCAGGAAAACGGTGAAACGCTGGCGAAACCGGGCAGCAGGGCCAGGAGAATGGCGATCACGGCCGCCGGAATGAACGCCGCCACCGCCCGCAGATTGACGCCACGGCTGTAGTAATAAACGCCGTTCGGGTCTTCGCTATACAGCTGCGGTACGTCGACCTGGCTTTTACGAATCAGCCAGTAATCGACCATGATCACCCCGTACAACGGACCCAGCAGCGCACCCAGGCCAGAGAGGAAATACACGATCACCAGCGGGCTGTTGTAGAGGTTCCACGGCAGGATCAGTACGGCCACCGTGGCGCTAATCAAACCGGCGCGACGAAAGTTCAGGTACTTGGGCGCCAGGTTGCTCAGCACAAAGGCCGGCGCAACGAAATTGGCCATGATGTTCACCGCCACGGTGACGATCAGGAAGGCCAGGCAGCCCAGCACCAGGAAGAAGGTGTTCGGGATTGCGGCGATGATCTCGGTAGGGCTTTCGATCACCCGGCCATTGAGCTGGAACTGCCCGCCGCACAGCAACACGGTGATCGCGGCAAACACCAGGATATTCACCGGCAGGCCCCAGAAGTTGCCGACCTGGATGGTCTTGCGGCAGGGCGAGGAGCGCGCGAAGTCGCAGAAATTGAGGATCAGCGTGCCGTAGATCGCCAGCCACAGCGCGCCACCGGCAAAGATATTGCGCCACATCTCGCCGCCGCTCAGGGGGTCGCGGATCGACCAGGCGATGTTGCCGCCCGTCTGGAAATACATCCAGCCGGCCAACGACGCCACGGTCAGCAGAATCACCGGCCCGGCGAAGCCCTCATAGCGGCGCACCATTTCCATGCCGTAGGCCAGGATCACCAACTGCACCAGCCAGATCGCCACAAAACATGCCCAGCCGAGGGACGAAAGGCCAAGGATTGCGTTGTGGTCGTATTCGGCAAAGCCTGGATGAATCGCCGTCAGCAGCACCCGGAAAACCACTGACGCCAGGTAGGTCTGGATACCGAACCAGGCAATCGCAATCACTGCGCGGATCAACGCCGGAATCTGCGCGCCATGGATGCCGAAGCTGATGCGGCTGATTACCGGAAAGGGCACGCCGGTCTTCTGGCCCATATAGCCCGACAGGTTCATGAAGAAGTACACCAGCGCCGCACCAATACCCAAGGACAACAGAATCTGCCAGCCGCCCAGGCCCAATGCATACAAGCCAATGGCGAACGAGTAGTTGGCAATGTTGTGCACGTCATTGGTCCACAGCGCGAAGATGCTATAGCGCCCCCAGCGCCGGCCTTCGACTTTGGTGGGTGCTAGGTCCTTGTTATGCAGGCGCGGGCTGAGCACCAATGGACCGGGACGGGTGGCTTCGGGGTTCAGGGAAGAGGAGGGCAGATCCAGTGCGATGTTGTTCGAGAGGCTTGTACGCATTCCGGCAGGCTCCAGCACATCGGCAGCCATGCCGCTGATGGCAAAGTGTATGTAGGTTTTGTATTTATTGTATACAAAGCGTTTTTCACCTTAAGCCACATGCGTGCCAGTTTTCGATCTATGAAAGTGCTGGGTAATTTCGTTTTTATAGGGGATGAATATAAATAGCTGAATTAAAAGCGATATAAATTGACCATTTGAACAGCTATTTATTTTTTTGGAGGAGCGGTATGAACCGCGATGGGAAATAGCGGGCGAGTAGAGGTGTTACGTTATGGTGCGGCTTTAGAAGAATTGCACACATAAATGGCACCGATCGTTACATCTGTGTGTACATGTTCATCGTGCACGTAAAACAACTGTGGGAGCGGGCTTGCCCGCGATGACGGAGAATCAGCCACGAAAATTCCGACTGGTCCACCGCCATCGCGGGCAAGCCCGTTCCCACATTGATGACCCGATTGCGAAAAAATCAGGCCTTGCTGATGATATTCCCCGCATGCAGCCCGCATTCCTTCTGCGTGGCTTCCTCCCACCACCAGCGGCCTTCGCGCTCGTGCTGGTTCGGCAGCACCGGGCGGGTGCAGGGCTCGCAGCCGATGCTGATGAAGCCGCGCTCATGCAGGCTGTTGTACGGCAGCTCCAGCATGCGGATGTAACCCCAGACTTCCTCACTGGTCATCTGTGCCAGCGGGTTGAATTTGTACAGGGTGCGTTCCGGTGTGGAGAAGGCCGTGTCGATTTCCAGCGCCGCCACTTGGCTGCGGGTGCCGGGGCTCTGGTCGCGGCGCTGGCCGGTGGCCCAGGCCTTCACGCCTGCAAGTTTACGGCGCAGCGGCTCGATCTTGCGTACACCGCAGCATTCGCCGTGGCCGTCCTTATAGAAGCTGAACAGCCCCTTCTCTTTGACGAAGGGTTCCAGCTTGCTCTGGTCCGGCGAGATCAGCTCGATGTCGATCTTGTAGAAGTCGCGCACCTGCTCGATAAACCGGTAGGTCTCCGGGTGCAGGCGGCCAGTGTCGAGGCTGAACACCTTGACGTTCTTGTTCAGCTTCCAGGCCATGTCCACCAGCACCACGTCCTCGGCGCCGCTAAAGGAAATCCACAGGTCATCACCGAACTGGCTGAACGCCAGCTTGAGAATATCCTGGGCGGATTTGTTGGCATAAGTCGCGGCGAGTTCAGCGACGTCGAAGGCTTGGTTCATCAGGACGGTTCCTACAGGTCAGTGGCGCTGAGCGCTCTATAGGGAAGCGATGGTATCAAAATCCGCTCTGCGTTGCGGCGGCGAGCTTGAATCGCTAGAGTTCGGCAGTCCTTTTGCTCGCTCAACCAACAACATACAAATGGGAGTGTCTTGTGGAAATTGCCTGTCTCGACCTGGAAGGGGTGTTGGTTCCGGAAATCTGGATCGCCTTCGCCGAAAAAACCGGTATTGAATCCCTGCGGGCGACCACCCGGGACATTCCCGACTACGACGTACTGATGAAGCAACGCCTGCGTATCCTCGATGAGCACGGGCTCAAGCTGGCCGACATCCAGGAAGTGATCGCCACCCTCAAGCCCCTGGACGGCGCCATCGAGTTCGTCAACTGGCTGCGCGAGCGCTTCCAGGTGGTGATCCTGTCGGACACCTTCTATGAGTTCTCCCAGCCGCTGATGCGTCAACTGGGTTTCCCGACCCTGCTGTGCCATCGCCTCATCACCGACGAAACCGACCGCGTGGTGAGTTATCAACTGCGCCAGAAAGACCCCAAGCGCCAATCGGTATTGGCCTTCAAGAGCCTGTACTACCGCGTGATTGCCGCGGGTGATTCCTACAACGACACCACCATGCTGGGCGAAGCCGACCGTGGGATTCTGTTCCATGCGCCGGAAAATGTGATCCGTGAATTCCCGCAGTTTCCAGCGGTGCATACGTTCGAGGATTTGAAGAAAGAATTTATCAAGGCGTCGAATCGGTCGTTGAGCCTGTAAGTTTTTCAGTGCGGCGGATGGCCTCTTCGCAGGCAAGCCCGCTCCCACATTCGACTGCGTTTATCGTGTAGAAACGCGGTGGAATGTGGGAGCGGGCTTGCTCGCGAAGGGCCAGTACAGCCACCGTATATTTTCCAGTCAAACCCCTGCAAGCAACCGCTCATAAGGAATACTCAGGCCTTCGTGCAAGCGCTTGATCATCGACAAGCTCAACTTGCGCTTGTGATTGAGCACTTCGGACACCCGCCCACTGGTGCCGATAAATGGCTCCAGGTCCCGGGCGGTCATGCCCAGTTGCTCCATGCGAAATTTGATCGCTTCCACAGGATCCGAGGGCGGCATCGGAAAATGCTCTGCCTCGTACTTCTCAATGAGGACAGCAAGAATTTCCAGCTCGTCACCCTCAAGTGAGCCGATTTCCGCTCCCCATAGTTGCTCCACGCGCGCAAGTGCCGCGGTAAAGTCTTCCTGGGAATGTATAGGTTTGATGTTCATCACACGGTCTCCGCGTTGATCTGGTCGTACTGCGCGTGAGTTCCTACGCGCTTGCGGCGTTGGGTAAGTCGCGCTTTCCAGATGGCGGTACAGCTCGACCAGGGGTGTCTTGGCGTCGGAATAGGCTGGATGGCTTTCCCAGAATATTCGTAGGGTTGAGAGAGCGATTATGCGCATCGCGCGGACCTCCCAATTTGGGAGAATACAGGCGCGGCTGGATGGAGATGCAATCCCGGAAACAATTTCTGACGAGTAAGCAGTCGGTTCATGTGATCCCTCACAGACGGCTAATGGACGGTCAGAGCCGGACGCTATCGTCCGGCCCGAATACAGTCCATAAACGTTCTGATTGAGGTTTTTTCCTGCCGGTCGGCGCTGTCGACGAGAGCCAGGAGAGGCTTGGCTGCTACAGGTTTTCCAGCGTGTGTAACAACACGCGCACCTTGGTCAGCGACTCCTGATACTCCGCTTCCCATTGCGAATCCGCCACGATCCCACCACCGCCCCAGCAGCATATTTGGCCATCCTTCACCAGCAGGCTGCGGATGGCGATCGAGCTGTCCATCTCGCCGCGCACGTCCAGGTACACCAGCGAGCCGCAGTACAGCCCGCGTCGGGTCGGTTCCAGTTCGTCGATGATCTGCATGGCGCGGATCTTCGGCGCGCCAGTGATGGAGCCACCGGGGAAGCTGCCGGCGATCAAGTCGAGGGCGTCTTTGTCGTCGGCCAACTCACCCCTCACGCTGCTCACCAAGTGATGCACGTTGGGGTAGCTTTCCAGGCTGAACAGCTCCGGCACGCTGACCGAGCCGATGCGGCAGGAGCGGCCAAGGTCGTTGCGCAGCAGGTCGACGATCATCAGGTTTTCGGCGCGGTCCTTGGGGCTGGCCAGCAGTTCGGCGGCGTTGGCAGCGTCTTCTTCGGGTGTCAGCCCACGTGGGCGGGTGCCTTTGATGGGGCGGGTTTCGACGCGACCCTCGCTGATATGCACGAAACGCTCAGGCGACAGGCTCAGCACCGCACCGTCGTCCGGCAGGCTCTGGAACCCGGAGAAGGGCGTGGGGCAGGCTTCGCGCAGGGCGCAATAAGCCACCCACGGATCGCCGCTGCACGGCGCTCGAAAACGCTGGGCGAAGTTGACTTGGTAGCAATCGCCGGCCTGGATGTAGTCCTGGATACGCACGATGGCCTGGCGGTAAGCCTCGGCGGTGAGGTCAGGCGCCATCGGGCCCTGAAGTGTGAAGGTGGCCAAGGTGTCGACACGTACCTGGCTGAACAAGGCGATCAGCCGTTGCCGCTCGCTATCGGCCAATGCCGGGTGAAACACCAATTGACTGGTTTGCGCCTGGTGATCACTGATCAATGCCCAGGCATACAACCCGAAGCGCGCATCCGGCAGGTGCAGGTCGTCTGCGGCCAAGTGCGGCATGTGCTCCAGGTGCCGGCCGAAGTCATAGCTCAGGTAGCCGATCAGGCCGCCGGCAAACGGCAACTCATAGCCGGCGGGTAGATCCGCTTTACCCAGCTGGGTCAGGTTTTCGCGCAAGCGTTGCAGGAAATCACTGCCGCTCTCGTCAGGTGAAACCGTCAGAGTTGCGTGCGGCCAGGCGCTCAGCAGGTCATAACGCCCGCGCTCGGCCGCCGGTCGGCCACTGTCCAGCAGCACGGCACCAGGCGCATGGCGAATCGCCGCAAAATATGCAGCGGGGTTGGCCTGGTAAGGCAGTGGGTATACAGAGCAGGTCGACATGCGAGGCGAATCAGCTATGGGCATAGAAGGGGCGGCAATTGTACCGCATTCCACTGTAGGAGCCGGCTTGCCGGCGATGCGATCTTCAGCCTTCCACAGGTGGAATATGCCCAAACATTTCCTGCACGAACTTCACGCGTTCTTCCGGGGTTTCCGTCACGCCGGCGGCTTTCAGCTCTTCCAGCCGGGCTTCCACTGCATGGGTGCGCAGGGTCAGGCCACAGTCGTTGGCGATCTGGATATTCAGCCCAGGCCGCGCATTCAGCTCCAGGATCAGCGGGCCTTTTTCCTGGTCGAGCACCATGTCCACGCCGATATAGCCCAAGCCGCACAGCTCATAGCAGCCCGCCGCAAGCTTCATGAAACCGTCCCAGTTGGGCAGTTGCACGCCATCCACCGCGTTGGTGGTGTCGGGGTGTTTGGTGATGATGTTGTTCAGCCATGTGCCCCGCAGGGTCAGGCCGGTCGCGAGGTCGACACCCACGCCAATCGCCCCTTGGTGCAGGTTGGCCTTGCCGCCCGACTGGCGTGTCGGCAAACGCAGCATGGCCATCACCGGGTAGCCCATCAGCACGATGATGCGGATGTCCGGCACGCCCTCATAACTGATGCTCTTGAAGATCTGGTCGGGCACCACGCGGTACTCGATCAGCGCGCGATCACGGTGGCCGCCCAGCGAGTACAGGCCGGTGAGGATGCTGGAGATCTGGTGCTCGATCTCTTCATGGCTGATGATCTTGCCGGACACCGTGCGATAGCGCCCTTCGAAGCGGTCCGCTACCACCAGGATGCCGTCACCGCCGGCGCCCTGGGCCGGCTTGATCACGAAGTCGCTGCGCCCGCCGATGATGTCGTCGAGCTTGTCGATTTCCTTCTCGGTGGAGATCACTCCGTACATTTCCGGCACATGGATGCCAGCGGCCAGCGCACGTTCCTTGGTGATGATCTTGTCATCCACGATCGGGTACAGGCTGCGCTTGTTGTACTTGAGCACGTAGTCGGCGTTACGCCGGTTGATGCCCATGATCCCCCGCGCTTCCAGGGCCTTCCAGGTCTTCCAGAAGCCGAACATTACGAATCAGCCTTGAGGAAGGCCTTGAAACGCACCAGCTCGGTCAGGCGGTAGCCGCGATAACGACCCATGGCCAGCATGAAACCCACCAGGATCAGCAGGACCGCCGGGAAGGTAAACACGAAGTAGACCAGTTCCGGCACGCTCATGATCAGGTGCGCCAGGGATGCGGCGAACAGCGTACCAATCGCCACTTTCAGCGCATGGTTGGCGCCGCGTTCTTCCCAGGTGATCGACAGGCGTTCGATGGTCATGGTCAGGATCACCATCGGGAACAAGGCCACCGACAACCCACGCTCCAGGCCCAATTTATGGCTGAACAGGCTGATGGCCGCGATCAGCACCACCACGAAGGTGAGCACCACCGACAGCCGCGGCAGCATCTGCAGCTTCAAGTGTTCCAGGTACGACCTGAGGGACAGCCCCAGCGCCGTGATAATCGTGAACAGCACAATCCCGAAGCCCAACTGCGTCTCGCGGAACGCCAGGGCGATCAACACCGGGGTAAATGTGCCCAGGGTCTGCAGGCCGATCAGGTTGCGCAGGATCAGGATCACCAGCACGCCAATCGGGATCATCACCATGATCATGAAGGTCTGCTGGGTCTGCAGCGGCAGGCCGTACAGCGAGTATTCGAGGAAGTTGGCGTCGGTGTTCTCGTCGGTCAGCTTGGCCAGGCGAATCGCATTCATCTCGCTGTTGTTCAGGCTGAAGGTGACCACGGCTTTCTTACCGCCATCGACGGTGATCAGGTTCTCATCACCGGTCCACCACAGCAGGCGGTCGGCCGGCAGGCCCTGTTCGCCGGTTTCCGGGTTGAAGTACAACCAGTCGCTGCCATTAAAGCTGCGCAGCCACAATTCCGGGGCTTGCGGTTGGTCGGCTACCAGGCGGATGGTATGGACCTTTTCGACCGGCACGTGGGCGATAGACAGCACCAACTCGACGATCTTGGCGCGCTTGGCAACCGAGGTGTCGGCGCCCAGCAGCAGTTTGACGCTGTCGTCATTGAGGTTGTTGGTGCGCTTGATGGCTTCGCTGACGAAGGTTTCGACGTCGGCCGAGTGCTGGCGAATCGGTGCCAGCAGAGCCTCGGCGGCGATTTTCTCCGGGCCTTCTACCGCAATGCTGTCGCGAAAGGTCGGCCCCTTCAGCTTGACCTTGTCGGCTCGGTCTCGCTTGATCAACACCACGCGGTAATACAGCGTCTGGTTGCCCTTGGCCCGGCGCGCAGACCAGGTGACTTTGCGGTTGCCGTCGGTCCGGTTGACGCTGACCCCGTAGTTATTGGAGATAAAACTTTCGTTCAGGCTCACGTAGTCGCGGTTCAGGGGCGGCACGAACATCTGGATCTTCACCGGGTCCTTGGCGCTGGCAACGAACTCGACCTTGGCGTCGACGTTCCACAAGTCATCGGTGGCATTCTCGGTCACGGGGATCCCCTGCACGAAAATCTGGTAGGCGGTGACCGAAATACCCAGGACCACCAGGATGGTGATCAGGATTCTCAGGTGCAGGGTCAGAGAGCGCATTCGGTTTACTCGGCGGTATGAGCGTCGGCGGCGCAGGCAGGTTTGCCTGCTGCGTATTTAAGACTGGGGTCGACCAGCGCATCAAAGCGCTTCAGCGCTTCGGAGCCAATCAGCAGCGGATATTGGAATGCGCTGCGGTCAGTCAAGTTCACTTCGATGCTGCGTAAAGCGGTGCCCATGCAGATATCCAGGGCAATCACAGGACGGGCGGTGTAGTTCTTGTCCTCATCAGGGTCGTAGTCACCGGCGCGGCGCTTGATCTTGCTCACGCGGGCCAGGGGGCGTTCGATGGGGTGGGAATGGGCGGTGTCGATGGCCAGATAGAAGCGCACCCAGGATTCGCCGTTGCGCTTGAAGCGCTTGATATCACGGGCACTGAGGGACGCGGTCTTGGCACCGGTGTCCAGTTTGGCGGCGACTTCCAGGTCGATTCCGGCCAGTTGGGCGTATTCGTTGAGGCCATACACGGTCTTCTCGGCGGCAGCGCCGAGGCTGGGTGCGGTCAACAGGCACATCAATAGAAGGAAGGGTTTGAGTCTCATAGATCCCGAGGCGGCAGTGCGATGTTCAATTCAAGGCGACTGGCATTGCTGCGCAAACTCCCTCGTACGCCGTTTCATCCAATGATGTCAGGCAAAAGTGGCGGGCATTCTAACATGATGCTTTTTTGGCGCCAGCGCTGGCAGCCGGCCATGCCCCGATAGGGTGCAACAGCGGTTATTAGACGATTGTCGACAATGTGGATTTATTCTTTGACTATCCTGGGCTGATTGGCTAGTTTTTGCGGCATTGCTTTTAAAGGTGTCGACAATATGCTGGATCAGCTGGAAACCCCAGTGATGGCGCAAGACGATTCGCAGACCATGTCCGAGAACGTCTTCCGGCGTATCCAGGCCGCCATCGTCAAGGGTGAGATCGCCCCCGGCAGCAAGATCTCCGAGCCGGAACTGGCGCGCACCTACGGCATCAGCCGCGGCCCATTGCGCGAGGCGATCCACCGCCTGGAAGGCCAGCGCCTGCTGGTGCGCGTGCCGCATGTCGGTGCGCGCGTGGTGTCCTTGACCCACGCCGAGCTGATCGAACTCTATGAAATCCGCGAATCCCTCGAAGGCATGGCGTGCCGCCTGGCAGCCGAGCGCATGACGGACGCGGAGATCGAAGAGCTGCGCCAGGTGCTGCACACCCACGAACGCGACGAAGCCTTCCAGGCCGGCGTCGGCTATTACCAGCAGGAAGGCGACTTCGATTTTCATTACCGGATAATTCAAGGCGCCGGTAATCGCACCCTCACTCAAATGCTCTGCGGCGAGCTGTACCAATTGGTGCGCATGTACCGCATCCAGTTTTCCGCCACCCCCAATCGTCCACGCCAGGCCTTTGCCGAGCACCACCGCATTCTTGACGCGATTGCCGATCGCGACGGTGAACTGGCCGAACTGTTGATGCGCCGGCATATCGGCGCGTCCAAACGCAACATTGCCCGTCACTTCCCGGACGGTGCTGCCCAATCACGAGGTGAATGATGACTTCCAATAACAAGAGCACCCCAGGCCAGCGTTTCCGTGACGCCGTCGCCAGTGAACACCCCTTGCAGGTGGTGGGCGCGATCAACGCCAACCATGCGCTGCTGGCCAAGCGCGCTGGGTTCAAGGCGATCTACCTGTCAGGCGGCGGTGTAGCGGCCGGCTCCCTCGGCGTGCCGGACCTGGGCATCACCGGCCTGGATGACGTGCTGACCGACGTGCGCCGCATCACCGACGTCTGCGACCTGCCGCTGCTGGTGGACGTCGACACCGGCTTCGGTTCCTCGGCGTTCAACGTGGCGCGCACCGTCAAGTCGATGATCAAGTTCGGCGCGGCCGCGATCCATATCGAAGACCAGGTCGGCGCCAAGCGCTGCGGTCACCGCCCGAACAAGGAAATCGTGTCCCAACAGGAAATGGTCGACCGCATCAAGGCTGCCGTGGACGCGCGCACCGATGACAGCTTCGTGATCATGGCGCGTACCGATGCCCTGGCCGTCGAAGGCCTGGAATCTGCCCTTGAACGTGCAGCTGCCTGCATCGAGGCCGGCGCCGACATGGTGTTCCCGGAAGCCATCACCGAGTTGGACATGTACAAGCTGTTCGCCTCCCGTGTGAAAGCGCCGATCCTGGCCAACATCACCGAGTTCGGCGCCACGCCGCTGTACACCACCGAACAGTTGAAATCTGCTGATGTTTCCATCGTGCTGTACCCGCTCTCGGCCTTCCGCGCCATGAACAAGGCGGCCGAAAATGTCTACACCGCGATCCGTCGCGACGGTACCCAACAGAACGTGATCGACACCATGCAGACCCGCATGGAGCTTTACGATCGCATCGACTACCACACCTTCGAGCAGAAGCTCGACGCGCTGTTTGCCGCCAAGAAATAAATGCCTGACGAACAACTGTAGGAGCCGGCTTGCCGGCGATTGCGCCTTCGAACCTGGCGCCAGCCTCAAGGGCCGATCGCCGGCAAGCCGGCTCCTACAGGGCCGCGATTAACCAAGGCCTCCTTATAAATACAAGATTGGAGAAGAGAAATGGCTGAAGCAAAAGTATTGAGTGGCGCCGGCCTGCGTGGCCAGGTGGCCGGGCAGACTGCACTGTCCACCGTGGGCCAGGCCGGTGCTGGCCTGACCTATCGTGGCTACGACGTGCGCGAACTCGCCGCCGATGCGCAATTTGAAGAAGTCGCGTACTTGCTGCTGTACGGCGAACTGCCGAGCAAAGCCGAGCTGGCGGCCTACAGCGCCAAGCTGAGCAAGTTGCGCGACCTGCCGCAAGCGCTGAAAGAAGTGCTGGAACGCATTCCCGCCGACGCCCACCCGATGGACGTGATGCGCACCGGTTGCTCGTTCCTGGGCAATATCGAGCCAGAAAAAGACTTCAGCGTGCAGCGCGACATCACCGACCGCCTGCTCGCCGCCTTCCCGGCGATCATGTGCTACTGGTACCGCTTCAGCCACGACGGCAAACGCATCGACTGCGTGACCGATGAGCCGACCATCGGCGGCCACTTCCTGCACCTGCTGCATGGCAAGCAACCGAGCGAGCTGCACGTCAAGGTGATGAACGTGTCGTTGATCCTTTACGCCGAGCACGAATTCAACGCCTCGACCTTCACTGCACGGGTGTGTGCCTCGACCCTGTCCGACCTGTATTCCTGCGTCACCGCCGCCATCGGCTCCCTGCGTGGCCCGCTGCACGGTGGTGCCAACGAAGCGGCGATGGAGATGATCGAGCGCTTCTCGTCCGCTGAAGAAGCGGTGGAAGGCACCCTCGGTATGCTGGCGCGCAAGGACAAGATCATGGGCTTTGGCCACGCGATCTACAAAGACAACGACCCGCGTAATGAAGTGATCAAGGGCTGGTCGAAAAAACTCGCTGACGAAGTAGGTGACAAGGTGCTGTTCCCGGTCTCCGAAGCCATCGACAAAACCATGTGGGAGCAGAAGAAGCTGTTCCCTAACGCCGACTTCTACCATGCCTCGGCGTACCACTTCATGGGCATCCCGACCAAGCTGTTCACGCCGATTTTCGTGTGCTCGCGCCTGACGGGCTGGGCTGCCCACGTGTTCGAGCAGCGCGCCAACAACCGCATCATCCGTCCAAGCGCCGAATACACCGGCGTAGAGCAGCGCAAGTTCGTGCCAATCGAACGTCGCTGAATGGAGAAACCGCTGAACCCGGGGTGAAACCGGATCAAAAATGTGGGAGCGGGCTTGCTCGCGAAAGCGGTGTGTCATTCAACACACATGGCGACTGTTAAACCGCCTTCGCGAGCAAGCCCGCTCCCACCTTTTGATCGCATTCTCTCCCAGGATCCGTGGGCTCCTTTTGCAACCACCGTGACCGAGTCCTGACGATGAACACTGAATTCCGCAAACCGCTCCCCGGCAGCCGCCTGGACTACTTCGACGCCCGTGCGGCCGTTGAAGCAATCACCCCCGGCGCCTACGCCACCTTGCCCTACACCTCCCGCGTGCTTGCGGAAAACCTGGTGCGTCGCTGTGACCCGGCCACCCTCAACGCGTCCCTGAGCCAGTTGATCGAGCGCAAGCGCGACCTCGACTTCCCCTGGTTCCCGGCGCGTGTGGTGTGCCATGACATTCTCGGCCAGACCGCGCTGGTCGACCTCGCCGGCCTGCGCGATGCCATCGCCCAGCAAGGCGGCGACCCGGCCCAGGTCAACCCGGTGGTGCCGACCCAACTGATCGTCGACCACTCCCTGGCCGTCGAAGCCGGTGGTTTTGACCCGGACGCGTTCGAGAAGAACCGCGCCATTGAAGACCGTCGCAACGAAGACCGTTTTCACTTTATCGAGTGGACCAAAAAAGCCTTCAAGAACGTCGATGTGATTCCGCCTGGCAACGGCATCATGCACCAGATCAACCTGGAGAAAATGTCCCCGGTGATCCAGGTGCGCGACGGCGTGGCCTTCCCGGACACCTGCGTCGGCACCGACAGTCACACCCCCCATGTAGATGCCTTGGGCGTGATCGCCATCGGCGTCGGCGGCCTCGAAGCCGAGAGCGTGATGCTCGGCCGCGCGTCGTGGATGCGCCTGCCGGAAAGCGTCGGCGTGGAACTCACCGGCAAGCTGCTACCGGGCATCACCGCCACCGACATGGTGCTGGCGCTGACCGAGTTCCTGCGTAAACAGAAAGTGGTGGGCGCCTGGCTGGAATTCTTCGGCGAAGGCGCTTCGGCACTGACCCTGGGCGACCGCGCGACCATCTCCAACATGGCCCCGGAATACGGCGCCACCGCGGCGATGTTCTACATCGACCAGCAGACCATCGCCTACCTGAAACTCACAGGTCGTGAAGACGAACAGGTCACCCTGGTGGAGCAATACGCTCGCCACACCGGCTTGTGGGCCGATGACCTCAAGGGCGCGCAATACGAGCGTGGTCTCACCTTCGACCTGTCCAGCGTCGTGCGCAACATGGCCGGCCCGAGCAACCCGCACGCCCGCGTGGCCACCAGTGACCTGGCCTCCAAAGGCATCTCCGGCCAGTGGGATGACGTGCCGGGGCAAATGCCCGACGGCGCGGTGATCATCGCGGCCATCACCAGTTGCACCAACACCAGCAACCCGCGCAACGTGATTGCCGCAGGCCTGCTGGCGCGCAATGCCAACAAGCTGGGGCTGACCCGCAAGCCATGGGTCAAATCGTCCCTCGCCCCCGGTTCGAAAACCGTGGCCATGTACCTCGAAGACGCGGGCCTGGGCCACGAGTTGGAGAAGCTCGGTTTTGGCGTGGTGGCCTTCGCCTGCACCACCTGCAATGGCATGTCCGGAGCGCTGGACCCGGTAATCCAGCAGGAAATCATCGACCGCGACCTGTACGCCACCGCTGTGCTCTCGGGCAACCGCAACTTCGACGGGCGCATTCACCCGTACGCCAAGCAAGCCTTCCTCGCGTCGCCGCCGCTGGTGGTGGCGTATGCGATTGCCGGTACCATCCGTTTCGACATCGAGAAAGACGTGCTCGGCCTGGACGCCAACGGCAAGGAAATCCGCCTGCAGGACATCTGGCCGAGCGACGAAGAGATCGACGCAGTGGTCAAGGCTTCGGTGAAACCTGAGCAGTTCCGCGCGGTGTATATCCCGATGTTCGCCATCCACGAAGACACCGGCCCGAAAGTCGCGCCGCTGTACGACTGGCGTCCGCAAAGTACCTATATCCGCCGTCCACCCTACTGGGAAGGCGCGCTGGCCGGCGCACGTCCGCTCAAGGGCATGCGCCCGCTGGCGGTGCTGCCGGACAACATCACCACCGATCACCTGTCGCCGTCCAACGCGATCATGCTCGACAGCGCCGCCGGCGAATACCTGGCGAAAATGGGCCTGCCGGAAGTGGACTTCAACTCGTACGCAACGCATCGCGGCGACCATCTGACTGCGCAGCGCGCGACCTTCGCCAACCCGAAACTGTTCAACGAAATGGTGGTTGAAAACGGCAAGGTCAAGCAGGGTTCCCTGGCGCGTATCGAGCCCGAAGGCCAGGTCACGCGGATGTGGGAAGCCATCGAGACCTACATGGAACGCAAGCAGCCGCTGATCATCATCGCCGGCGCCGACTACGGCCAGGGTTCGTCCCGCGACTGGGCGGCCAAGGGCGTGCGCCTGGCCGGTGTGGAAGCGATTGCCGCTGAAGGTTTCGAGCGCATCCACCGCACCAACCTGGTGGGCATGGGCGTGTTGCCGCTGGAGTTCCTGCCGGGCACTGACCGCAACACCCTGAAGATCGATGGCAGCGAGACTTACGACGTGGTCGGTGCACGCACCCCGCGTGCGCAGTTGACGCTGGTGATCAATCGCAAGAATGGCGAACGTGTCGAAGTGCCGGTGACCTGCCGCCTGGACACCGCCGAAGAAGTGTCGATCTACGAGGCGGGCGGCGTGTTGCAACGTTTTGCCCAGGACTTCCTGGAATCGGCGGCGACGGCCTGAGAGGTAACCATGGCACACGCAGCGCAAATCAAGATCCCCGCCACCTACATGCGTGGCGGCACCAGCAAGGGCGTATTTTTCAGCCTCAAGGACCTGCCCGCATCGGCGCAGGTGCCGGGTGCCGCGCGCGATGCCTTGCTGTTGCGGGTGATCGGCAGTCCCGATCCCTACGACAAGCAAATCGACGGCATGGGTGGCGCTACATCGAGCACCAGCAAAACCGTGATCCTGGCTAAAAGTACCCGCGCCGATCACGACGTGGACTACCTGTTTGGCCAGGTCTCCATCGACAAACCGTTTGTGGACTGGAGCGGCAACTGCGGCAACCTGTCGGCCGCGGTTGGCTCCTTCGCCATCAGCGCAGGCCTGGTCGACCCGGCCCGTGTGCCCCACAACGGCGTGGCCGTGGTGCGGGTGTGGCAGGCCAATATCGGCAAGACCATCATCGCCCACGTGCCAATCACTGACGGTGCGGTGCAGGAAACCGGCGACTTCGAACTCGACGGCGTAACCTTCCCGGCCGCCGAAGTGCAGTTGGAATTCATGGACCCGGCGGCAGAAGAAGAGGGCGGTGGCGGCTCGATGTTCCCCACCGGCAACCTGGTCGACGACCTGGAAGTGCCCGGTGTCGGCACCTTCAAGGCCACGCTGATCAATGCCGGCATCCCGACGATTTTCATCAACGCCGAAGACCTCGGCTACACCGGCACCGAGCTGCAAGGCGCGATCAACAGCGACCTCAAGGCCCTGGCGATGTTCGAAACCGTGCGGGCCCACGGCGCCTTGCGCATGGGCCTGATCAAGCACCTGGACGAAGCCGCCCAGCGCCAGCACACGCCGAAAGTGGCATTCGTGGCCAAGCCTGCGGATTACGTGGCGTCCAGTGGCAAGGCGATCAAGGCGGGTAATGTGGACCTGCTGGTGCGGGCGCTGTCCATGGGCAAGCTGCACCACGCGATGATGGGCACGGCGGCGGTGGCGATTGGCACGGCGGCGGCAATTTCCGGGACGTTGGTCAACCTCGCAGCCGGTGGCGTCGAGCGTAACGCAGTGCGCTTCGGGCATCCGTCCGGCACGTTGCGCGTGGGCGCTGAAGCCACTCTAGTGAACGGCGAATGGGTGGTGAAGAAAGCCATCATGAGCCGCAGCGCGCGCGTGCTGATGGAAGGCTTCGTGCGCGTCCCCGGCGACGCCTTCTAAGGTTCAATACTGGGCCCATGTGGGAGCGGGCTTGCTCGCGAATGCGGTGGAACTGTGACATTTCAGTGCCTGACACACCGCCTTCGCGAGCAAGCCCGCTCCCACAGGAGATATCTATTCCAAGGCAGGCATCCAAGATCTGCTTTTTGACAACCGTGAGCCCGAGGACTGATCCCAACCCTCTTCTTGGAGTACTGCCATGAGCGCCAACGTCGACCAGAACAACCGTCCCGACTATGACCAAGTCCTGCAGGACATCGCCGACTATGTCCTCACTTACCGGATCGATTCCCAGGACGCACTGGACACCGCCCGCAACTGCCTGATGGACACCTTGGGCTGCGGCCTGCTGGCCCTGCGTTTCCCCGAATGCACCAAGCACCTGGGGCCGATCGTCGAGGGCACGGTGGTGCCGTTTGGCGCGCGGGTGCCGGGCACGTCGTTCCGGTTGGATCCGGTCAAGGCCGCGTGGGACATCGGCTGCATCGTGCGGTGGCTCGATTACAACGACACCTGGCTCGCCGCCGAATGGGGCCATCCCTCGGATAACCTCGGCGGCATCCTCGCCGTGGCCGATCACCTCTCGCAAAAGCGCGTGGCCAATGGCGACGCACCGTTGACCATGCGCGCAGTGCTGGAAGCGATGATCATGGCCCACGAAATCCAAGGCGTGATTGCCCTGGAAAACTCCTTCAACCGCGTCGGCCTTGACCATGTGCTGTTGGTGAAAGTCGCCTCCACGGCGGTCACCGCCAAGCTGATGGGCGCCAACCGTGAGCAACTGTTGGCAGCCTTGTCCCATGCATTTGTGGACGGGCAGGCGCTGCGCACTTATCGCCATGCGCCGAATGCCGGCTCGCGCAAATCCTGGGCCGCGGGCGATGCCTCCAGTCGGGGCGTACGCCTGGCGGATATCGCGCTGCGCGGCGAGATGGGCATTCCTGGCGTATTGAGCGCGCCGCAATGGGGGTTCTACGATGTGTTGTTCAGCCACACCAACAAGGACCTGGCGCTCAAGCCGCAGGACAAGCGCGCGTTCAGCCTGTCCCAGGCCTACGGCACCTATGTGATGGAAAACGTGCTGTTCAAGATCAGCTTCCCCGCCGAGTTTCACGCACAAACTGCTTGCGAAGCGGCGGTGACGTTGCACCCGTTGGTGAAAGATCGCCTGCATGCAATCGAGCGCATCGTGATCACCACCCATGAATCGGCGATTCGCATCATCTCCAAGGTCGGCCAACTGGCCAACGCCGCCGACCGCGACCATTGCCTGCAATACATGACGGCGGTGCCGCTGGCGTTTGGCAACCTGGTGGCCGAGCAGTACGAGGATGAATTCCACGCCGCGCATCCGATCATCGATGAACTGCGGGACAAGATGGTCATCGTCGAAGACCCGCGCTACAGCCGTGAATACCTGGAGGCCGACAAGCGCTCCATTGCCAACGCGGTTCAGGTGTTCTTCAAGGATGGCACGCATACCGAACAGGTGGCGGTGGAATACCCGATCGGCCATCGCCGTCGCCGGGTGGACGGCATTCCATTGCTCGAAGACAAGTTCAAGGCCAACCTGGCGACGCGGTTCACCGGGCAGCGCAGTGCCGAGATTTTTGCGCTGTGCAAGGACCAGGCACGGCTTGAGGCCACCCCAGTCAATCGGTTTGTGGACCTGTTCGTGATCTAAGCCGTTACAGGGTCAATGTGGGAGCTGGCTTGCCTGCGATAGCATCACCTCGGTGTGCCTGAGGCACCGAGTTGCCTGCATCGCAGGCAAGCCAGCTCCCACATTGAATTGTGTTCACTCAAACCGCAGGATCACCCTGCGGTTGTGCTTGCTCTTCTTCTCGATCTTCTCGCAGAACACCCGTCCGATTTCTTCGGTGTTGATCACATGGGTGCCCCCGCATGGCTGGATATCAATGCCGGCAATTTCAATCACCCGTACCGAGCCCTGGATCACCGGCGGCGCCACCGCCTGGGTGCGGGTTATCTGCAGCAGGGTGGAATACTCGGTGGCCGGCATCGACAGGGTTTTCACTGGGTGGGCCTGCTCGATCAGCGCATTGAGGTCGCGAGTGATGCTGTCTTTGTCGAGGGTCATTTCCGGCAAGTCGAAATCCAGGCGGCCCTTGTCTGCACTGATGCTGCATCCCGTCACCGGTGCGTCGATGATCGAGCACAGCAGGTGCAGGCAGGTGTGCATCTTCATGTGCTGGTAGCGCCGGTCCCAATCGAGACCGGCGTCCACCTGCACGCCGGCAGTCAACTGCGGTGGGCAGTGGTCCACCTGGTGCCAGATGATGGAACGCAACACCGGGTCGCGCACCGTACCCGTCACTTCGATGCGCGTACCGTCGGCCAGGGTGAGGTGACCGGTGTCTCCCGGCTGTCCGCCGCCAGTGGGGTAGAACAGCGTGTGTTCCAGGGCAATACCCTGTTCGCTGACCGCAATCACGCGCGCGCTGAAGGCGTTCTGGTAGGGCGCGCTGTCGAACAGCGCCAGGGTTTCCATGGTATGCACGGACATGTTCAACCTCCGACAATCAGTGGGCTGGCTTGCAACAGGGAACGCACCATCGCACTCAAGCCAGGGGGGGAAAGCAATGTGATTTCAAACTCCGGGCCGCACACCTTCAGGTTCAGTGGCAGGCGCGGCAGGTGGTCGCCCGACTCGACACGGTGCAGGCGAAATTGCAGGTGGTGACGTTCCTTCACGGTGGGCTCCAGCATCAGCCCGGGCAGGGGGTAGAAGTCGGCATCCAGTACCGTGACCTTGTGGCTGGTATTGACCTCGCCGACCACGTGCAGACGCTCATCCAATGCGAAGGCGCCGAGGTAGTTACTGTGGTCCGACTCGTCATTTTTTTGCAGCTGGATCTGGTTCACCACCTTCACTTTGGTGCCGGCAGGTACATCCTGGGTGATCACGCAGGATGGGCTGATGAACACGTTGTCGCCGATCAACACATAGCCAAGCACGCGGGCACCGGAACCGACCTCGACGTTATTGCCCAGGCGCGGGTGACGCTTGCCGTCAGGGTTGTTGGCGATGCCACGGGCGCCCAGGGTTACGCCGCAGAGGATGTAGCAGTCGTTGCCGATCTCGCAGGTTTCGCCGATCACCGTACCGTAGCCGTGGTCCAGCACGAAGCGCCGACCGATACGCGCCGCCGGGTGGATCTCGGCCCCTGAAAGCACCTTGCCCTGGTTGCTCAGCTTGAGGGCGATGCGCGAGAACGTCCCGTTGGTCTGGTCGGGGAAGTTCCACACCAGATGCGCCAGCCGGTAATACAGCACCGCCTTGAATGAGGCGTAGGAGTCCAGGATCAGCTCGCCGCGCCCGCGTGATGCCGGGTCGCGATAGGCGTAGGCGATCAGGTCCTCGGCCACCGCTTGTGCGGCATTCTGGATCAGCGGCGCCAGGTGCGGCTCCAACTGCTTCATCTGCACAGGTGTGAGGGTCTTGATGAGGTGAGTGAGCAACTCATCGTGCAATTGTTGCATGTCGATAAAGCCACCCATGAAGGCACCCCCGTAATGTGGTTGGTTGGAAAACCGCTTATTCGAAACTGGGCAGGTAGCTGTCGGCATTGTCGTAGACCATGGTCAACACCACCGTTTCGGGCGGTAGTTCCGGGGCGAGTTGGGCGATGGCCACCATGTTGGCGGCGGACGACAAGCCCAGGCTGATGGCGTCGGTGCGCATGATGCGTTTCATCATGTCGATGCAGTCCTGGCGCGAGACCTTGAGCATGCCGTCGATCACATCCAGGTTGAGGATGCTCGGGATCAAACCGATCGACAGGCCCTGGATATGATGGGGCGCGTGCTGGTCTTTCAGCAGGTCGCATTCTTCCGGTTCCACGCCCATGACGCGCAGGCCAGGCCAGGCCGCTTTCAGGGTCTCGCCGATGCCGGTGATATGCCCGCCGGTACCGATGCCGCTGACGAAGTAATCCACTCGGCGATCAGCGAAGGCACGCAGGATTTCGGGGGCTGTGGTATCGCGGTGGGTCTGCGGATTGGCGCCATTGCGCTGCTGGTTGAGCATCACGTAGCTGGGGTTTTCCAGCTGCAGTTCCATGCACTTTTCACCGTGGGAGTTGTTGCCCAGTCGGCTGTCCGACAGCACCACCCTGGCACCGTACAGGCGCAGCAGTTTCTGTTTTTCGGGGCTGTAGTTGTCGGGGATCACCAGCACCACCTTGTAGCCCAACACATTGCCCGCCATCACCAAGCCGATGCCGGTGTTGCCGCCGCTGGGCTCGATGATGGTTTGCCCGGAATCACGGATCAGCACGCCCCGGCGCTCGGCGTCGAGGATCATGCCCAAGGCGATGCGCGCCTTATGGCTGCCGCCCGGGTTGAGGGATTCGAGCTTGGCGTAGACCTCGATGCCGAGGTCTTCGGAGAACTGCGCCAGGCGCACGATCGGCGTTTGGCCGATCACCTCGAGAATGGAGTTATGCAACATCATTCAATCCTCGGCTCAATACAAAGGCATGTCGGGTTCGACGTCGCGTACCCAATGCTTCATGCCGCCTTGCAGGACTTTGGTGTTGGCGAACCCGGCCGCCAGCAAGGTACTGGCGGCTTGCTCGGCGCGGGTGCCGGCGTAGCAGATCAGGTAGTGGGTGTTGTCCCGGCTGAGGCTGTCGAGGTGGCCGTCCAGTTCGGCCAGGGGGATATGCACCACGCCCGGCAATTTGCACACTTCCAGTTCGCTGGCATCGCGCACATCCAGCAGCACATCGGCGCTGCTGTGGTGTTCCAGAACCTGCTTGAGCACCCGGGGCTTGATGTAGCGCTCTTCGGCCAGGGACGGTTGGGTGGACACGGCATCTGCGCACACGGCGGGCGCCAGGGTCTCGTTGTGGCGCGCTTCGGAGCAGCAGGGGCAATCGGCGCGGCGCTTGAAGCGGATCTCGCTGAACTTCATCGCCAGTGCATCGAAGCGCATCAAGCGGCCTGACAGCGGTTCGCCGATGCCAATCAGCAACTTGATTGCCTCGGTGGCCTGGATCATCCCGACCACACCGGGCAGCACGCCGATCACGCCACCGGCGCTGCAATTGGGCGCCAGCTCGGCGGGCGGCGCGCTCGGAAACAGGCAGCGGTAGCACGGCCCGCCTTGATAGTTGAGCACGCTGATCTGCCCGTCGAAGCGGTAGATGGCGCCGTACACCAAGGGCTTGCCGAGTTGCACGCAAGCATCGTTGACCAGGTAGCGAGTATCGAAGTTGTCGGTGCCGTCGATCACCAGGTCGTAGGCGCCTACCAGTTCCAGGGCGTTGTCGGCATTCAGCGCGGTGTCGTGGGCGTTGATCTGGATATGGCGGTTGAGGTCTTGCAGGCGCTGCTTGGCGGATTCGACTTTGGGCATGCCGAGGGTGCTGTTGCCGTGGACGATCTGGCGTTGCAGGTTGCTGCTTTCCACCACATCAAAGTCCACCAGCCCCAGGGTGCCGATACCGGCGGCGGCCAGGTACAGGCTGATCGGCGAGCCGAGGCCACCGGTGCCGATGATCAGTACCTTGGCTTTCTTGAGGTTCAACTGGCCTTCGCGACCGACGCCGGGCAGGGTGATGTGGCGTACGTAGCGCTGTACCTCTTCGTTGCTCAGTGTGTCGACATCCATGCCGCCGGAGGTGGCGAGCAAAACTTCGATTCTGGCTTTTTGCGGCAAGGGCTCGTCGGCGTCGATCAGTGCTTCCTCGGCGGTAAACAGGAAGTGTTCCTTGAGCTGGTTGTTCTTCTCGTGGAACAGGTGCGGGCGCAATTGCGGGTGGCTGCTGCAGAGGTTTTCAATGACTTCGCGCAATGTCGATCCGGTGCCCTCGAGGGTCGATTCCGGCAGCTTGGCCACGCGAACCAGAATGTCGGGGAAAGAGACAGCGTTCATGGACAACTCCGTGTGCAGGTCGTTGAAAGGGTTAAGGGCGAAATGCTTGCCATCCCAGGCAAACAGCTTGGAGCCCAGGGCCTGGCCCTGGCGAACGTCTACCACCAGGTAGCTGACGGGGTAGATCGGCTCGCCCATGAACAGCGCCTTGTCCTGGTCTTCGTCGCTGAAATAGGCACCGACATCCGGGTGGGAGTGGTAGATCACCACCACCGGGTTGTCGCTGCGAAACGCCTTGTTCATCAGCAGGGTGTCGGCCACCGAGAACGTGTAGCCGTTGGCCGCGCTGCGCGGGTACATCTCGGGGTTCTTGCGGTGCAGTTCATTCTGGATATTGCTGCCCAGGTACACGCTGCCGTCGGCGAAGATAAAACCGCAGCATTCCTCGGGGTAGCTGCGGCTGGCGTGGGCGTAGATCTGTTCCAGGGCGGAGGGGCGGAGGACGTCCATGTGGCTCTCGCGTTGTTGTAAAGAGGTCAATTTTTCTTGGCCAGGAGTTTTTCAACCGGCAACTTGGTGATCGCAAAGCCGGCCAGCAGGATGGCCGAGTACAGCATCAGGTCGCGGGAAATCGATACGCCTTCGTACCAGGCGCCAATGATCACGGCGAACACCGGGAAGATGATGAACACGAATGACAGGATGATCGGGCTCAAACGCTTGAGCAGCATGAAATACACGATGAACCCGCCCACTGAGGCCACCAGCCCCAGGTAGAACAGTGCGCCCCAGGAGCGCAGGGTGATGGCGTCGAAGGTCGGCGCTTCAAACCACAGCCCGGCGACGAACAGCATCAGCCCGGCAATGCCGATGGGCAGGGTGTTGTAGGTGATCACACTGATGGCGCTGCCTTTCTGCTTGGTAATGACATAGCACAAGGCATGCATGATCGCGGCGGTCAGAATCGCCAGCACCCCGAAGAACTCGGCGTGGTCCAGGTGCAGGCCCTGGCTCTTGATGATCATGTAGAGGCTGCCGAAGCCGATACCGATGCCAACCACTTGGGAAAAGTAGATGCGTTCGCGCAGGAACAGCGCGGAGAAAATCAGGATGAATACCGGCATACAGCTGAACAGCAGCGCGGTCAGGCCGGACGAGACATGCATCTCGCCATAGTTGAGCAGGTAGTAGGGCACGCTGAAGTAGGAGAGGGTGACGAACACGAAGAACCAGCGGCTCTCGCGGGGAAACAGGATCGGCTCGCGGCGTACCATGGCAAAACACAGGAACAGCGGGAAGGCGATGAGAAAGCGTAGGCCGGCGGACGTCAATGGCGGCACGCTCTCCACGGCAATCTTGATCCCCAGCCACGTGGTGCCCCAACTCAGGCACACGATCAGGAACATCACACTGGTGATCAGCCCGGCCAGCCACTGTTTTTGGGATTTTGTCTTGGCGGTATTTTCGAGAACGGCGGATATTGGCATCGTTTATTGCTTCCCTGAGCCGGAATTGAACTCTATATTGAGCTTGTAATGAGTTGTAAAATTCGGCGATTGAACCCGTAAAAGCACACTATTAGGGCGAAAGATGGCTGTCAAAACAAATATTGACATGGTGTCAATTATGCGTGAGGGGTTGTCCAACGGGCAGGGCGTGAAGTACAAGCGCCTGTCCGATGTCATGGAACGGGGCATCCTCGAAGGCTTGATTGAACCGGGAAGAAAACTGCCGCCTCATCGGGTGCTTTCCGACAACCTGGGTGTGACGATTGGCACCATCAGTCGAGCCTACGGCGAACTGGAACGCCTGGGGTTGGTTGTGGCGCGGGTCGGTGACGGCACTTTCGTGCGCAAGCGTGGGATGGAGCGCCAGCGCGATGAAGGGTTTCGCAACTTCAGCGAAGAGCCGCGCCAGTACTTCGACATGAGCCGAAACATGCACATCCCGGGGCAGGAGACGGTATTCCTGGCCCAGAGCTTCCAAACCCTGTCGACCAACGCCAAGTTCCTCCAGGACATCAGTGCCTACACTCCGGACGCCGGTCTGCCGCGCTACCGTGAAGCGGGCGCGCAATGGCTGGTGCAGCGCGATTTTCATCCGATTCCCGAGCAGGTCATCTGCGTCAATGGCGGCCAGCATGGCTTGCTGTGCGCGATGATGGCGCTGTTACGGGCGGGCGATACGGTGGTCACTGAGCAACTGACTTACCCTGGCCTGATAACGGCCGCGCGCATGTTGGGCATCCGCCTGATCGGCCTGGAGATGGACGAGGAGGGCGTGCTGCCGAGCGCGCTGGACGAAGTCTGTCGTAATCACCGAATTTCAGCGCTGTACTGCACGCCGACCATCCAGAACCCCACTACCGCCGTGCTCTCGGTGGCGCGTCGCGAAGCGCTGGCCAAAGTGTGTCGCGAACACAATCTGCTGATTCTTGAGGATGAAGCTCACGGTGTATTGGTGGAAGACCGGCCGCCGCCCCTCAGCCATTTCGCCCCTGAGCGTACGATTCTGATCAGCAGCCTGAGCAAGGCGGTGTCCGCCGGGCTGCGCGTGGGCTATGTGCATGCGCCGCCGGCGTTGGTCAGCCGTATTTCGGCGGCCCTGCGTTCGACCTGCTGGATGGCCACGCCCGTCACCCTTGAGCTGGCCACCCAGTGGATCGAAAACGGCACGGCGGAATACCTGCTGCGCCAGCAGATCAATGAGATCAGTCGACGCAAGGCCCTGGTGCGCGACCTGCTGACAGGGTTGGAGTACCGCACCCATCTCAATAGTCCGCATTTCTGGATTGAAGTGCCGGAGCCGTGGCGTGCGTCGGAAATCGAGGCGGAGCTCAAGCAGAATAATTACCTGATCGCCACCGCTGAAGCCTTTGCCGTGGGGCAGACGGCAGTGCCGCAGTTTATTCGGGCGAGCATCTGCAACACCTCGGGGGATGATCAGTTGTTGCGGGCGGGGTTTGATGCGCTGGCGACGGCGTTGGGGCAGGGGGGAGGGAGGTTTCAGTTGTAGGCCTTGATCCTTGTGGTGAGCGGGCTTGCCCCGCGCGAGGCAAGCTCGCTCACCACAAAGTAATAGGCGACAACATTATTTGAAGCGCCGCTCCACGCCTTTCTCCACCAAAATCTTCGCCGAAATCTCCTCCACCGAAAAATGCGTGGAATTGATGTGCGCAATATTCTCGCGACGGAACAGATTTTCTACCTCACGCACTTCGAACTCGCACTGGGCATAGCTCGAATAGCGGCTGTTGGGCTTGCGCTCATTGCGGATCGCCGTCAGCCGGTCCGGATCGATGGTCAGGCCGAACAACTTGTGCGAATGCGCGCGCAGGGCGGCCGGGAGCGTCAGGTGCTCCATGTCGTCCTCGGTCAACGGGTAGTTGGCGGCGCGGATACCGAATTGCATGGCCATGTACAGGCAGGTGGGCGTTTTGCCGCAGCGCGATACGCCGACCAGGATCAAGTCGGCCTTGTCGTAGTAGTGGGTGCGGGCGCCGTCGTCGTTGTCGAGGGCAAAGTTCACCGCCTCGATACGCTCCATATAATTGGAGTTATGCCCGATGGAATGGGACTTTCCGACCGAATAAGACGAGTGTTCACTCAACTCCTGCTCGAGCGGCGCCAGGAAGGTCGAGAAAATGTCGATCATGAAACCATTCGACGTTGCGAGAATCTCACGGATGTCTTGATTGACGATGGTGTCGAAAATGATCGGTCGAAAACCGTCTTTTTCAGCCGCCAGATTGATTTGTTGTACCATGGCCCGCGCTTTATCCACGCTGTCGATATAGGGCCGCGTGAATTTGGCGAAGGTAATGTTTTCGAACTGCGCGAGCAGGCTTTGACCCAGTGTTTCGGCTGTGATGCCGGTGCCGTCGGAGATAAAGAAAGCAGATCGTTTCATTTGAGCCCTGGGCCTTAAGCTGATGGCGAATCTTGGATATGATAGGCGCGATTTTGCCGTCCCGCAGTGGGCCGCATTCTCACTTATTTTCCAGGTCCAGGCCACAAGCGCTGGCGAACGCTCCTACTGAGCAGCCGGCGTCCTGAGCTTTTCCAACACAGAAAGTGGAGAGATCACCTTGGTAGAGTACGTAGTTTCCCTCGATAAGCTCGGCGTCCATGATGTAGAGCACGTGGGGGGCAAGAACGCATCCCTCGGCGAGATGATCAGTAATCTTGCAGGCGCTGGTGTGTCGGTGCCCGGTGGTTTCGCCACCACGGCCCAGGCTTACCGCGATTTCCTCGAACTGAGCGGCCTCAACGCTCAGATCCACGCCGCGCTGGACGCCCTGGACGTCGATGACGTCAATGCCCTGGCCAAGACCGGTGCCCAGATCCGCCAATGGATCATGGAGGCCGAGTTCCCCGAGAAGCTCAACGAAGAAATCCGTACCGCCTTCGCCACCCTGTCGGCTGGCAATCCGGACATGGCCGTTGCCGTGCGCTCTTCGGCCACTGCCGAAGACTTGCCGGATGCCTCCTTCGCCGGCCAGCAAGAAACCTTCCTGAACATCCGCGGCGTGGAAAACGTGATCCGCGCGGCCAAGGAAGTGTTTGCCTCGCTGTTTAACGACCGTGCGATTTCCTACCGTGTGCACCAGGGTTTCGACCACAAGCTGGTGGCCCTGTCTGCCGGCGTGCAGCGCATGGTGCGTTCGGAAACCGGCACCGCCGGCGTGATGTTCACCCTCGATACCGAATCGGGCTTCCGTGACGTGGTGTTTATCACCGGCGCCTACGGCCTGGGTGAAACCGTCGTACAAGGTGCGGTCAACCCCGACGAATTCTACGTGCACAAGCACACCCTTGAAGCCGGTCGCCCGGCCATTTTGCGCCGCAACCTAGGCAGCAAGGCTATCAAGATGATCTACGGCGACGAGGCCAAGGCCGGTCGCTCGGTTAAAACCGTTGAAGTCGACAAGGCCGAGCGCGCGCGTTTCTGCCTGACCGACGCCGAAGTCAGCGAGTTGGCCAAGCAAGCGATGATCATCGAAAAGCACTACAAGTGCCCGATGGACATCGAATGGGCCAAGGACGGTGACGACGGCAAGCTCTACATCGTGCAGGCCCGTCCGGAAACCGTGAAGAGCCGTACTTCGGCCAACGTCATGGAACGCTACCTGCTGAAAGAAACCGGTACTGTGCTGGTGGAAGGCCGTGCCATTGGCCAGCGCATCGGCGCAGGCAAGGTGCGGATCATCAAGGACGTGTCCGAAATGGACAAAGTCCAGCCAGGCGACGTTCTGGTCTCCGACATGACCGACCCGGACTGGGAACCGGTGATGAAACGCGCCAGCGCCATCGTCACCAACCGTGGCGGGCGTACCTGCCACGCGGCGATCATCGCCCGTGAGCTGGGCATCCCTGCAGTCGTGGGCTGCGGCAACGCGACCCAGCTGTTGAAAGACGGCCAAGGCGTCACTGTTTCCTGCGCCGAAGGCGACACCGGCTTCATCTTTGAAGGCGAGCTGGGCTTCGACATCAAGCAGAACTCCATCGATGCCATGCCGGACCTGCCGTTCAAGATCATGATGAACGTCGGCAACCCGGACCGTGCCTTCGACTTCGCGCAGTTGCCGAATGCCGGTGTGGGCCTGGCCCGCCTGGAGTTCATCATCAACCGCATGATCGGCGTGCACCCCAAGGCCCTGTTGAACTACGACGGCCTGCCGCTGGACATCAAGGAAAGCGTCGACAAGCGTATCGCCGGCTACAACGACCCGGTGGGCTTCTACGTCGAGAAGCTGGTGGAAGGCATCAGCACCCTGGCGGCGGCGTTCTACCCGAAAAAGGTCATCGTGCGCCTGTCGGACTTCAAGTCCAACGAATACGCCAACCTGATCGGCGGCAAGCTCTACGAGCCGGAAGAAGAAAACCCGATGCTGGGCTTCCGTGGCGCCTCGCGTTACATCAGCGAAGCGTTCCGTGACTGCTTCGAACTCGAATGCCGCGCCCTCAAACGCGTGCGCAACGAGATGGGCCTGACCAACGTCGAGATCATGGTGCCGTTCGTGCGCACCCTGGGCGAGGCAAGCCAAGTGGTCGACCTGCTGGCTGAAAACGGCCTGTCCCGTGGCGACAACGGCCTGCGCGTCATCATGATGTGCGAACTGCCGTCCAACGCCATCCTCGCGGAAGAGTTCCTGGAATTCTTCGACGGTTTCTCCATCGGCTCCAACGACCTGACCCAGCTCACCCTGGGCCTGGACCGCGACTCCGGGATCATCGCGCACCTGTTCGATGAGCGTAACCCAGCGGTCAAGAAGCTGCTGGCCAACGCCATCCAGGCCTGTAACAAGGCCGGCAAGTACATCGGTATCTGCGGCCAAGGCCCTTCCGACCACCCAGACCTGGCCAAATGGCTGATGGAACAGGGCATCGAAAGCGTCTCGCTGAACCCCGATTCCGTGCTGGAAACCTGGTTCTTCCTGGCGGAAGGCCAAGCGTCCGCCTAAGATCGTCACGTCAAAAGTGCCGGTCACCTGTCGAGGGTGACCGGCATTCTTATCTGTGCAGGGCGGAACTCCTTCCGGACGCCGCCCTTTTTTGTGCAAGAGCATTATGCAAAGCAGCAGCAACCTGTTTCCCGTCGCCCTGATCAGCGCTGAACGTCGTGGCGACCTGAGTGAAGACGTGTACCGCCTCAAGCCCGGTAACAGCCCTGACGGCACCGTCGAACTGGCCGTTACCCGCTTGGGCCTGGCCGATGTCCCGGAAAACCGGGGCATACCGGTCATTTTGTTGCACGGCAGTTTTTCCAATCGGCGCTTCTGGTATTCGCCCAAAGGGATCGGCCTGGGTGCCTACCTGGCGCGCCAGGGGTTTGATGTGTGGATCCCGGAAATGCGTGGCCATGGGTTGTCCAAGCGCAATCACGACTACACCCGCAATCGTGTCGCCGACTATGCGCGCTACGACTTGCCGGCCATTGGCGCATTTGTGCGTGAGCAAAGCGCGCAGATTCCCCACTGGATCGGCCATTCCCTGGGCGGCACGACCCTGGCTGCGGCACTGGGCGGGCAGCACCTTGGCGCGCCTGCAGTGGCGTCGGTGGCCCTGTTTGGCTGCCAGGTCAGTCGCACCCACTGGCCGTTGAAAGTACCGCCGGTGGAATGGACGGGCCGCTTGCTCCTGAGGCGCTTCGGCGAATTATCCGGCTCGCGGTTCAAGCGTGGCCCGGAAGACGAGCCTGCGGGCGTGTTGATCGAAGCCATGCGCTGGAATGGCCTGTTTGGCCGTTTTGGCGAAGGGAAAAACGACTGGTGGGAAGGCCTGGCAAGCGTTGATGTGCCGTTGTTGGCGGTCAGTGCTGCCGGCGACCATCAGGACCCCGATTGGGCGTGTCGCAAGCTGTTCGAGCAGGTCGGTTCCGAGCACCGTCAATACCTGTGCCTCGGCCGCCAGCAAGGTTTTACCGAGGATTTCGGGCACGTTGAAATGCTCGTCAGCAAAGCCGCCCAGGCCGAAGTGTGGCCGCTGGTGGCGCAATGGCTGAAAGACCCGCTCACACCGCTGTTCGGCGCACAGGCCGAGGTGTTGGCCACGGTTTGAGGCAGTGCTCTGCCAAGGGCGTTTCACTCGTGTGTGGTTGCGGCTAAGATATGACGCGTTAAACGCTTCTGGTCATATTCAGTCGCGCAGTGGCTATTGCGTTGCGGCGAAGCGGATGGGATGTTTCGCACCTGCCTGGGCTGGCGCTTCTTTCGAAAGACACTTCTTTGACAGAAAGGAATTTTTCAATGAACCATTACGTGACCCCCGACCTGTGCGACGCCTACCCGGACCTGGTGCAGGTGCTCGAACCGATGTTCAGCAACTTCGGCGGCCGAGACTCCTTCGGCGGTGAGATTGTCACCATCAAATGCTTCGAAGATAACTCGCTGGTCAAGGAACAGGCCGACCAGCCTGGCGCTGGCAAGGTGCTGGTGGTCGACGGTGGGGGTTCCCTGCGCCGCGCGTTGCTGGGCGACATGATCGCCGAGAAAGCCGCGAAAAACGGCTGGGAAGGGCTGGTGATCTACGGCTGCATTCGTGATGTGGACGTCATCGCCCAGACCGACCTTGGCGTGCAGGCCTTGGCCAGTCACCCGATGAAGACCGACAAGCGTGGAATCGGCGATCTGAACGTAGTGGTCACGTTTGCAGGCGTGACGTTCCGCCCGGGTGAGTACATCTACGCCGACAATAACGGCGTGATTGTGTCGCCCAGCCCGCTGAAAATGCCTGAATAAACTGCTGTAACCGACGGGGTGAGGATGTTCGAGGAAGAAAACGCGCAATGGGGGCTGGTGCATGCCCTGGTGCTGGACGGTAAAGGCGGTGCGCGTTCGATTGCCCGGACAGAGCTCGACGACTTGCAACTGCAGCCCCAGGAAAGCCTGTGGCTGCACTGGGATCGCAGCCACCCGCAGACCCAGACCTGGCTGCGCAAATCCAGCGGCTTGAGCGAATTCGCCTGTGACCTGCTGCTGGAGGAAAACACCCGCCCGCGCCTGTTGCCACTGCCGGACGCGGAATTGCTGTTGTTCCTGCGCGGCGTCAACCTCAACCCGGGGGCTGAGCCGGAAGACATGGTGTCCGTGCGTATCTTCGCCGCAGCAAGCCGGGTGATTTCCCTGCGCCTGCGTCCGTTGCGCGCCACCGATGAATTGCTGGTACAGCTGGCGGATGGCAAGGGGCCGAAGACCGCCTCCGAACTCATCCTTTATATGGCTCAGTACCTGACCAATAAAGTGCAGGATCTGGTCAGTGACCTGTCTGAAATCGTCGATACAGAGGAAGAAAAACTCGATACCGACGAACGGTATACTCCGGAACATGGCAGCGTCTTGCAGATCCGTCGGCGAGCGGCCGGGCTGAAACGTTTCCTCGCCCCGCAGCGGGATATTTTTGCCCAGCTTACGCGGATCAAACTGCCGTGGTTCTGTGATGACGATGCCGACTATTGGAACGAATTGAACAACAGCCTGACCCGCTATTTGGAAGAGCTCGAATTGACTCGAGAGCGCGTGGGGCTTGTGCTTGAGGCCGAAGACCGGCGCTTGAGCGTGCGCATGAACCGCACCATGTACCGCTTCGGGATCATCACCGGGATCTTCCTGCCGATGAGTTTTCTCACCGGCCTGCTGGGTATCAATGTGGGTGGGATTCCGTTCTCTGCCAGCCCTTATGGATTCATGATTGCCTGCCTGTTGATGGTCTCGGTGGCGCTGGGACAATGGTGGCTTTTTCGACGATTGCGCTGGGTTTGACCTGAATATGACCTGAACGTAGGAAAGGTCTTATGTGACCCCAAGAAATTTACCCTCGTCTTTTAAATCACTTGCGAGAGGTCTTTATGCACGATCCGTTCGAACAGTCTTTGCGTGACATGCTCAATGCCTCGCCGTCCAACCGCGACGACGATGCCTGCCTGGGCCGCGTGTTGAAAACCGCCAACCGCCAGGTCGGTGCGGGAGACCTGTTCGGTCTGCTCGGCCGCTGGGTACCGGCGCTGATGATGGCCCTGAACAACGGTTCGGCCCATGTATCGCCCGTTTCCCGTCGTAAACCTCTTGCTCGCACTGCTGATAAGGCTGATTGAATATGGAACTTGATCTCTGGACCCAGAGCCTGGTCACTGCGATGACCGCATTGTGGACCAAGGTGGCGAATTTCATTCCCAACCTGTTTGGTGCCCTGGTACTGGTGTTGCTGGGCTTTGTCGTGGCCAAGCTGCTCGACACCCTGCTGTCCAAATTGCTCGCAAAACTGGGCCTCGATCGTCTGATGGCAGGCACCGGCCTGACCAAGCTGCTGGGGCGTGCAGGCCTGCAAGTACCGATCTCGACATTGATCGGCAAGATCGTTTATTGGTTTGTTTTGCTGATTTTTCTGGTTTCTGCGGCTCAATCCCTTGGACTTGAGCGAGTTTCAGCTACGCTCGACATGCTGGCGCTGTATTTGCCGAAGGTTTTCGGCGGCGCGCTGGTACTGCTGGTAGGCGTTTTGCTGGCGCAACTGGCCAATGGGCTGGTACGCGGCGCCGCCGAAGGCGTGGGGCTGGACTATGCTGCCGGCCTGGGACGAATTGCCCAGGGCCTGGTGATCATCATTAGTATTTCGGTCGCGATCAGCCAGTTGGAGGTCAAGACTGACCTGCTCAACCATGTAATTGTGATCGTTTTGATTACCGTTGGTCTGGCCGTTGCGCTGGCCATGGGCTTGGGAAGCCGGGAAATTGCCGGTCAGATTCTTGCGGGAATCTACGTGCGTGAGTTGTATCAGGTTGGGCAACAGGTGCGTGTGGGCGAGGTCGAAGGGCAAATCGAGGAGATCGGTACCGTCAAGACGACGGTGCTGACCGATGACGGCGACCTGGTGTCGCTGTCCAATCGGATTCTCCTGGAGCAGCAGGTCAGTAGCCGCTAAACCGGCAAACCCTGCTAATGTACGCCGCCGCTGGCCCGGCTGACCGGGTTGTGGCGGACATTGACCTGACTGTCGGCACGACTTGTTTTGAATAAAGCCCAAACGCTGTCCACGCGCTATGACCCCCGTGAGCTCTCTGATGAGGAGTTGGTCGCGCGCTCGCACACGGAGCTGTTTCACGTAACACGCGCGTACGAAGAATTGATGCGCAGATATCAACGCACTTTGTTCAACGTTTGTTCAAGGTATTTAGGGAACGATAGAGATGCGGATGATGTCTGTCAGGAAGTGATGCTCAAGGTGCTGTACGGCCTGAAGAACTTCGAGGGCAAATCGAAGTTCAAGACGTGGCTGTACAGCATCACGTACAACGAGTGCATCACGCAGTATCGGAAGGAACGGCGAAAGCGTCGCTTGATGGACGCATTGAGTCTTGACCCCCTTGAGGAGGCGTCTGAAGAAAAGGCGCCGGCACCCGAGGAGAAGGGCGGACTTGATCGCTGGTTGGTGTATGTGAACCCGATTGACCGGGAAATTCTGGTGCTACGATTTGTCGCAGAGCTGGAATTTCAGGAAATCGCTGACATCATGCACATGGGTTTGAGTGCTACAAAAATGCGTTACAAACGTGCTCTTGATAAATTACGTGAGAAATTTGCGGGCGAGACTGAAACTTAGTGCGTGGCAAATATCTCTTACGTGTAGGCAAGTTCTGTTAGACTTGTCGCCGAGTTGTCCCCCGGTTTGTGGGACTGCTTTACAATCACCAGATGGGGATTTAACGGATGAAACTGAAAAACACCTTGGGCTTGGCCATTGGTTCTCTTATTGCCGCTACTTCTTTCGGCGTTCTGGCACAAGGCCAAGGCGCAGTTGAAGGCGAGCTGTTCTACAAGAAGCAGTACAACGATAGCGTCAAGCACATCGAAGACGGCTTCAATCCTGGCGCTCGCATCGGTTACTTCCTGACCGACGACCTGTCCTTGAACCTGTCCTACGACAAGACCAACCACACCCGTTCGAACGACGGTACTGGTAACCAGAAGATCAAAGGCGATACCGGCAGCCTGGTTGCCCAGTATCACTTCGGTCAAGCTGGCGTAGACAGCCTGCGTCCATACGTAGAAGGCGGTTTCGGTCACCAGAGCCGTACCAACGTTCAGGCTGACGGCCACAGCGGTCGCGACCAGACTACCTTCGCTACCGTTGGTACTGGCGTGAAGTACTACTTCACCAACAACCTGTACGCTCGTGCCGGTGTTGAAGCTGACTACGGTCTGGACAACGGCAAGTGGGACTACTCCGCACTGGTCGGCCTGGGCGTGAACTTCGGCGGTAACGCTGGCGCAGTAGCTCCAGCTCCTACCCCAGCACCAGCTCCAGAGCCAACTCCAGAGCCAGAAGCTCCAGTTGCTCAGGTTGTTCGTGTTGAGCTGGACGTTAAGTTCGACTTCGACAAGTCGGTTGTTAAGCCTAACAGCTACGGCGACGTGAAAAACCTGGCCGACTTCATGGCTCAGTACCCAGCTACCAACGTAGAAGTTGCTGGTCACACTGACTCCGTCGGTCCAGACGCTTACAACCAGAAGCTGTCCCAGCGTCGTGCTGACGCTGTTAAGCAAGTCCTGGTTAAAGACGGCGTTGCTCCTAGCCGCATCACCGCAGTAGGTTACGGCGAATCCCGCCCAGTTGCTGACAACGCAACTGAAGCTGGTCGTGCTGTTAACCGTCGCGTAGAAGCGTCGGTAGAAGCTCAAGCTCAGTAATTACTGAGTGGTAGAAAAAAGCCCGGCTTAGGCCGGGCTTTTTTTCGCCTGGAATTTGCCTCAGGCACTGGCTGCTGCGAGGTATGCGGCCTGTTCGCTGCCGGCGACACGGCCGATCACCAGGATTGCCGGGCTCTTCAAGGCAAATGCCTGTGCATCCTCATGCATACGTGCCAGCTCGCTGCGACATTCGCGTTGCTGGGGCAGCGATGCGTTTTCGATCATCGCCACCGGCATATCTGCCGCCATCCCACCGTCCAGCAATTGCTGGCGGATCTCCTCCAGCTTCGCCACGCCCATGTACACCACCAACGTAGTCCCGCCCTCGGCCAGGGCCCGCCAATTCAGGCGGCTGTCGTCCTGGGTATGCGCCGTGACCAAGGTCACGCCACGACTCACCCCACGCAACGTCAACGGCACCGCGCAATTCGTCGCGCCCGCCAGGCCCGCCGTGATTCCGTTGACCAATTCCACCTCGACGCCCCGATCACGCAGCCACAGGGCTTCTTCACCGCCGCGCCCGAAAATGCACGGGTCACCGCCTTTGAGCCGCACCACGCATTTGCCCTGGCGCACATAGCGCAACATCAGGCGATGGATAAATGCCTGCGGGGTCGATCGGCAGCCACCGCGTTTGCCCACGGTAATCACCCGCGCTCCGACACCGTGCTCCAGCACCGCCGGGTTGACCAGGTCATCGATCAGTACCACATCGGCTTCGCGCAGGGCCCGCACGGCCTTGAGGGTCAACAGTTCCGGGTCGCCGGGGCCTGCGCCTACCAGCCAGACTTTTGCATTCATAAGGTGTTCCTCGTCCAGGGATGACGTCAGCGGTGAAAAAGTGAGTACAACAGCACCAGGTTGATCAGCATCGACAGCAGTGCCAGGGTGCGCCAGACCTTTAGGGGTTCACGCTCCAGCAAGGGCCTGGGGCGTATGCTCAGTTCCTGGCGATCCGCTTGTTCGAGCACGCGCAGCCACTCTTCGGCGGTTTCATAACGGTGGGCTGGCTGAGCAGCCACGGCACGTTCCAGGCTGAGAGGCAGCCAATCCGGCAGATCGGGGCGGTAGCGACTGGCGCTTACCGGGTGGGTAAACCGTGGCCGTTGGAAGGCTTCGATTTCGCCGTAGGGGTAATGCCCGGTCAGCAAGTAATACAGGCAGACGCCAACACTGTATAAGTCCTGCTGGGCCGTAGGGCGGTCGCCACTGAACGCCTCGGGTGCAATAAAGCTTGGCGTGCCCGGCAGCGCATGGGCGCGGTCTTCCGACAGGCCAGGACAGTACGCCAGGCCGAAGTCCAACACGCGCAGTTCGCCGTCGTCCCCCAACAGCAGGTTTTCCGGCTTGATATCGCGGTGCAGGATCTGCCGCCGATGCAGCATGCCCACCGCTCGCAGCAAACGTTCGGCTATCGATTGCCATTGCGCCAGGGGCAGGGGGCCTTGATGCTGGAACAGTTCGGCCAGGGTCTGGCCGGAATATTCCCGCATCACATAGTACAAATGCTGGCGCCCGCTGCCGGAGTGGACTTCAGGAAATGCCCGCCCGGCAACCCGGCGCAGAAACCATTCCTCCGACAGCAAGGCCTGGCCGGCTTCGCTGTCATCGTCGCGGCTCAGCGGCAGGGTTTTCAGCAGCCAGGGCTGCTGCTGGGCATCCCGCACCCGGTACAGCAATGACTGCCGGCTTTGCGCCAAGACGCTTTCCACCTGCCAGCCTTCAAAATGTTGCCCGGCTTTCAAGGGCGGTGGCAGTGGCCATTGTTGCAACTGCACCAGGGCATCGCCGAGGGTCGCCGCGCCGAGGGTATCGACGCGTACCAACAGGGCGCTGGCATTGTCCTGGCTGCCGGCCAGGTGTGCGGCGTTCACCAAGGTGTTTACCGCCCGCTCCAAGTCCGCTTGTTCGCGCAGAATCGCCCGGATGCTGTGATCACCCAACGTTGCCCACACGCCATCACTGAGCAGCAGGAAACATTCGCCTTCGCGCAGTTGGCCGTCGAGAAAATCCAGCACCAAGTGTTGATCCAGGCCAAGGGCGCGCTTGAGCACATGCTGCATGCCCGGCTGTTCCCATACGTGATCCTCCGTGAGGCGCTGCAATTCGCCATCCAGCCAGCGATAGGCCCGGCAATCGCCGACATGCGCCAGGGTAAAGCGCTGGCCGCGAAACACCAGGGCGCTCAAGGTGGTCAGCAAGGGCTGGCCGCCGCCATTGGCTTGCAACCAGCGATTCTGGGCCAGCAGCAAACGTTCCAGGGCCTGGGCCACGCCCCAGGTCTGCGGCGTGGCGTAGTAATCCAGGGCCAACGCCTGCAAGGTCGAGCGCGCCGCCAGGCCACCGTCGGCGCACTGGCTCACGCCGTCGGCGATGGCGCACAGGTAGCCTTTGCTGGCTGCCAGTTCGGCCACGGGCGTCACCACTCGCAGCGCGTCCTGGTTTTCCGCCCGTGGGCCGATGGCACTGGCGTGGGCGACGCTCAGTTGCAGGCTCATCAGACCCGTGCAGCCGTCACGGCGGCCGAGCCCCAGGTGGTCCTCCAACGGCGCTTCACGCCATGCAGGCCGAACCAGGCCAACACGCCCAGGCTGGCAAACAGCCAAAGCGCCATCTGATAACTGCCGGTGCTTTGTTTGATCGCCCCCATGCCGGCCGCCAGGGCGAAGCCGCCGATGCCGCCGGCCATGCCGATCAGGCCGGTCATCACGCCGATCTCGCGACGGAAACGCTGCGGCACCAATTGGAACACTGCGCCATTGCCGGCACCCAGGCCGAGCATGGTGCAGACGAACAAGGCCAGTGCCGCGTAGGAACTCGGCAAGTTGAAACCCACCGCCGCGATGCAGATCGCCGCCACGCTGTACATGCCCAAGAGGGTACGGATCCCGCCGAAGCGATCTGCCAGGGCGCCGCCCAACGGGCGCATCAGGCTGCCGCCGAACACACAGGCGGCGGTGTAGTAGCCGGCAGTCACCGGG